>DASZDE010000190.1:0-23658 GCA_035942355.1 Allosphingosinicella sp. | reverse complement strand
GCGCTGTCCGGCGCCGCCGTGCAGACGGTCGTTGCCGGCGCCGCCGCTGAGCCGGTCGACGCCGTGGCCGCCGAGCAGCTCGTCGTCGCCGTCGCCGCCGTCGAGCCAGTCGCTGCCGCCCAGCCCCGCCAGCAGATTATGGTCGGCATTGCCGGTCAGGCGGTCGGCGAAGGCCGAGCCTTCGAGCCGCTCGATGCCGCTGAGCGTGTCCAAGCCGGCGCCGGCGCCGCCCTGCGGCCCCGCCACGGCGAGGCTGATCGCCACCCGCGCGGCGGCGTCCGCATAGCTGGCCAGGTCCAGCCCCTCGCCGCCGTCGAGGAGATCGTCGCCGGCGCCGCCGGCCAGCCGGTCGTCGCCGTCGCCGCCGGCGAGCGTATCGTCGCCTGCGTTGCCGGCGAGGTGGTTGGCGCCGGCATCGCCGCCGAGATGGTCGCCGAAGCGGGAGCCGCGGAGATGCTCGATCCCATCCAGCCGGTCGGTTCCGCCGCCGCCGCTGTCCTGCCAGTCGGTGACCCCAAGCTCCACCGTCACGCCGGCGCCGGCCGCCATGTAGCTCGCGACGTCGCCGAGGCCGTCGCCCCCGGCCAGCAGGTCGTCGCCCTCGCCCCCGTCGAGCCAGTCGTCGCCGCCGCCGCCGACCAGGAAATCGTCGCCGTGCCAGCCCCACAAGGCGTTGGCCGCCGCCGTGCCGGTGAAGCGGTCGCCATGGGCCGATCCGATCAGCCGCTCGACCCCGCCGAGCGTATCGAGCCCCGCGCCTTCGGTATCCTGCGGTCCGGCGCGGCCGAGGTCGACGATCACGCCGGCGGCGGCTTCGCCGTAGCTGGCGGCGTCGGCGGTCCCGTCGCCGCCGGCGAGCAGGTCGTTGCCGGACCCGCCGTTGAGCCAGTCATTGCCGTCGCCGCCGAGCAAATGGTCGTCGCCATGGCCGCCGCCGATGCGGTCGCTGCCGCGGCCGCCGTCCAATATGTCGTTGCCGGCAAGGCCGGCGAGGCTGTCGACGCCGCGGCCGCCGCGCAGCCAGTTGCCCGCGCCGTTGCCGCCCAGCCAGTCGTCGCCGTCGCCGCCGGCGGCATGTTCGATCGCGGTGCCGGGAGCGATCGTCAGGGCCTTGCCGTTGATCCGGCTGTCGGTGCCGCCGCTGAGGTCGATATGCGAGCCGGCGGTCACGGCGGCGGCGTTGATCGTATCCATGCCGGCGCCGTCGGCGAGCAGGCCGGAATGGGCCACACCCGTCAGCGCGCCATATTCGTTGGTGTAGAAATAGGTATCGTCGTCGCTCGCCGCCTCCCCGTAAAGATCAAGCGCGAGGTGGCTGAGCGTGCCGGCGCCGCCGGCGACGGTGTCGGCCACGCGGACGGTCCAAACGCCTTCCGCGTCCTCGCCGGCAAAGGCGTTGGATCCGAACGTCCAACCCTGGAACTGGCGCGGGATGCCGAACTGGTCGGGATTCTCGCCGCGGTGGTAGAACAGGATGCTTTCGGTGCCGCTCGGCGAGACGATGGTGATCTCGATCTGGCGCGCGTCGCCATGGCTGAGGCCGACCGCCAGGTCGATGCGCTCGGCGACGATACCCGCCCCGATCGTGAACTCGACCTCGACTCCGCCCGCATCGGCGTCGGGCACCGCCAGGCTGCCAGAGAACAGAGCGGAGTCGGCGAGCTCATTGGCCGAGCTTTGCTGCCTGTCCCACGTCTCCGCGACCCGCACGGCGGCCAGCGCGTCGACCAGCCCGAAGCCATAATCGTTCGAGAAATGGAAGCCGCCGCCGTTGACGATATCCGCATCGTTGACGGTCCAGGCGAAGCGCTCCGGGCCTTGCGGAGCCTCGCCGATCGCGGTGCCGGTATGGCGGGCGGTGATCGCCAATATCTCCTGGACGTCGCGCCAGCCGAGCGCCGGATTGGCTTCCAGCATCAGCGCCGCGACCCCGCTCACCAGCGGCGCGGACGCCGAGGTGCCGCCGAAATGCGAGGTGTAGTCGCCGTGGTCGGAGCCGGCCGATCCCTGCAGGTCGGTGGTGGTGACGCCGTCGGTGAGGCCTTCGGAGGAGGACGGCGCCACGACGGTGAGGGTGGCGCCCTCCGACGAGTAGTCGCTGACCATGCCGGTCTTGCCGACCGCGCCGACCACGACGATATGGCGGTGCTGGGTGAACGGCGACAGGTTCGCATCGAGGCTGCCCTCGCGGTTGTTGCCGGACGCGACCACCACGATGGTGCCGAGGCCGTCGCGCCCGGTCTCCGCCGCATGGGCATATTCCTCCTTCCAATCGGTGGTGCGGTCCCACGCGAACAAGGTGGCGAGCGAGATATTGGCGACGTCGAATCGGGCCGCCTCGATCACCGCCGCGGTCGAGCCGCCGAGCCCGGTGATGCTGGCCCCATAGGCGACGCCGACGCCGCCTTCGCCGTTGCGCTCGGCGGCGATCAGCCCGGCGACCTGGGTGCCGTGGGCATGGCCCTCCGGCGACATGACAAGGCCGACATAATTGCCGTCGAGGTCGGGATGGTCGTGCTCGACCGGCCGGTCGATCACCGCCACCCGCACGCCGAGGCCGGTATAATCCTCCCACACCGGCACGACGTTGAGGTCGATTGCCGCATTCGGAGTGAGCGAGCGGTCGAGATGCCATTGCCTGACGAACAGGGGATCGGACGGCAATGTCGGCATCGAGCAGCCCTCCCCGGGGACGATCGAGCTGGAATGTAGCGGAATTCGGCTTCGAATGATGCCTGATTCTCACGGCGGCCGCCCGGGCCGGATCGCGGCCCGCCGTGCCGGCCTTCGCATGGCTCCTCCCCGGACCGGCCTCCGCACCTATTGGGCGGCGGGCGCGGCCAGTTCTTCCGGCGCGTTGGCGGTGATCGCCAGCATCGCCGTCCACGCCGCGACATTCTGGCGGAGCTGCTCCGGGTCGACCTTGTCGAGCGTGTCGTCGGGCGTGTGATGGTAATCGAAATAACGGGTGCCGTCCTGCTGCAGCTCGATGGTGGACACGCCGGTGGCGGACAGCGGGCCGATGTCCGACCCGCCCGCGCGGTCGTTGTGGCCATGGACGATGCCGAGCGGCGCCAGCGCTCGCGCGATCCGGTCGATCGCTGGGCGGGCCGCGGCCGGCGCCTTGTTGTTGAACTTCCAGATCCGGTCGGCGCCGAAGTCGCTCTCGGCGATCATCGCATGCTTTTCGCCGCCGCGCGTCTTCAGATAATGATAACCGCCGAACAGCCCCACTTCCTCCGCGCCGAACCACACCACCCGGATCGTGCGCCGCGGCCGGCCGGCGTCGCCGACCCGCTTGGCCGCCGCCGCCACGATGCCGCACCCCGCGGCATCGTCGATCGCGCCGGTGGCGAGGTCCCAGCTGTCGAGATGGCAGGCGGCCAGCACCACGCCCGCTTTCGGGTCGCGCCCCTTGATCTCGGCGATGACGTTCCCCGATTGGCGGGTGCCGATGTTGCGCGGAGTGAGGATCAGCCGCATCGTCACCGGCCGGCCGCGCTTCAGGATGCGCTGCAGCTGCTCGGCGTCGGGGATCGCCAAGGCTCCGGCCGGGATCGGCGCGACGCCCTCGGCCCAGCTCTGCACGCCGGTATGGGGATTGCGGTGATAGTCGGTGCCGATCGAACGGATCACGATCGCGGCCGCCCCCTTGCGGCTGGCGACCGACGGCCCCTCCCGCCGGGCCCGTCCGAAATAGCCGTAGCCGGAGCCTTCCTGCGTGGGCGCCATGGCGTGGCTGACGAACACGATCTTGCCCCGCACGCTCGCGTCCGGCGCGGCGACGAATTCCTCGAAGCTGTCGAAGCCCACCAGTTCGGCCTCGATCCCCTGCGGCGGGGTCGCGCCGCTATTGCCGAGCGCCGTCACCGCCAGCTTCTGCGGGAAGGGCGCGACGATCTCCGCTCTTTCCTCGCCGCGCACCCATACCGGCATGTCGAACGTATCGACCCGCACCGCGAAGCCCAGGCTCTTGAGCTTGCGCACTGCCCAGTCGCGCGCCCGCGCCTCGGCCTCGGTGCCGGCGAGCCGCGGCCCGACCTCCGTGGTCAGCCCCTCGGTGATCTCCCAGGCGAGCTCGTCCTTCAGCGCCGCGTCGCGCAGCTTTTCGACGTCGGCGGGACGCTGGGCGGTTGCGGGCGCCGGCGCGAGCGCGAGGAAGGGCAGGGCGGCGAGGAGGACGAGCTTTTTCATCGGGGGTTCGTAGCCAACTCGTCATTCCCGCGGAAGCGGGAATCCCGCTTGTCCGCACCGGCTTTGGGAAGAAGCGGGATTCCCGGGTGCGCGGGAATGACGGAGTGGATGACAATCGTGCGCCCACGCCCTAGATAGGCGCGCAAATTCCCGCCAGCACGTACTTTCCGGAGCGAGCGCCGCCATGGCCGCACAATATAGTTTCGTCATGAAGGGCATGACCAAGACCTTCCCCGGTCAGCCCAAGCCGATCCTCAACAACATCCACCTGCAATTCTATCCCGACGCGAAGATCGCGATCATCGGCCCGAACGGCTCGGGCAAGTCGACTTTGATGAAGATCATGGCGGGCCGCGACAGGGAATATGTCGGCGAGGCCTGGCCGGGCGAGGGGATACGCGTCGGCTATCTCGAGCAGGAGCCGCAGCTCGATGCGTCGAAGACGGTGCGCGAGAATGTGATGGACGGCGTGCGCCCTGTCGCCGACATGATGGACCGGTTCAACGCCATTTCCAACCTGATGGCGGACCCTCCGGAAGATGCCGACTTCGATGCCTTGATGACGGAGATGGGGGAGCTTCAGGAGAAGATCGACGCGGTCGACGGCTGGACGCTCGACAACCAGCTCGAGATCGCGATGGACGCGCTTCGCTGCCCGCCTGGCGATGCCGAGGTGACCAACCTGTCCGGCGGCGAGAAGCGCCGCGTCGCGCTCACCAAGCTGCTGCTCGAAAAGCCCGACATATTGCTGCTCGACGAACCCACTAACCATCTCGACGCCGAGAGCGTGCAGTGGCTGGAAAAGCATCTGGTCGACTATGCCGGCAACGTCATCCTCGTCACCCACGACCGCTATTTCCTTGACCATGTCGTGAACTGGGTGCTCGAGCTCGATCGCGGCCGTTACTATGTCTACGAATCCAATTATTCCGGCTATTTGGAGAAGAAAGCTAAGAGGTTGGCGCAGGAGGAGCGCGAGGAGCAGGGCAAGCAGAAGGCGATCCAGGAGGAGCTCGACTGGATTCGCCGCTCGCCCAAGGCGCGCCAGACCAAGTCGAAGGCGCGCATCAAGGCGTTCGACGAGCTGGTCGAGGCGCAGGAGAACCGCAGTCCGGGCAAGGCGCAGATATTGATCCAGGTGCCCGAGCGGCTCGGCGGCACCGTCATTGAAGCGACCGGGCTAAGCAAGGCCTATGGCGACAAATTGCTGTTCGACGACCTCAGCTTCTCGCTGCCGCCCGGCGGCATCGTCGGCGTGATCGGCCCCAACGGCGCCGGCAAGACCACCTTGTTCAGGCTGATCCGCGGCGACGAGCGGCCCGACGGCGGCAGCGTCCGGATCGGCGAAACCGTCCGCCTCGGCTATGTCGACCAGTCGCGCGACGCGCTCGACCCGAGGAAGAACGTGTGGGAGGAGGTGTCGGGCGGCGCCGATGTTTTCCGCTTCGGCAAGCACGAGGTCGCCACCCGCGCCTATGTCGGCGCGTTCAACTTCAAGGGCCCCGACCAGCAGAAGAAGGTCGGCCAATTGTCGGGCGGCGAGCGCAACCGCGTCCACATGGCCAAGATGCTCAAGGAAGGCGGCAACGTCCTGCTGCTCGACGAGCCGACCAACGACCTCGACGTGGAGACCTTGCGCGCGCTCGAGGATGCGCTCGAGAATTTCGCCGGCTGCGCGGTGATCATCAGCCACGACCGCTTCTTCCTGGACCGCCTCGCCACCCACATCCTCGCCTTCGAGGGCGACAGCCACGTCGAATGGTTCGAAGGCAATTTCGAAGCTTACGAGGAGGACAAGCGGCGGCGCCTGGGCCCCGAGGCGGACCGGCCGCATAGGATGACGTACCGGCGGCTGACTCGCTGAGGAGGAATCTTTGCCACTCCATATCGAAGCAGCTTGGAGCAAGCCCGTACAGCTGACTGTAGCGCCGGCTGGAGCGATTTACCGATGCGACCACGTAGAACGGCTGCCGGCTGCACCAGGGGTCTACGTATTCTACCGCAAGCACGGAGATCGTTTTTCCCCCCTCTATGTCGGCAAAACAAACAACGTTCGCAAACGGATCGTTCAACACCTGGACTCGGTTCGACTGATGACAGCGATTTACGAGTCCGAGACGGGGGGACGATACGTCATTTGCTGCGAGCCGTGGGCGAAGCCGGGGCAGGACGTATCGAAGGTCCTTTCGGTCCTGGAGAATGCCCTCATCGACTATTTTATGGCTGAGGGCTTCGAGCTGAAGCAGAAGCAAGGCACCAAGCGGCCCAATCATCGGATCAGCTTTACAGGAAACCGGGCGTCCGAGGCGCTCGTAGGCCGCCATATGAGGGTGCGAGTATGAGCTTCAATCGCCTTGAGCTTGACTAGCTGATCCCAGCCGTCTCCACCGCCAGCCCCTCGATCGTCCTCGCCTCGATCCGATCGCCCAACCTTACCTCTCGCCGCTCGGCGTAAGCCTGGCCCTCCGGAGCCCACATCTGGTGGATCACGCTGCCGTTCACGTCCACCACCCAATATTCCCCGACGCCGTGGCGGGCATAAAGCGGGGCCTTGCGCTCGAGATCGAACTCCAGCGTCGTGACCGATACCTCGACCACCAGCGCGACGGATGAGAGCGGCACGAAGCCTTCGCCGCGCGGCTCGCTTGTCAGCAGGATGTCCGGCTGCGGCAGGCTGTGCTCCGCCAGCTCGACGCTGCCCTCCGTCCCAACGAAGACGCTGCTCCCGATCTCCTCCAACGCCCGGCGGAGCCGATAAGCCAGTTCATCTTTGATGAACATGTGCCGGCGCGCTTGCGGGTTCATGACGATGACCTCCCCATCGATCAGCTCCGTGCGCATGCCTTCGAACGCGCCTGAGCGGTCGAGCGTCAGATAGTCCGCCACCTTCAGCTTGTACCGGCCGGGCGGCTTGAGGAGGTCCTGCGCGGTCATGGGTTCAATCTAGCATAACAGCTGTTGGTCACAACCACCGCAAGCCCGGCTTGATCCCGAGGACCGATTCCGTTTGGGCAAGCACGAGGTCGGCACCGCTATGTCGGCGCCTTCAACTTCCGCGGCCGCGACCAGCAGAAGAAGGTCGCG
Source organism: Allosphingosinicella sp. (assembly GCA_035942355.1). Lineage (GTDB taxonomy): Bacteria > Pseudomonadota > Alphaproteobacteria > Sphingomonadales > Sphingomonadaceae > Allosphingosinicella. The sequence continues at coordinate 16,380 of DASZDE010000190.1, read as the reverse complement.
CAGCTCTCCGGGGGGAGCGCAACCGGGTCCAGATAGCCAAGATGCTCAAGGAAGGCGGCAACGTCGTGCTGCTCGACGAGCCGACCAACGACCTCGACGTCGAGACCCTGCGCGTCCTCGAGGACGCGCTGGAGAATTTCGCCGGCTGCGCGGTGGTGATCGGCCACGACCGCTTCTTCCTCGACCGCCTCGCCACCCACATCCTCGCCTTCGAGGGCGACAGCCACGTCGAATGGTTCGAAGGCAATTTCGAAGCTTACGAGGAGGACAAGCGGCGGCGCCTGGGCCCCGAGGCCGACCGGCCACACCGGATGACGTATCGGCGGCTGACGCGGTGACTACTAAAGCCACGAATAGCCGTCGATGAACTCCTTTCGTGTATTTCGTCTGCCTGATCCAGAGCAGACACGGCATCGTAGCTTATGTTCCGAATTACTACCGGTCGGCGCTTGCATCGCAACCACTTTTCCGGTGCCGTGGCAAGAAGGGCATGCTCCCGCGCCTGCGACTACAGACACGTACCGACCTGACCCCTCACATAATGAGCAAGTCGAACTGTATTCGACGACAGCGCCTGTCCCGCCGCATAGGGTACAGGGTCCGTCGTCGACATCCACGAATCGATACCAATATCTGCCAGGCTTTTCCCCGCAGGCGGGACAGACCTCAGCATTGGAGGATATCGAACGATTGCAAGTCGGACAGTCGATTAACATGCCCTAGAAATTCATCCTTGTATTCCGGGAGCTATACCTATTTACACCAACGCCGCCGTCTCGACGACGAGGCCGGCAATCGTCGCGGCTTCGACCCGCTCGCCCAGCCCGAACTCGTCGCGGTTTTCGTACCCCTCCGCTTCCGGACCATGGTGCCGGTAAAGGCAGGCGCCCTCTCGCCCGATCACCCAATATTCGGGGACGCCGTGGCGGGCGTAGAGCAGCGCCTTGCGGCCGAGGTCGATCTCCAGCGTGGTGTCGGACACCTCGACCGCCAGCTTGACCTTGGCGAGCGGCAATGGGCCGTCGTCATGGTCTTCGGCCACGGCGAGGTCGGGCTCCGGCACCGAGTCTTCCGAAAGCAGGATCGACACGGGCACGAATATTTCCAGGTTCGAACCGGCGGCGAGCAACGCCGCGTGGAGCGCCACGTTGAGCCGCGACACCGTCTTCGCATGCCAGCTGTGGATGGCGCTCATCACCCAGATTTCGCCCTCGATCAGCTCGCTCTTGGCGTAGCCGTCGAACGCGCCCGACCGCGCCAGCAACCAGAAATCGTCTGCCCGCAGCTTCACGCGCTGCGGAAGGGTCAAAGGTGAAGGGACGTTCATGCTCTCCCACTATCATCCCGCACGGCCGCCCGCAAAGCCGTCATCCCGGCCTTGAGCCGGGACCTGCCTTCTTGTGCCGCGGGGACAAGGCAGGCGGGTGCCGGATCAGGTCCGGCATGACGAGGGGGGCGCGGCCAAACGCCTAGCTGTCGTGGTCGCCTCCACCGTCGGCCTGAGGTAGGCAACGCGATCCTCAAGCGTCATCCCGGCCTTGAGCCGGGACCCGCCTTGCTCTTTACTGCAGGCCATGGATCGCCAGCCATGCGTATACATCTTCGCCCGGGCGTCCCACAGCACCCTCTATACGGGCGTGACCTCGGACCTGCCGGGACGCATCCACCAGCACCGCGAAGGGCTGACTGGCGGCTTCACCTCCAAATACGGCATCAAGCGACTGGTCTGGTTCGAGGTCCACGAGACGATGGAGTCCGCCATCCAGCGCGAGAAGCGGGTCAAGCGCTGGCCACGCGCGTGGAAATACGACCTTATTCACGAGGTCAATCCGACCTGGCGCGATCTCGCGGTGGATTTCGGGTTCGAGCCGCTGCCGCTAAGGTGAAGGCGGGTCCCGGCTCGAGGCCGGGATGACGATGAGGTATGAGCCAGGAACCCACCTTCTTCCCCACTGAAGCCGACTTTCGCCGCTGGCTGGAGGCGAACCACGCGACCGCGCCCGAGCTGCTCGTCGGCTTCTGGAAGAAAGGCAGCGGCAACCCCTCGATCGACTGGCCGCAGGCGCGCGACCAGGCATTGTGCTTCGGCTGGATCGACGGCGTCCGCCGCTCGCTCGGCGAAGATAGCTATACGATCCGTTTCACCCCGCGGCGCAAGGGCAGCGTGTGGAGCAAGGTCAATGTCGAGCGCTTCCGGGCGCTGAAGGAAGCCGGGCAGATGACGCCCGCCGGCGAGCGCGCGTTCGAGGCCGGACGGGAGAACCGCTCCCATTATTCCTACGAGAGCGAAGCCCGCGAGCTGGCGCCCGAGGAGGTCGCGCGGTTCCAGGCGAACGCGGCGGCCTGGGCGGACTGGGAGAAGCGTCCGCCCGGCTACCGCAAGGTCGTGCTCCACTGGGTCACCAGCGCCAAGAAGCCCGAAACCCGCGCCCGCCGCCTCGCCACCCTGATCGAGGACAGCGCCGCCGGCCGCAAGATCGCGGGCTACGACATCGGCCGCAAGGCGTGATCGCCCCAGCGCCGCTCGGGCTGGAATGGAAGCGAACCGATCGACCTCACCGCACCCGTTTCACGAACACGCCGCCCTCGCGCTTCTCGACGAGGAAGTTGGGCAGGCTCTCGATCAGGTCGGACAGCCGGGAAAAGCCGTAGCTGCGGACGTCGAAGGATGAGCGGTTGCCGGCCAGCTCGCCGACCTCGGACAGCCGGGCGAAGCCGCGCTCGTCGCGCTTGGCCGCCCGGAACGCGGCGCCGAACAGGTCGACCAGTTGCTGGTCGACCTTGGGCTTGGCCTGGGCGGGCGCCTCCTTGTTGGTTTCGGCCAGCGCGCCGACGTCGATGAAGCGGGTGCAGGCCTCGCGGAAACCCTCCGGAGTCTTGGCGCCGCCGAAGCCGTAGACCGGCAGCCCGTCCTGGCGGATGCGCATCGCCAGCGGCATGAAGTCGGAATCGCTCGACATGATGCCGAAACCGTCGACGCGGCCGCCGAACAGCAGGTCCATGGCGTCGATCGTCATCTTCATGTCGGTGGCATTCTTGCCCTTAGTGATGTCGAACTGCTGGTGCGGCTCGATCGCGTGGCGGTGCGCCATCGCCGACCAGCCCTGCAGGCCCGGCTTGCTCCAATTGCCGTAGGCGCGCCGGATGTTGACCGTGCCGAGCTCGGCAAGCACGGTCAGCACCGCGTCGAGATGCTCGGCCGAGGCGTTGTCGGCATCGATCAGCAGGGCGATGTTGGCCGCCTGCGCGGCACTGCGGTCGGACATGGGTATCTTACTCTTTCTCTTGGGCGGCGCGCCGCAGCGATGAGAACGGCCTTTGCCGGGGCCGCAACATCTATCGTCTGGGCGGCACGGTCCACATATAGATGTTGGCGCCGTCGATCGTGGCGGTCTTTTCCGGCGCCCAGTCGCCCATCCGGAACGCGTGGCTGACGATCCGGGTGCCCGGTTTCAGCTCGGCCAGCAGCCGCGGCCGCAATCTCTCGTTCAACGTGTCGAGCAGGTAGAGCGTGACCACCGTGGCTTCGGCGAAATCGGCTTCGAACAGGTCCTCCTGGCGGAAGCTGACGCGGTCGGTGACGCCGGCGGCGGCGGCGTTGGCGCGCGCCTCCCTGATCCGCTGCGGGTCGATGTCGATCCCCACCGCCCGCACCTTGAACTTGCGCGCCGCCGCGATCGGGATGCGGCCGTCGCCCGAGCCGAGGTCGTAGAGTATGTCGCCGTCGCGCACCCGCGCCATTTCGAGCATCGCGTCGACGACCTTGGGCGGCGTCGGCACGTAGATCACATCCGGCTCCCGCGCCGCGGCGGCCGCCTGCTGCCGGCCTGCCTGCTGGTCCGCGAACGAATGGGCGGCCAGCGCGGCTCCGCCGAGCAGCAAGGCTGCGGCGATTATCATGCTCTTCATGGGTTGGCCTCCTCTGGTGGCGACGGACGAAGCAAGGCGAGCGCGAGCCCGCCGGCCGCGAGCACGGCGATGCCGGCGAGCGCGCCGGCGCCGGTATAGGCGACGCTCGCATAGAGCAGATAGGCGCTGGTCAGGCAGAAGAGTGCCGGCAGCAGCGGGTAGAGCGGCACCCGGAACGGCCGCGGCGCGTGCGGCTGGCGGATCCGCAGCACGAACACGGCGAGCCCGACCAGCAGCAGGAAGAACCAGAAGACCGGCGCGGTATATTCCACCACCAGCCGGAAGCCGTCGCGGGCGAAGGCGCCGGCCGCCACCAGCAGCAAGGCGACCCCGGTCTGGGCCACGAGCGCGTTGGCGGGCGTGTCCCGCGCCACGTCCCAGCGCCCGAGCCAGCGCAGCTGCGCGAAGCTGCGGCCGAGCGCGCAGGCGGTGCGGGCGCCGGTGATCGCGGTGGCGTTGGCCGAGGTGAAGGCGGCGATCGCGACGATCAGGCTGATCAAGGCAACGCCCTCGCCGCCCAGCGCCCGGCGCATCACCTCGGCGGCGACCGCCTCGCTCGCCGCCATGCCGCCGAGCCCCAGCGCCCTCAGGAAGGCGAGATTGGCAAGCACATAGAGCAAGGTGACGAAGGCCAGGCCGGCGACCATGATCCGGCCCATCCGGCGCGGCGCGTCCTCGACCTCGGCCGATACGTAGACGGCCTCGCTCCACCCGCCATAGGTGAGCAGCACGAACACCATCATCAGCCCCGCCGCGCCGCCTCCGGCGGGCGTCGTCGGAGCGGCTGCCGCCGGCGCGAGCGTGAAGGCGGCGGCGATCACCAGCGCCAGCCCCGCCACTTCGGCGGCGGTAAGCCAGCGCTGGACCCGCGCGCCGAGGCGGATGCCGGCCCAGTTGACGCCGTTGATCAGCAGCACCGCCGCCGCCGCATATAAAGCTGGGGAAAGCGGCCCGATCGGCAGCATCGCCGCCAGATAGTCCCCGAGCACGTAGGCGAGCAGGGCGATCGAGCCGGTCTGGATCACCGCCAGCCGCGCCCAGGCATAGAGGAAGGCGAGCCGCGGCCCGTAGGCGCGGTCGAGGAAATGGAAATCGCCGCCGACGTGGGGGAATGCCGAAACCAGCTCGGCATAACAGAGCGCGCCGACGATCGAGAGCAGGCCGCCCGCGACCCAGGCGAGCAGCAGCGCCGCTTCGCTTCCCGCGGCGCCGGCCACCAGCGCCGGCGTCCTGAAGATGCCGGCGCCGATCACGATGCCGACGGTGAGCGCCAGCACGTCGCGGCTCCTCAGCGTCGGCCGCGGCGCGCCGAGCGGGGCCGACGCCGCGGCCTGTCCGGGCGTGGCGGCCGGGCTCACCGTGCTCCGTCCATCGGAATCATCCCGCTCCCCGAGCGCAGCGCGTGAAATGACGGGCGGCAAGGCGCTGCATCCGTGGCGGAACGGGCCTTTGGCGAGGCGGTTCCCGAGCGGCATCGCGCCGTGCGGATCGGTTGCGGCTCGGCGCCGTTCTATCGTGACAGCCCGGAGATCCGACATGGCCAGCCACCCGAACCGCACCATCCGATCGATCTTCGTCACCGGCCTTCAGAACGCGCATGCGGTCGAGCAGCAGGCGCTGGCGCTGATCGACCGGCAGCTCGACCGGCTCGTCCGCTATCCCGAGCTCGCCGATCGCCTCCGCCTCCACCGCGCCGAGACACGGCAGCAGGTCGCGCGCCTCGACGAAATCCTCCGCTCGCTCCACGAGAGCCATTCGAGCTTCAAGGACCTGGCGATGAACCTGATCGGCAATGTCGCCGCGATCGGCAATGCCATGGCCGGCGACGAGATCCTCAAGAACAGCTTCGTCACCTTCGCGTTCGAGAATTTCGAGATAGCCAGCTACCGCTCGCTCCTCGCCCTGGCTGAGGCGGGCGGCTTCGCCGCAGCGGCGCCGCTGCTCGAAACCACTTTGCGGGAGGAGCAGGCGATGGCGGCATGGCTGGAGGAGCGGCTGCCGTCGATCACGCTCGCTTATGCCGGGCTGCGCGAGCAGGGACGGCCGGCGAGCCACTGACGCCGCGGCCGCGGACGCGCCGCTCAGTTCACGAGGTGGAGGGCGCGCCCCTGTTCCTCATATTCGGCCGCCATCGCGGTCAGCGTGTTGACGGTGCGCGCGTCGTTGACCGACGCGGCGAGCCGCCGGCACCGCAGCGCCTGGCCGCGCAGATAATCGGCCTGCTTCTTCTGGGTCACGTCGAGCAGCAGGTTGACCGCGCCGATCACCTCACCCTGCTCGTCGAGCAGCGGCGTGGGGTAGGGGACAAAGGTGACGCGGCTGCCGTCGGGCCGCTCGGCGATCGCCTGCGCGCCGCGGACCGCGCGCTTCTCCCGGATCGCGACTGCCATCGGACATTGGTCGTGGGGCAGGAACTCGCCGTCCTCGGTGTAGAGTTTCCAGGTCACGCACCAGCGGTCCTCGCCGGCGACGGGGGTGCGGCCGGCAAAGTCGATGCACGCGCGGTTGAAGAAGGTGACCCGGCCCTTGCCGTCGGTGGTGTAGATCGGCGCCGGTAGCGCATCGAGCAGCGCGCCGATCGTCGGCTCGCCGCCGCGGACGGCGGCGATGGCGGCGCCGACCATTTCTTCAGGCGTGGCGGTGGCAGGCTGCATGTGACTCGTCTGACGATGTGGTGAAGCGGAACCCCGTGGACACGAGTTAACGTAGATCAACAACCATGGTTCCCGCCATTCGGCCGAATCTCGCGCGTCTCGCGCGATTCATGGCGAGCTGTCGCTTCATCGCCTCGGTTGCGGCCTTCGTCGCTCCGCCTCCGCCTCGTCGCGGCATCGCGCGGGCCCGTCGAAACTGGCTCAGGCGAATCGAGGAGGGCTGCCATCAGCCGCCGCGATTCGTCACCAGCAAGGACCGGCTGCCATGATTGAAGGAAAGATCGAACAGGCCTCCGCCTGGCCCCGCAAGACGCGTGAGCTGCACAGCCATCATTTCGACTCGACGATCTGGAACGACTTCCGGTTCCGCGACGACGATATCGTCATCGGCACCTACGCCAAGTCCGGCACGACCTGGACCCAGCAGATCGTCGCGCAGCTCATCTTCAACGGGGCCGAGGGCATCAACGTCCCGGAAATCTCGCCCTGGCTCGACCTGCGCCTGCCCCCCAAGGAAGTGAAGCTGCCGCTGGTCGAGGCGCAGACCCACCGCCGCTTCGTCAAGACCCACCTGCCGGTCGACGCGCTCGTCTTCTCGCCGAGGGCGAAGTACATCTATATTGGCCGCGACGGCCGCGACGTCGTGTGGAGCATGTACAACCATCACTCCAGCTTCGTCCCCCAAACCTACCACGCCCTCAACGACACGCCGGGCCGCGTCGGGCCTCCGCTCGATCCGCCGCCGGCGTCGGTGCGCGACTATTTCAACGCGTGGCTGGACGGCGACGGCTACCCGTTCTGGTCCTTCTGGGAGAATATCCGGACCTGGTGGGAAATCCGCCACCTGCCGAACGTGATGATGCTCCACTTTTCCGACCTCAAGGCCGACATGCCCGGCCAGATCCGTCGCATCGCCGCCTTCCTCGACATCGCGATCGACGAGGCGAAGTGGCCCGCCATCCTCGAACATTGCAGCTTCGACTATATGAAGCAGCATGCCGAGCTCGCCGCGCCGCTGGGCGGCGTGTTGTGGGAGGGCGGCGCCAGGACCTTCATCCACAAGGGCACCAACGGCCGCTGGCGCGACATCCTCAGCGCCGAGGAATCCCGCCGCTACGAGCAGATGGCACAGCGGCAGCTCGGCGCCGACTGCGCCCGCTGGCTCGCGACCGGCGAGCGGCCGAGCGCCTGACCCTGCTCCCCGGCGGAGGCCGGGGTCCAGGCGGCGGTGGAGCTGGCCCCGGCCTTCGCCGGGGAACCGCCCCACCGGTGACCGGCCGAGCGCCTGACCCTGTTCCCCGGCGGAGGCCGGGGTCCAGGCGGCGGTGGAGCTGGGCCCCGGCCTTCGCCGGGGAACCGCCGATCTCATTCCGGCAGGAAATCGGGCACCGACAGATAGCGCTCGCCGGTATCGTAGTTGAAGCCGAGCACGCGGCTGCCGGCGGGCAGCTCGGGCAGCTTCTGCGCGATCGCGGCGAGCGTCGCGCCCGAGCTGATCCCGACCAGCAGCCCTTCCTCCCGCGCGGCGCGGCGGGCCATCTCTTTGGCGTCGGCGGGGTCGACCTGGATCACCCCGTCGATCGCCTCGACATGGAGGTTGCGCGGGATGAAGCCGGCGCCGATGCCCTGGATCGGGTGCGGCCCCGGCTGCCCCCCCGAGATGACCGGCGACAAGGTCGGCTCGACCGCGAACACCCTGAGGTCCGGCCATTCCTGCTTGAGCACCTCGGCACAGGCGGTGATGTGGCCGCCGGTGCCGACCCCGGTGATGATCGCGTGGATCGGCGCGTCGCGGAAATCCTGGAGGATTTCGCGAGCGGTGGTACGGGCATGCACCTCGATGTTCGCTTCATTCTCGAACTGCTGCGGCATCCAGCTGTCGGCCGTTTCGGCGATCAGCTCCCGGGCCCGCTCGATCGCCCCCTTCATGCCCTTCTCCTTGGGCGTGAGGTCGAAGGTGGCGCCGTAGGCGAGCATCAGCCGGCGCCGCTCGAGGCTCATGCTCTCGGGCATGACCAGGACGAGCTTGTAGCCCTTGACGGCGGCGACCATGGCGAGGCCGATGCCGGTATTGCCGCTGGTCGGCTCGATGATCGTCCCGCCCGGCCGAAGCGCGCCCGAGCGCTCCGCATCCTCGATCATGGCCAAGGCGATCCGGTCCTTGATCGACCCGCCCGGATTGGCCCGCTCCGACTTGGACCAGACCTCGGCGTCGCCGAACAGGCGGTTGATCCGGATGTGCGGCGTGTTGCCGATCGTGTCGAGGATGGTCGCCGCTCTCATGTCGCAATCTCCCTGGCATTCGTCCGACCCCCACATCGGGTGGCGCGCGGCGACCTGCAACACCCTTTCGGCCGTATCGCCGCCGGCCCGCCTGCGATACTTTGACCCCGGATGAACGGCAGCGAGGGTTGGGCGTGAGAATATTCCATGTCGATTGTCCCGACGCCTTCAGCGGCGGGGAGTGCGACGCGATCGTCGCGCTCGCCACGGTCGAGGTGCTGGCGCCCGGCCAGGTCTGGGGCGAGGCCGGCTACCATGTCGATCCCGCCTTCCGCGACGTCGCCACCTCCTATCACCCGCGAAGCGGCGATACCGCGTGGATCTACGACCGCCTCGACGCATTGTTCGCACGCGCGGCGGAAGCGCTCGAGGTCGAAGTCGGCACCATGGCCGAGCCTCTCCAGATCATGCGCTATGCGGTCGGCAGCCACTTCCGCACCTGGCACACCGACGCCGGCACCGACCGGCTCGGCGGGCGCATCCTGTCGGTCTCGGTCGAGCTGTCGGACCTCGCCGATTACGCTGGCGGCAACCTGGAGATCGTGCCTCACGCGCTCGGCCCCCGCACGCTGCCGCGCGGCGGCGCCCGCATCTTCCCTTCGCGCACCCTCCACCGGGTGACGCCGGTGACGCGCGGCGTCCGCTTCGCCCTGGTCAACTGGGTCGGCGCGCCTTCAGCCTAGCCACTAGCAGGCGCCGCCGGCTCGAAGCTGCGCGCGTGCCGCAACTCGGGGAACAGCCTCCACCACAGCAGCGTGATTGCGATCGCCCCGGCGCCGCCGACCGCCACCGCCGCCACCGGCCCGATCAGCGCGGCGAGGAAGCCCGATTCGGCGTCGCCCAATTCGTTCGACGCCGAGATGGTCAGCATCGACACCGCGCCGACCCGGCCCCGCATCGCGTCGGGCGTGTGGAGCTGGATCAGCGACTGGCGGACGTAGACCGAGAACATGTCCGCGCTTCCCACCACGAACAGGCACAGCCACGACAACGGCATCGAGCGCGAGAAGGCGAAGGCGACGGTGGCCAGCCCGAACATGATGACCGCGCCCAGCATCTTGCTGCCGACCCCCCGCTTCAGCGGCCGGAACGAGAAGAGGAGGGCGGTCAGCGCCGCGCCGCTGGCGGGCGCCGCGCTGAGCTGCCCGAGCCCCTCGGCGCCGACCTTGAGGATGTCGCGCGCGTAGATCGGCAGCAGGGCGGTCGAGCCGGCGAGGAACACGGCGAACAGGTCGAGCGAGATCGCGCCGAGCACCAGCCGGTTGGTGCGCACATAATGAAGGCCGTCGATCATCTGGCGGAGCGGATGGCGGCCGCGGTCCATGGCCGGCCGCGGCACGGGGCCGATGCGGAGCAAGGCGAGCAGCGCCAGCGCGAACAGCCCGGCGCTGGCGGCATAGGCCAGGAACGGCTGCCACGCATAAAGATAGCCGCCGAGCGCGGGCCCGACGATCATGCCGACCTGCCAGGCGATCGAGCCGAGCGCGATCGCGTTGGGCAGCACCTCCTTCGGCACCAGGTTCGGCGCCAGCGCGCCCAAAGCGGGGCCGCTGAACGCGCGCGCGATGCCGATGAAGCCGGCCACCGCGAACAGCGCCGACAGCGACATGGCCTCGCTCCAGGTCAGCCAGCCGAGCATTCCCGCGCAGCCGATCTGGAGCGCGATCGTCGCCCGGGCGATGGTGCGGCGGTCGATCCGGTCGGCCGCCCAGCCGGTCACCGGCGTCAGCGCGAACAAGGGCACGAACTGAATGAGGCCGACGAAGCCGAGCTGGGCGGCGCTCTCGGCCGGGCTCATCGTCTCGCGGGCGATATTGTAGACCTGCCAGCCGATGATCAGCAGCATCGCCGACCCGGCCAGCATGGAGAGCAGCCGCGCCGCCCAATAATAGCGGAAATTCGCGATCCGGAACGGGGAGGGGGGCGGCATGGTCGCGGCGCCCTAGCAACAATCGACGGTGCCGCGAAGGCGTGAATCCGGAGCCGGGTCGGCCTTGAATCCGGCCGGGAGCCGCGGCCAGGCCGATCCCGGCAAAACCGTAGCCGACGGCTCCTTCCATGCGCGGCTGGTCATCGTCCCCGTAAAAGGTAAGGTGGAGGCGGAGGAGGAAGATCGTGGACCTCGAGACCTGGGCGGCATTCGCGGCCGCGTCGTTCGTGATCGCCGTCATTCCCGGCCCCGGCGTGGCGAGCATCGTCGGCTTCGCGTTCAGCTCGGGCCGGAGAGCCGCGCTCGCCTCGGTCGCGGGCATGGCGGTGGGCAACGCCACGGCGATCTCGGTCTCGCTGGCCGGCGCCGGCGCGATCCTGGCATCCTCGGCGCTCGCCTTCACCATCCTCAAATGGGCCGGCGCCCTCTATCTGGTCGCGATCGGCGCCCTCGCCATCGCGACCAGCAAGGCGGCGGCGGACAGCGATGTGCCGCGCCCGGCCATCACGCCGAGGGTGGCGTTCCTCAGCAACGTCGCGGTCGGCACCTTCCACCCCAAGACCATCCTCTTCTTCGTCGCCTTCGCCTCGCAGTTCATCAGCCCGAACGGTTCCTACCTCCAGCAGGCCGCGATCCTGGTCGCGACCTTCACCTTGATCGCCGCGGCGACCGACACCGCCTACGCCCTGCTCGCCTCCCGCACCTCGACCTTGCTCGCGCGCCCGCGCTTCCGCACCTGGGCCCAGCGCGCCGGCGGCGGCGCCCTGGTCGCGGCCGGCGTCGCAACGGCCGCGATGCGGCGGTGAACGCCGACGATGAGCGGCCAACGGCTGACCCGATTTCGAGCTGGTTGGCCTTCGATCCCAATAGCCGTAACTTGAGGAAGTTGAGGGGTCCACAAGCCCGTCGTCCCCGCTTCTTCGGGGATGACCGGGGCCGGCAGCTATGGTCGTCACTCCAAGCTCACAAAGCTGTCCAGCACCCGCTTCCGCCCCGCATGCTCGAAGTCGATCTCGAGCTTGTTGCCTTCGATCTCGGCCACCGTTCCGTAGCCGAACTTGGCGTGGAACACGCGCTGGCCCACTGAGATGTCGCTCCGCCCCGGATTGCCGAGGCTGACGGCGCTGGCCCTTGCCTCCACCACGCGCGGCGGGGTGCGTTCGAAGCCGCCGGCCACGGCGCGCTTCCATCCCGGTCCACGCCCGGTGCCCCGGGCGACGTCGGCGAAAGGATCGGCGCGTTCGGACCAGTTGGCGCGCCACAGCGATTCGCCGCCGCTCATCGTGGTCTGCTGCTCGACATGCGGCTCGGGCAGCTCGGCGACGAAGCGCGACGGGATGCTGCTCGTCCACTGGCCGTAGATGCGGCGGTTGGCGGCGTGCATGATGAAGCACTTGCGCCGCGCTCTTGTGATCGCGACATAAGCGAGCCGGCGCTCCTCCTCGAGGCTGGCCTGGCCGCCCTCGTCGAGCGCGCGCTGCGAGGGAAACACGCCTTCCTCCCAGCCGGCGAGGAAGACGGTGTCATATTCGAGGCCCTTGGCGGCGTGGATGGTCATGATCGTGACCTTCTCCTCGTCACGGGCGGCGTCATTCTCCATCACCAGGCTGACATGTTCGAGGAAGGCGCCGAGCGTCTCATATTCCTCCATCGCCCGGGTGAGCTCGGTGAGGTTCTCGAGCCGGCCCGCGCTTTCCGCCGAACGGTCGGCCTGAAGCATCGCGGTATAGCCCGATTCGTCGAGCACCAGCCGGGCGAGCTCGGGGTGCGGCAGCGCGTCGAGCCGCTGGCGCCAGCGCGCGAAGTCGGCGACCAGATGGCCGAGCGAGCGGCGGGCCGCGCCGGCAAGCTCGTCGGTGTCGAGGATCTGGGCGGCCGCCGAGAAGAGCGGGACGCCGGCGGCGCGGGCGAAGCCGTGCAGCTTCGCCACCGCCTTGTCGCCGAGGCCGCGCTTGGGCGTGTTGACGATCCGCGCGAAGGCGAGGGCGTCGGCGGGCTGGGCGATGACCCGGAGATAGGCGAGCGCGTCCCTGATCTCGGCGCGCTCGTAGAAGCGGAAGCCGCCGACGATGCGATAGGGGAGGCCGATGGCGATGAACCGGTCCTCGAACTCGCGGGTCTGGAACTGGGCGCGGACGAGGATCGCGACATCATCCAAATGCCCGCCGCGGCGCTGGAGCGTCTCGATCTCCTCGCCGACGCGGCGCGCTTCCTCGGGGCCGTCCCACACGCCGATCACCTGGAGTTTGTCGCCCTGGTCGTGCTCGGTCCACAGGGTCTTGCCGAGGCGGCCGGCATTCTGCGCGATCAGGCCGGAGGCGGCGGCGAGGATGTGCGGCGTCGAGCGGTAATTCTGCTCGAGCCGGATGATCGTCGCGCCCGGGAAGTCCTGCTCGAAGCGCAGGATGTTGGCGACCTCGGCGCCGCGCCACGAATAGATTGACTGGTCGTCGTCGCCGACGCAGCAGATGTTCCGGCGCTGCTGCGCAAGCAGCCGCAGCCACAGATATTGGGCCTGGTTGGTGTCCTGATATTCGTCGACCAGGATGTACTTGAAGCGCTGCTGGTAGAGATCGAGCACGTCGCGCCGCGTCTTCAGGATCACCAGCATGTGGAGCAGGAGGTCGCCGAAATCGCAGGCGTTCAATGCCTTCAGCCGCTGCTGATATTGTGTGTAAAGAAGGGCTCCTTTGCCATTGGCATAGGCTTCGCTTTCGGCGGCATCGACCCGGCGCGGCTCCCAGCCGCGATTCTTCCAGCGGTCGATCAGCCCGCCCAATTGCCGCGCCGGCCAGCGCTTCTCGTCGATGTCGGCGGCCAGGATGAGCTGCTTCAGGAGCCGCAACTGGTCGTCGGTGTCGAGGATGGTGAAGTTGGACTTCAGCCCGGCCAGCTCGGCGTGCCGCCTGAGCATCCTCGCCCCGATCGCGTGGAAGGTGCCGAGCCACGGCATCCCCTCGACCGCGTCGCCGATGATCCGGCCGACCCGTTCCTTCATCTCGCGCGCCGCCTTGTTGGTGAAGGTCACCGACAGGATTTCCGACGGCCAGGCGCGGCGGGTGGCGATCAGGTGGGCGAGCCGCGCGGTCAGCGCCGCGGTCTTGCCGGTGCCCGCGCCGGCCAGCACCAGCACTGGCCCCTCGGTCGTGAGCACAGCCTCGCGCTGCGGCGGGTTGAGCCCGCGCAAATATCCAGGTTCGGCGGTGGCGGGGACGGGATGAGCGTCAGTCACCGCGAACAGCTAGGGAACGACGGCCTCCAGGGCAAGCGCTGAGACGCTTCAATCCCGCTTTCCAATGGCGGCGTCATGAGCGATGTTTGACCCCGCTTTTGATGAGGAGAATCGGCGATGCGGTTGGCAGGGGGCATGTTCGAAGAGGGCAGGCGCGTGGGTGTGGCTGCGGCGGTCGCGGCGGTGGGCCTCGGCATCTGCTACCTTGCCGCGGCGGGCGCGCCGGCGCGGATGATCGGCCTCAACCTTGCCGCCTTGCTGGTCGGGCTGGCGGCATTCGCGACCGTCAACGGTCCGAGCTGGAGGCTGGACCCGGCGGGGCGCCTGATGCTGCCAGCGCTCGGCGCCGTGCTGCTCGCCACCGCCTTGTTCGGGACGCCGGTCGACGGCGCATCGCGCTGGGCGACGTTCGGGCCGCTCAACCTGCAGGTGAGCCTGATCGTGCTGCCGGCGATGCTGGTCGCCTTTGCGCGCGCGCCGGGGTCGAGCGGGGCGGCGGGGCTGTCGCTCGCGGCCTTGGCGCTGGCGCTTCAGCCGGACCGGGCGATGGCCGGAGTTCTCGTTGCCTCGCTCATGGTGCTGGCGCTTCGCTGCCGCGACCGCGCGGTGTGGATCACCCTCGCGGCCGCGCTGGCCGGCTTCGCGGCGACGTTGCTGCGGCCCGACACCTTGCCGGCGGTGCCGTTCGTCGACCGGATCTTCTTCACCTCCTTCGATGTGCACCCGCTTGCGGGAGCGGCGGTGGTCGGCGGCGCGATCCTCATGCTTCTGCCGGCGCTCACCGGCTGGCGCGGCGGGGAAGCCTTGCGTTCGCCGGCGCTCGTCTTCGGTGCCGCCTGGGGCGCGATCATCCTTGCGGCGGCGCTCGGCAATTACCCGACGCCGCTGGTCGGCTATGGCGGCAGCGCGATCGTCGGCTATCTGCTCAGCGTGGCGCTGCTGCCGGCGCAGACCGCCGCTTCCCGCTCGGGCCAGGCCGCTGCCGGCACCGGTAAGGAGGCCGGCGACAAGCCGCTGCTTCGGGCCGCCTGATGCTCGAAGGCGGCTGTCATTGCCGTGCTGTGCGCTACCGGATCGAGGGGGAGCCGCGGCGCGTCGGGCTGTGCCACTGCACCGACTGCCGCGGCCATTCCGGCGCTCCGGTCGTCGCTTGGGCGATATTCGGCAAGGAGCAGCTGGAGGCGAGGGGAGACCTCAATACCTATGCCTCGTCGGAGCATGGGCGGCGGCAATTCTGCGCGCGATGCGGGACCGGCCTCTTCTATCTCAACGACGAGACTTTCGAAGGTCTGGTGGACGTGCAGATCGCGACCCTCGACGATCCCGACGCGCTGCGGCCGGTCGAGCAGGTCCAGGTGGCGGAGCGGATCGGCTGGATGAAGACGGCGCATGCGCTGCCCGCCCATCAGCGCTTTCCCGATTAGGCGCGCAGCAGCAGGATCGTCGCCTTGCCGAAGCGGCGTTCCGCCTCGGTGGTGAAGCCGGCCGGGACCTCGAGCCGCTCGCCATTGGTCTCCACGCTCAGCCAGCCGCCGGGCGCGATCCAGGCGGGATTGCAGACTCGGCGGAGCGCCATCGCCGCTAGGCCGGTGCCGTAAGGCGGGTCCATCAATAGGAGGTCGGCCGGGCGGGAGGGGGGCGCTGCATATTCCACCGCCTGGCTTCGGACCTCGGCCCGCTCCGTTGCGCCGAACCGGTCGATATTCTGCTGCAACATGGAGAGCGCGTTCCGGTCGCTCTCGACGAACAGGCAGTGCGCCGCCCCTCGCGACAGCGCTTCGAGCCCGAGCGCGCCCGTGCCCGCGAACAGGTCCGCCACGCGCAGCCCCTCGAAGCTGCCGACCCGGCTCGCCAGCATCGAAAACAGGCCTTCGCGGGTGCGGTCGGCGGTGGGCCGGGTGTCCCGTCCCTCCGGCGCCGCCAGCGGCCGCCCGCGCCATTCGCCGGCAATGATCCTCATGGCTTAGGATCCAGGACCGTTCGGGCTGAGCCTGTCGAAGCCCTCTCCTTCTCCTTCGACCCGCGCGCCAGTTCCGAGATCAGAGGCCAATCGCCACGGATCAGCGCGAGCTTCTTCGCCCGAGTCCGTTTCGGGAGTTGACCCACCTGCCGGACAAGCTCGCGCGGCACCTTTGCACTTCAGCCCCGCCACATACCGGCAATGATCCTCATGGCTCAGGATCCAGGACCGTTCGGGCTGAGCTTGTCGAAGCCCTCTCCTTCTCCTTCGCCCCGCGCGCCAGTTCCGAGATCACACGCCAATCACCCCGGATCAGCGCGAGCTTCTTCGCCCGCGCCAGGTCCCTGCGATTATTCGCAACCCTCGGAACCCCAATCCGTTCGGGCTGAGCTTGTCGAAGCCCTCTCCTTCT
>DASZDE010000189.1:0-15869 GCA_035942355.1 Allosphingosinicella sp. | reverse complement strand
GATGTTCTTCGGCACCGGCCCCATGTTCGCGGCCGAGCAATTGGGGATGAAGTCGATCGGATAGGCGCCGCGGCTGTTCTCGGCGAGGCTGGGATCGTCGAGGTCCAGTTCGCGCGTCTCCTCGCCGATGACCACATTCTCAAGCACCGTGCGGAAAGCCAGGTCCCGAACAGGCCAAGAATTAGCCTTTCTAAATTAGCCGAGCCTGATCCTCCTCGATTCGGATAATCCAAGTGCCGCCAACATCCGACTTGGGCCCTCGCGAGCGATCTGTCGGCTGCGCCAATGTCTCTTCGACTGCCTCGGATTCAAGTTCCTCCACGTCGCCTTCGATCGCAGCCTTAAGCGCCCGTCGTTCGATACCGACAAATGTCGGTCGTAGCTGCAGGCGCACAAGTGTCTCCTGTTCCACGGCGGATAAAGAAGTTGCATGGGGTAGCGGCCCACCTCTGGCAACCATTCCGCCCAGCAGCTCGTCTTGGGGTGAGCGGCGCGCGCTGGCGTGTGCCCGCCGGAAGGCTCCAGCCTCAAGCGCCGTCCGGGCTCGTTTAACAGCATCTGTATATCGGTTATTGAAAGGGGTAACTGTCATCTGCACCAACGCATCGCTCAGTTCTCCATGACCTAGTGGACGCAGGAGGGACGCGAAGTGGCGTCTTACGACGCCGACGGCGAACGAGCGCATTTCCTCTTCGCTTACATCACCGTCCGCGTCGGGATCCTGCACATGGATCATGGACCGGGTGCTCTTCGGGCTTACAACGCCCCATCGTGTCGCGATCGCGTATCGCTTGAAACGCGCCGTTCGCCCACCGACAACAATTTCCGCCCGCTCCGCCTGCCGATACGCTCGCCGCAGCGCTGCGCCCGGTCCACCTGCGTCGTGGCAACCCTTTGCCTCGACAATAGCGAGCCTGCTCCGAGGCCCCCAAGCCACCCAATCTGGCAAGTCTCCACGCATTCCCACGACACGTCGGACCTCAGCCCGCCGCCTACCATCAATCCTCATCGGGGGAGAATGAATGTGCTCAAAAGCAGTGAAGTTTAGGTACCTTTGGGCGTACGCTCGGGCAACAAACCGGCCAAATAGACCCGAAAGGGCTGTTTTAACTTCGCGTGACTTTCCCAGCGCTTCCCGAAACCGAAATTGGGCAGTCGGTTCAAGCAGCGCATCCAAGACAGACCAAGTCCCGAGTGCCGCGCCCGGTGCTTGCAGAACCTCCATTATACCGGCGTCCTCGATTTCTCGCGTGGCGAGTTCGGCACTTGGGCCCGTAGGGCTGGAGGAGGCTGGCTCAAACGCATGGTCAAAGAATGGCAAATCCTATTCTCCGTTCCAGATCCCATCGTTGCAGGCGTCATTCCCGCAGCTACTTTTTATCGTCGCAAAATGGGCCCGGGACGGCAAGGTATGAGCTAACAGAAGCTGATAAAGGAGATTTCAATGGAGCAAGCGAGGCGGCAGCGGGCCCACTTGGAGAGGGTTCTCTTGGTAAGCGGTAATCAGAATGCGGGCAAAAGCCGCTTACTACGCGAAATGCTCGGGGATGCCCGTTTGGGAGGTGCCGTCCCTCGCAGCCCTCGTGTTCGAGCTCGCGCCCTATCGCGCGAACGATGCCTAGCGGTGCGATTCACCTCACCGCACGAGGCGGGAGAGACCCCCGCGCAGTTTCACCACAAGATTGATCGCGCGGCGGAAATTGCATGGTGGTCCTTTTGGCGGATTAGTTATGCAACTGCCGTCCAGCCCCGCTCCTTCCAGAGCATGCCGGGAATTGTAGACCTATGCACTGGCTTAAAAGGGGCGTTCCAGCCTGAGCGAATCCGCGTCGTCCAGCTTGCGCCCGACCAATGGGGCAATTCGACCTGCCAGCTTACAAGCGGCGAGATCGACGGTCTGCGCGCGCTAGATGTTGAGGTGTTATCGATCGATGCGACGCGCAGCTCCCATGCCGCCGAGCCGGGGAATGTCCGGATACTCGCAGAATTTTTTTGACTTTTCTTAGGGCTACGGCTGCCAAGCCCGGTTAAGATCAGCGCAGACTCCATGCTGAAGGATAATATTGGTGAGGCCATGAGCTGAAACATGCTGATGATGGTTCGGTCCCAGCCCTCGATCGCCACCGCAATCTCCTCATCGGGCCGGATCGTGATCCAATTCCCCGGCTGATGGCGGCTATTCAGCCACTCCTGCGCTTCAATGACTTCCCCGGAGCCGTTGGCCTCGTCTTTATTTTGATACTCCGTGCCTACCGTCGGGGGAAAGAGATGTCATGCAGCCAGTATCGATCCAAGAGCCGGCTGGACGCCCCTCGCGGGATGGCCCGGCGTTGCCAGCATATTTCGCTGAGTTGGCTCGCGGCGGAAAGCAAGGGTGCGCTCTCGTAGAACACTAAAGCGAGCGATCTCCGACCCTGGAAGCTGAAATTGGCCCGGCCTGTGCGAGCCCCGTTCGCAGCTAGCTCACTTCAACGCTGGCGGCATCAAATATCCGGGCCCGATTTTATCGTGACTGTCACGTGCCGCCAGGTTCGTGATTCCGGCTCCGGCCATCCAAGTTCCTTCCTAAGCCGGGGGCTGACAAGTGATCGGGGCCAATCCTGTCCCTCAAGATAATCAAGGACATGCAACAGATCCCCGACCGCATCGTGATAGTGGTCGAAATCAGCGCCGGACGGGCTCTGACCGCCGTGGGCAAGTTTGTTGCGATCTTCCACCATCTTCGCGCAGGTCCCAAACAACGGGCGAAGCTTCTCCCAATCCACACTCCGGTTGTTGCCCGCATGCAGGTGCGGCAGATAATGGCGGAGCAGCTTTTCGACCGGCGGCGAGGGCATCTTGAGCAGGAGCCACTCGGTGTCCGGAGCGATGCGCGCGATGTGCGTCTTGATTCCCACTTCCAGCGCGCTCACCGCCATCAGCAAGGAGCTGCGCGGTGAGGCGTCGCGGATCAAGAGAGCTTCATTCCGCAGTTCCTGTGCGAGCGGGGGTAGTTGTTCCGACCAGCTCCACAAATCGCGCATGATCGCCTGGTCTGGTTCCTGCCACGCGAAGCCCCCGCCAGCCCGGCCACTTTGGGAGTGGCTGCGTTGAGGTAGCGAAAAATAGAGAGTTGATTCTTCAACGCGCCAGTAGGCTGATAGGTTTGGACGAGCCGGCGTTGGCAGTGGCTCATCCTGTTGCCACCGTAGTAGGTAGATAAAGCGAAGGAATGACTTCCACATATGCTCCAGGGCATCGTCGACTAAGTCCTTGAGGTCCAATGGAAGCCACTCAAACCAGAAGGATTGTCCCTCTTGGATTGAACCGCGCTCGTCCACCACAAGCTCACCTTTGTGGAAATATGGGATTTGGAAAGGCCAATCGGCAGCCGGGTCCGCTCGATTTTCTATGAGACCGGCGATGCATGCCACCTGGGCTGGCGTGGCTTCGATCGTATGAGTGATACGGACCTGGAGACCAAGCCGATACCCGAAAGGATCGTGTTCTGGCTTCGCAGGCTTGATGGTGATCGTAGGCGCGTTGAGGCCGCACTGAAATGTCAGACCCCTGGGACAAGCTGGGTTGAAATTGAATTCCGCGAGATCAGGTTTAAGGAGC
This sequence comes from Allosphingosinicella sp., assembly GCA_035942355.1. GTDB lineage: Bacteria > Pseudomonadota > Alphaproteobacteria > Sphingomonadales > Sphingomonadaceae > Allosphingosinicella. The sequence continues at coordinate 12,269 of DASZDE010000189.1, read as the reverse complement.
AGGTGAATAGGCATCAGCTCGCCTTTCTGAACTTGAGCAGTGTCGCGCCCTGCGCCGGCAAGGCAACTCCGTAGCAGAGGAACAGCGGCTTTACGGTATCGGATGGAGCGCGGCTCCAAAGAACGTCAAGAACACAAGGTCGGCCGTGTGAGCGAAGGGCAGCTTGCCGCGCCTGCTGGCCCCAAGCCGCCAGCCCGCTTTCGGCCACAAGCTGCCTTATACCCGCCATGCCGGAAGCGCCGCCCGATCCGGCTGCACCCATCCCGTTCGGGCCTCGCGCGAAAACAGCTGCTCCGCCGAGTAGAAGCGCAAAGGCCAGTCCCTTCTCCCCTCCAGTGCCAGCAGCAGCGCATTGACACGCTCGCACAGCCCCCTCCCCTGGCTCCGCGCCAGCGCCGCCCGCACGCCGCGGATAGACACCTGCGTGATCGTCTCGTGATAACCCTCCGTGTCGCTGTTCACCCCGCCGACGCTGAGGTTGTAGCGGCGGATGAGGTCGGGAAGGTAGCGCTCGGGCAGGATGTCGGGCCGTTCGAGGATCAGCCAGGCGCAGGTGGCGAGGTGCGCCTCGTGGGTCCAGTCCGGCCTGGGCAGGGTGCAGGCGAGCATCCCCTCCCCCACCCGGCGGATGGCTTCGTCGTCGGCGAACAGGCGCGGCTCGTGCTCAGTAGGCATGGTCGTTCCTTCCCCGCATAGAAAAAGGGCGCGCCGGCCCTCGCCGATGCGCCCCTCTCCGGATCTCAAACTCCGTTCGCCCTGAGCCTGTCGAAGGGCCTTTCTTTTCCTCCGCTGCGGAAGGTTGGAAGGGTGGGCTTCGACGGGCTCAGCCCGAACGGGCGGAGAGTTCATCTGGGTGCGTCAGGCGGCCGGCTGGACGGTCTCCACTTGCGGTTGCGCCTGCGCCGGCGCCCGCGGGGCGGCTTCCCTCACACCCTGGTCGACATGGGCCTCGAACTTGGCGAAATTGTCGATGAACAACTTGACCAGCTTCGCCGCGGCCGCGTCGTAAGCGGCCTTGTCCGCCCAGGTCTCGCGCGGGTTCAAAATCGCGCCGTCGACGCCCGGCACCGCGACCGGCACCTCGAAGCCGAAATTGTCGTCGGTGCGGAACTCCGCCCGCTCCAGGCTGCCGTCGAGCGCGGCGTTGAGGAGCGCCCGCGTCGCCTTGATCGGCATGCGCCGCCCGACCCCGTATTTGCCCCCGGTCCAGCCGGTATTGACCAGCCAGCAGGCGACGTTGCCGCGGGCGATCCGCTCCTTGAGCAAATTGCCGTAGACCGACGGGTGCCTGGGCATGAAGGGCCCGCCGAAGCAGGTCGAGAAGGTCGCCTGCGGCTCGGTGACGCCGATCTCGGTCCCCGCCACCTTGGCGGTGTAGCCGCTGAGGAAATGGTACATCGCCTGGTCGGGGGTGAGCCGCGCGATCGGCGGCAGCACCCCGAACGCATCGGCGGTCAGCATCACGATGTTCTTCGGCACCGGCCCCATGTTCGCGGCCGAGCAATTGGGGATGAAGTCGATCGGATAGGCGCCGCGGCTGTTCTCGGCGAGGCTGGGATCGTCGAGGTCCAGTTCGCGCGTGTCGGGATCCATGACGACATTCTCGAGCAATGTCCCGAAGCGCCGGGTGGTCGCGTAGATTTCCGGCTCGGCCTCGGCCGACAGCCGGATCATCTTGGCGTAGCAGCCGCCCTCGAAGTTGAACACGGCATCGTCCGACCAGCCATGCTCGTCGTCGCCGATCAAGGTGCGCGCCGGGTCGGCCGAAAGCGTGGTCTTGCCGGTGCCGCTGAGGCCGAAGAAGACGGCGGTGTCGCCGTCGGGGCCGATATTGGCCGAGCAGTGCATCGGCATCACGCCCTTGGCCGGAAGCAGATAGTTCAAGACGCCGAACACCGACTTCTTCATCTCGCCGGCATAAGCGGTGCCGCCGATCAGGATCAGCTTGTCGGTGAGGCTGACCGCGATCACCGTTTCCGAGCGGGTGCCGTGGCGGGCCGGATCGGCGGCGAAGCTCGGCAGGTCGATGATCGTGAACTCGGGCACGAAGCCTTCGAGCTCGCTTTCCTCCGGCCGCACCAGCAAGGTGCGGATGAACTGGTTGTGCCAGGCGAGCTCGTTGATCACCCGCACCCGGACGCGGTGCTCGGGCTGCGAGCCGCCGTAGAGGTCGGCGACGAACAGCGCCTCCTTGCCGGCCAGAGCGGCCAGGAAGTCCGCCTTGAGCGCCGCGAAGTGCGCCGGCGACATCGCCTTGTTATTGTCCCACCAGACGGCGGCGTCGGTGGCCTCGTCGCGGACGGTGAACTTGTCCTGGGCGGAGCGGCCGGTATGGCGGCCGGTCGCGACCACCAGCGGCCCGTCCTTGGCGAGCAGGCCTTCGCCGCGCCGGACCGCCTGCTCGACCAAAGCCGGCGCGCCGAGGTTCCAGTGCAGCCGCGCGGCCGTGGCGATGCCCTGCTCGGCAAGTCCATGGGCGGGCACGCGGTGGGCCAAGACGATCTCCTGTCGGCTGCACGACTCTAGGCGGCGCGAAACGGCGCCGCGGCGAAATAGGCGCACCGCATATCCAAGGTCTCGGCTGGCGTCAAACCGGCGGGAGCCGCGGTTGCGGCTGTGTCCCGCTTTGGATAAGAGCCGGGGGCATGCGGCGGAAGGCGTCTCGATGTCGGTAACGATCGCGCTTGTCGACGACGACCGCAACATCCTGACCTCGGTGTCGATCGCGCTGCAGGCCGAAGGCTTCGTCACCCGCGTCTATTCGGACGGCGAGACCGCGCTCAAGGCGCTGGTCGACAATCCGCCGGACCTGGCGGTGCTCGACGTCAAGATGCCGCGCATGGACGGGATGGAGCTGCTGCGGCGGCTGCGCGAGCGGAGCGCGCTGCCGGTCATCTTCCTCACCTCCAAGGATGACGAGCTCGACGAGGCGCTCGGGCTCGCCATGGGCGCCGACGACTATATCGCCAAGCCCTTCTCGCAGCGCCTCCTCATCGCCCGCATCCGCGCCATCCTCCGCCGCGCCGAGATGCGCGCCGCTCCGCTCGCCGAGCAGCCGGAAGAGGAACCGGCCCAGATCGTCCGCGGCCGGCTGGCGATGGACCCGGCCCGGCATCGGGTGAGCTGGGACGGCAAGGACGTGACCCTCACCGTCACCGAATTCATGATCCTCGAGGCGCTGGCCCAGCGACCCGGCGTGGTCAAGTCGCGCAACCAGCTGATGGACGTGGCCTATCAGGACGACATCTACGTCGATGACCGCACCATCGACAGCCACATCAAGCGCCTGCGCCGCAAGTTCAGGGCGGTCGACGGCGAGTTCGGAGCGATCGAGACCCTGTACGGCGTCGGATACCGCTTTGCCGAGGACTGACGAGCAAGCGCTGGCGTTGCGCTGGTCGGGCCGGCTGTCGCTGACCAAGCGCATCCTCGCCATCAACGTGTTCGCGCTCGCCATCCTCGCCGGCAGCCTGTTCTATCTCGACAGCTTCCGCAGCCGGCTAACCGCCGCGCGGCTCGCGCAGGCCCGCAGCGAAGCCGTGCTCATCGCCGATGCGCTGAAGGTCGCGCCGCCGGCCCAACGGCGGGCGCTGATCCGGAAGCTCGGGCGGAAGACCGGCACCCGGCTGCGCGTCTACGGCCGCGACGGCGGCAAACGGATGGACAGCTGGTCCGGCGCCACGCCCACTTACGAGCTGCGCGACCCGCAACGGGAGCCGTGGAACAAGGATGTCGCCCGTCTGCTCGACAATGCCTTCGACGCGGTTGTCGGGGCGCGGCAGCCCCCGCCCCTCCTTACTCCTGCGGCCGACCGCCTTGAGGCATGGCCCGAGGCGGCGGCGGCGCTCGCCAGCGGCCGGACAATGACCGCGCTCCGCCGCGCGCCCGAAGGCACCGCCTATGTCTCGGCGGCAGCGCCGACGGGAGTTGGCGAGGCACCGGTGATGCTGCTCACCGTCAATGCGCGCGACATTCGCCGGGTGGTGCGCGGCGAACGGATGACGCTCGGCTTCATCCTGCTCGCGACGATCCTGATGTCGGTGCTGCTCTCGATCTTCCTCGCGCGCACCATCGCGCTGCCGCTGAGGAGGCTGGCGCGGGCGGCGCAGCTCGTCCGGCTCGGCCGCGCCCGCGAGGTCCATGTCCCGCTGCTCCCCGCCCGCCGCGACGAGATCGGGCTCCTTGCCCGCGCGTTGCACGACATGACGCAGGCGCTGCGCCACCGCATCGACGCCACCGAGGCCTTCGCCGCAGACGTCACCCACGAGCTCAAGAACCCGCTCGCCTCGCTGCGCTCGGCCGTCGACGGCCTGGAGCGGATCGAGGAGCCCGCGCTTCGCCGTCAGTTGCTGGATGTGGTGCGCAACGATGTCGTTCGGCTCGATCGCCTCGTGGTGGACATCGCCGAGGTGTCGCGGCTGGACGCCGAACTGTCGCGGGCGCGCTTCGAGGCGGTCGATCTCGGCCCGGTGATTGAAGCGCTGATCGAGAGCTGGGAATTGCGCGCCGCCGAGCGCGGCGTGCGGATCGCCTTCGCCCGACCTCGTATGGGCACCGCGGTGGTGATGGGCGAACGCTCGCGGCTCGTCCGCGTGTTCGACAATATCGTCGACAACGCCATCTCCTTCTCCCCACCCGGAGGCCTGGTCGAGGTCGCGGCGGCCCGGATCGGCGAGCAGGTGATGGTAAGCGTCGAGGATGAGGGTCCCGGTCTCCCCGCCGGCGCCCGTGAGGCGATCTTTAACCGCTTCCACAGCATCAGGCCGGAAGGCGAGGCTTTCGGCCGGCATTCGGGGCTCGGCCTGGCGATCGCCAAGGCGATCGTCGACGGCCACGACGGGAGAATCGAGGCCGAGGACCGCCACGACGGACGCTCCGGCGCCCGTTTCGTCATCCGCTTTCCGGGAGTTGTCCCATGAACCTGCCATCTCTCTCTTCTGAAACGCTCCACGCCTCCTGCGTCGCGAAGGGGGGTCGGGCGATGCTGATCTCCGGCGCCTCCGGATCGGGCAAATCGGATCTCGCGCTGCGCCTGATCGACCGCGGCGCAAAGCTGGTCAGCGACGATTATACGGTCGTGCAGCGGGTCGAGGGCAGGCTGCTCGCCTCCGCGCCGAAGACGATCGCGGGCAAGATGGAGGTGCGGGGCCTCGGGCTGGTCGAGATGGAGCCGGTGCGCGACGTGCCAGTCTGCCTCGTCATCGATCTCGCCCGCGGCGCGACCCGCATACCCGACCTTGAGGATTTCCTGATGGTGGCCGGCGTGAAGCTGCCGGTGATCGGCCTCAACGGCCTTGAGGCGTCGGCGCCGCTCAAGGTAGAAATGGCGCTCGACCGTTTCGGATTGAGCGTCGATTGAAAGCCGGGCCCGCCCCCAAACGCATCCTGCTCGTCACCGGCCTGTCAGGCGCCGGGAAATCGACGGCGCTTCGGACGCTCGAGGACATCGGGTGGGAAGTGGTCGACAACCTGCCGCTGTCGCTGCTCGACCAGCTCCTGTCCACCCCGCTTGCGAGGGGCTCGTCGCGGCGGCGGCGGCCGCTCGCAATCGGCGTCGACAGCCGTACCCGCGACTTCGATGCCCGCGGGATCGTCGCCCAGATCAAATCGCTGTCGGAGGATCGCGACATGCCGGTCGAGACGCTCTACCTCGACTGCGCCGGCTCCGAGCTGCTCCGCCGCTATTCCGAGACGCGCCGGCGCCACCCGCTCGCGCTCGATCGCCCCGCCACCGACGGCATCGCCGCCGAGCGTGAGCTGATGGAGCCGCTCAGGCGCTGGGCGGACTATGTCGTCGACACCACCGACAGCGATGCCAACCGGCTCCAGCAGACGATCCGCAGGCAGTTCGACTGCGCCGGCGGCAGCCCGTCGCTGCACGTCATCTCGTTCGGCTTCGCGCGCGGGCTGCCGCGAAGCGCCGACGCGGTGTTCGACATGCGCTTCCTCCGGAACCCGCACTGGGAGGACGATCTGCGCGAGCTGAACGGACTCGACTCCAGTGTGTGCGACTTCATCCGTGCGGACGAGGCTTATGAGGACGCGCTGGAGCGGATCGAGGCGCTGCTGCTCACCCTGCTGCCGCGCTACCAGCGGGAGGGAAAGTCCTATTTTTCGGTGGCCTTCGGCTGTACCGGCGGCCGTCATAGATCGGTACATGTCGCCGAGCGTGTGGCGGCGAGGTTGCGCGAAGCGGGATTTTCGCCCACGGTCGAACATCGCGACCTCGCCTCGCGGCCCCGGGACCCGGTCGAAGGGGCGGATCGGCTCGGGCGGATGGATGATTAGGTGCTCTGAATGATCGGTTTGGTGCTGGTGACGCATGGGCGGCTTGCAGCCGAGTTCATCGTGGCCATGGAACATGTGGTGGGGCCGCAGGAGCGGATCGAGGCGATCTGCATCGGCCCCGACGACGATATGGAAGCGCGCCGCAACGACATCGCCGCGGCGATCGCCAAGGTCGACGAAGGCGCCGGGGTGATCATCCTCACCGACCTGTTCGGCGGCACGCCGTCGAACCTCGCCATCTCGCTGATGAAGTCCGAAGCCGTCGAGGTGATAGCGGGCGTCAACCTGCCGATGCTGATCCGGCTCGAAGGCGCGCGCAAGGCGATGGACGTCAAGGCGGCGGTGGCGGCGGCGCGCGAGGCAGGTCGGAAATATATCTCGGTAGCGTCCGAGATATTGGGCGAGGCGGCGGCCTGAACATGGTCAGCCGGACGGTGGACGTGCTCAACAAGCGCGGCCTCCATGCCCGCGCCAGCGCCCGGTTCGTCACCCTCGCCTCCGCTCTCCCTGCCGCGGTGGAGGTCGAGAAGGACGGCAGCAGGGTCTGCGGGACCTCGATCATGGGCCTGATGATGCTGGGCGCCGCGATGGGCGACAGGATCACGATCAGCGCGGTCGGCGACGGCGCCGAGGAAGCCGTTACCGCGCTCGCCGAGCTCGTCGAGGCCAAGTTCGGCGAGGATTGATGCCTCGCCGGATCACCGCCTTTGCGAACCCGTTGGTGAAGCAGGTCCGCGGCCTGAGGGACAAGAAGCACCGCCGCCGCGAAGGCCTGTTTATCGCCGAGGGGCTTCGCATCCTCACCGAAGCGCGCGAGGCGGGCTTCCTGCCGCGCATCCTGTTCTTCGCCGCACGCTCGCGCCACAAGCTGCTGGGTGCGCTGATCGAGGGCACGGAGGCGGCCGGCGGCGAGGCGATCGAAACCAGCGCCGATATCCTCCACAAGCTCTCCGGCAAGGACAATCCGCAGGTGGTGCTCGGCGTCTACCAGGCGTTCGACACGAGCCTCGCGCGCATCGACCGCACGGACGCACCGCTGTGGATCGCTGCCCAGGCATTGCGCGACCCCGGCAATCTCGGCACCATCCTGCGCACCGGCGATGCGGTGGGCGCCGGCGGCCTGATCCTTATCGACGAGTGCGCCGATCCCTTTTCGGTCGAAGCGGTGCGGGCGTCGATGGGCGCCTTGTTCACGCAGCACATCGCAACCGCCGCGTGGGACGAGTTCGTCGCGTGGCTGCGCGCGGGCGAGGGCGAGCTGATCGGCACCAGCCTCAGGGCCCTCCGCGACTATCAGGAGCCGCGCTACCGCCGGCCCGCCTTCATCCTGGTCGGCAACGAAGCCCAAGGCCTTCCCGCCGCCTATGAGGCCGAGTGCGACACGCTCGTGAAGATCCCGATGCTCGGCAAGGCGGACAGCCTCAACGCCGCCGTGGCGACGGCCGTGATGGCCTATGAAGCGGTCAACCAGTGGCGGCGGCCGGCCTAGCCGGGAACATCTGATTCGCTCGCGCGCTCTGCCGCCCATGCCTAGCCGAGTAACCATGCCGCGCTGGCCGGCCTACCTGCTGTCCGTCGCCGCGGCCGCCTGTGCCTATCCGGCCGTCACGGCGCCGCCCGGCGGCGCCCCGCCCGTTCCCGAGACCTATACGGCCCGCGGCCAGGAGCCGGGCTGGGCGCTGACCATCGCCGGCGGCACGATCGACTATCGGGGCAATTACGGCGAGAAGCGCATCATTGTGGCGCGGCCGGACCCACGCACCACCTTCAACGGCCATCGCTACCAGACGCCCCGGCTGATCGTCGACGTCACCCATGGCCGCTGCAACGATGCGATGAGCGGCCACGGCTTTGCCGATCATGTGATGGTGATCGCCGATGGCGAAACCTATCGCGGCTGCGGCGGCGAGCGGCGGCCGGACTGGGACATGTGAGCCGTTTCGGAAGTTCCCGTCCTGACCGCGGCTTGCTCGGTTATTCGCTCGGCGGGGAAACGCCGGTGGACGCGAGGCTCGCTTCCCGGGCTTTCGGCTCCGGCTCGTCCGTCGGCAGGCCCGCGAGGCGACGGATCGCTTTGGCGCCCTCGCCCGTGCACAGGCCGCGATAGGCGACCTCCATCACGGTCTCGGCCTCGATCGGGACCGCCCCTTCGCCCTCGGGTCCGAAGTCGCGCTGTTCGGTCACCGCGCCGGCGGGTCCGTGCCTGCGCAGCCCGAGCTGATTGATGGTCTTGGCCGCACAATCGACCCGAAGCAGGTAGGAAGCCGGGATCGGATCCTCCTCCTCGGGGTTGATCAGCCGGAACCAGGCGGTCGGCGACGATCCCTCCGCCTCGATGCGCGACGCGTCGATCAGGATCGCTTGCCCGGTCACCGAGGCGCCGAGATCGACCCAGGCCGACGGGCCGGCGAACGCGTCGGCGGGAGCCGAGGTTTCGCTCCCCGGGAGCGCCGGGGCCGCGGCGGCCGGAGCTGGAAGCGCCGCCGATGGGCTTGGGGTCGGCGGCGCCGCGGCGGTCGGCGGGGGTGCGGGCGCGACCTGCTCGGCAAAGCTTTGCTCGACCGCGGGCGCGCCGATCGGCTTGGCGCCGCACGCCATGTCGATGATCGCGCGGATCGGGTCGCCGGCCCGGGTGCGCGCCTCGTCCCCGAAGCGCCGCCATTCCTTGCGCATCGTCACCACCCAAGTCGGCTGGCGCAGGGTGGTGGTCGGGTTGCGGCGCTGCTCCAGAATCCGGTAGGCGTGCTCGGTGCAATGGGCGACGCTGAGCACTTCGGTCGTGTCGGCACCCGCCGCCACCGGCTCTTTGACGATCATCATCCAGAAGGCGACGACGTTGCCGCTCTTGCGGATGCTGTCGGCGTCGAGATAACGCACCATGCCCGGTCCGCTACGCCCCACATAGTGCCAGTCGGCGGCGATGGCGGGCGTTGCCGCGATGGCGAGCGCCGCCGTCAAGAGCAGCTTCATGTGAGCCAAGATCCGGATTCCGAAGGCCGCTATCCTAGCCGGTGCCGGAGGAAAATTGCAAGCGATGCCAATCAGGTGAAGCCGGCCCCGACGCTGTTAGCGACAGCCACGGCCGGCGAGTGACGGCATGGAAGCGCAACTTACCGGTTGCGCTTATCAAGGGACGGTGCCACGGCATCGCCAAGCAGGAGCTTGCCGCATGACCGACAGCATCGAGAAGAGCATCGAGCTCAACGCACCGGTCGAGCGGGTCTGGCACGCGCTCACCGACGCTGCCGAATTCGGCTCATGGTTCCGGGTGAAGCTGGACGGGCCGTTCGTCCCGGGCGAGACGTCGCGCGGCCGGATCACCTATCCCGGCTACGAGCATCTGCCCTGGGAAGCGAAGGTGGTGGCGATGGAGCCCCCGCGCCTCTTCGCGTTCGAATGGCATCCTTATGCCGTGGATCCCGACGCCGATTATTCGCACGAGCCGCGCACCCTCGTCGAGTTCCGGCTCGACCCCGTTGCGGCCGGAACCCGCCTCACCGTCACCGAATCGGGGTTCGATCGTGTGCCGGCGCATCGCCGCGAGGAGGCGATGCGGATGAACGAGGGCGGCTGGGCCGAGCAGATGACCAATATCCAGGCCCATGTGGAGCGCTGAAGCCGCGCCCGATCCGGCGCCGGTGTTCGCGGCGCTCGGCGACCGCACCCGGCTGGCGCTGCTGATGCGGCTCAGCGACGGCCGCGCCCGGTCGATCGCCAGCCTGTCGGTGGACAGCCGACTTACCCGGCAGGCGGTCACCAAGCATCTCCATGTGCTGGAGGCGGCCGGCCTGGTCGGCAAGGTGCGCGCCGGCCGCGAAGCCCGATTCGCCTACCGGCCGGAGCCGCTCGCCGGGGCGAGGTCGTATCTCGACGCGGTCGCCGCCCAGTGGGAGGACGCGCTCGGGCGACTGCGGGCGTTTGCCGAGCAATGACCTATGCCGCGGCTTCCGCCGTCTCGGACGTGTCCAGCTTGGTGAGCGCGCGCGGCGTGACGTCGATCACGGGGAGCGGCTCGATCTCCTTGGCTCCGCTTGACACTTCGAGCGTTTCGAACCGCTTGGCCTGCGTCATTACCTGGCTTTCGAGGCTGCCGACGAAGGCATTGTAGGCGCCGGTGGCGAGCTCGAGGTTGCGGCCGAGCTTGACGACATGGCCGCCCATCGTGGCGAGGCGCGCGTGCAGCTCCTTGCCGAGCCGGGCGATCTCGGCGGCTTCCTCGGCGAGCTTCTCCTGCCGCCACACGCTGGCGACGGTGCGCGCGATGGCGACCAGGTTCGTGGGGGTAGCGAGCAGCACGCGGCGTTCGAACGCCCACTCCCACAATCCGTCATCCTGCTCCAGCGCCGCGGTGAGGAAATGTTCGCCCGGAATGTACATGACCACATAATCGGCCGCTTCGCCAAACTGTTGCCAGTAATTCTTGCCGCCGAGCTGCAAGGCGTGGTTGCGGATCGACGCGGCATGGGCCTTGAGGTGGGCGGCGCGGGCGGTCTCATCGACCTCGTCATGGGCATCGAGGAACGCGTTGAGCGAGCATTTGGCGTCGATGATCAGCTTGCGCCCGCCGGGAAGCCGGACGATCACGTCCGGGCGCAGGCGGCCGTCGCCAGTGTCGACCGACACTTCCGACTGGAAATCGGCGTAGGGCGACAGGCCGGCCTGCTCGAGCACGTTCTTGAGGCTCTGCTCGCCCCAGCGGCCGCGCGACTTGGGGCTGTGGCGAAGCGCGTTCACCAGCCGCGCGGTTTCGTCGCGGACTTGGCTCTGGCCGGAGCGGACCAGCTCGACCGCGGCTTTAAGCTCGCCGTAACTGCCAACCCTATCCTGCTCGACTCGCGTCAGATTCTCCTCGTAGCGCTTAAGCGTCGTCTCGACGGGCTGGAGCAGCGACTTCAGCCTCTCCTCGTGCTTCTCGCCGGCCTGGTTGAAGCGGGCGTCGGCTCGTTCGAGGAAGTTCTTCTGCGCCTCGCCGAGCAACTTTCCGCCAATCTCGCTGAACTGCGCCGACAGCGCCTCCCGCGCCTGCTGGAGCTCGGTCAGCCGCGCCTCGAACGCGCGCTCGCGCTCCTCCTGCGAGGAGCTCAGCCGGGTGCATTCGCGCAGCGCCTCCTCGCGGGCGCGATCCGCCTCCACGAGCTGGGTCTGGAGCGCCGGCACCTGCTTCGCCCGCTCCTCGGCGCCGGCAAGATCCGTGATCGCTTGTCGAAATTTTTCGAGATGCGCATCGCGCTCGGCCTTGAGCGATTCGGCCTGACGCTGGCCGAGGAACCAGCCGACGCCGACGCCGCCCACCGCGGCCAGCGCGATGACAAGCAAAACCACCAGGTCCATAGGATCGCCCTCCAGAACGAACAGCGAACCTAAGCCAGCCGCGGCACGCGCTCAAGCGAAAGCGGAACCCCGCTCTCGAAAAATCCGTTGGCCGAGTCACCGCAACAGGAGAGCCGCCATGTCGATCGCGAAGATGATCGCCTCGCATCCCGATGTCGCCGGCAACGTCAACGAGCCGCTCGCCCTCGCCGTCCGCCACACCATGTTCTGCGCGGCGATCTGCACGTCCTGCGCCGACGCCTGCTCGGCCGAGAAGATGGACATGCGCCAGTGCATCCGCACCTGCCTCGACTGCGCCGACATTTGCGACGCCGCGTTCAAGGTCGCGACGCGGCGGACCGGCAGCAACCCGCTGGCGCTCCAGGAGCTGCTGCAGCTGTGCGTCACCGCCTGCGACATCTGCGCCGAGGAGTGCCGGCGGCACGAACACGACCATTGCCGGCTGTGCGCCGAGATGTGCTAGTAGACCGCGCGCGATTGCCGTGCGGCGCTTGAGACGTTTCACTTAGGATCGGACTGTCGCAAGGTCATCCCGGCGGAAGCCGGACCCCTCTTCGGCCTTCCCGCGGAAGCGGGAATCCCGCTTCTTCTAGTTGAAAACCAAGAAGTAGCGGGATCCCCGCTTCCGCGGGCATGACGGAATATGGAGG
>DASZDE010000188.1:0-24507 GCA_035942355.1 Allosphingosinicella sp. | reverse complement strand
GCCCCCGGCTGTCCTCACCTGATGCTCCCCTGCAGGGAGAGGGGCAAAACGAGAACAAAACCCTTTCCTACACGCCCGAAAAAGAGGAAGCTGCGCTGATCGCCGCCCTCGACTCGGCCGAGCCCAAGGCCCGCGCCGCCGTCGAGGCGGAGGATTTCGAAGGCGCGATGGCGGCGCTCGCCAGCCTGCGCGCGCCGGTGGACGCATTTTTCGACAAGGTGACCGTGAATGATCCCGATCCCGTCAAGCGCGCCGCCCGGCTCGACCTGCTCGCCCGCATGCGCGACGCCGTCCACCGCGTCGCCGACTTCTCGCGGATCGAAGGGTGAAAGGCGAGCTTGGTCATTGCGAGCGGAGCGAAGCAATCCAGCCGGGGCAGCTGGATTGCTTCCTCGCTTCGCTCCTCGCAATGACGAGAAGGTTTTTCCCGGCATTGGAAAGCCGGACTTTATGAACCTTCCGAACCTCCGGCCGGAAGGAGCAGCTCGATGACCGGCCGCGTCTGCCGGCCGCTCGACGGCTCTGCCCGCGGCTCCAAGCCCGCTCCAGGCGTCAACTTCGTCCACTTTGCGGCCCCCGGCGCCCGGTTCAGGCGTCAACTTCGTCAACTTTGCCGGCAGCGAGCCGCGCCATGACCCGCTACGTGTACCGCTTCGGAGGGGGCGTCTCCGACGGGGGGCGGGGCGACCGCGAGCTGCTCGGCGGCAAGGGCGCCAACCTCGCCGAAATGGCCTCGATCGGCCTGCCGGTGCCGCCCGGCTTCACCATCTCCACCGCCATGTGCGCGCGCTACTATGCGGAGGGCGAGGCCTTCCCGGAGTCGTTGCGCGCCGAGGTGGCGGAGGGGCTCGCCCATATCGAAGCCGTCACCGGCAAAGGCTTCGGCGATGCGTCCGATCCCTTGCTGGTCTCGGTCCGCTCGGGCGCCCGCGTGTCGATGCCGGGCATGATGGACACCGTCCTCAACCTCGGCCTCAACGACGCAACCGTCGAGGGGCTCGCCGCCGCCTCGGGTGATGCCCGCTTCGCGTGGGACAGCTACCGCCGCTTCATCCAGATGTATGCCGACGTCGTGCTCGGGCTCGATCATGGCGCGTTCGAGGAGGCGCTCGAGATCGCCAAGGAGGATAAGGGCGTCCATCTCGATACCGAGCTCGGCGCCGAGGACTGGCGGGCGCTGGTCGGCCGCTACCGCGAGCTGGTCGAGGAATATTGGGGCCGGCCGTTCCCGCAGGACGTGCACGAGCAATTGTGGGGCGCGGTCGGGGCGGTGTTCGGCTCGTGGCAGTCCGAGCGCGCCAGGGTCTATCGCCGGCTCAACGCGATCCCGCACGATTGGGGCACCGCGGTCAACGTCCAGGCGATGGTGTTCGGCAATATGGGCGAGACCAGCGCCACCGGCGTCGCCTTCACCCGCGACCCGTCGACCGGCGAGCGGGCTTATTACGGCGAATATCTGATCAACGCCCAGGGCGAGGACGTCGTCGCCGGCATCCGCACCCCGCAATATCTGACCCGGGCGGCGCGCGAGCGGGCCGGCGCCCGCACCCCGTCGATGGAAGAGGCCCTGCCCGAGGTCTATGCCCAGCTGGCCGGGGTGTTCGGCACGCTCGAGACCCATTATCGCGACATGCAGGACATCGAGTTCACGGTCGAGCGCGGCCAGCTCTGGATGCTGCAGACCCGGAGCGGCAAACGCACCGCCAAGGCGGCGCTGAAGATCGCCGTCGACATGGCCCGCGAAGGCCTAGTCAGCGAGGAGGAGGCGGTGCTGCGCATCGATCCTTCGGCGCTCGACCAGTTGCTCCACCCGACCCTCGATCCGGCGGCCGAGCGCAACGTGATCGCCAAGGGCCTGCCGGCCTCGCCCGGCGCCGCCTGCGGCCAGGCGGTGTTCGACGCCGACACCGCCGAGCGCTACGCCGCGCTCGGCGAGAAGGTCATCCTGGTGCGGATCGAGACCTCGCCCGAGGACATTCACGGCATGCATGCGGCGCAGGGCATATTGACCTGCCGCGGCGGCATGACCAGCCATGCGGCGGTGGTCGCCCGCGGCATGGGCCGCCCGTGCGTCAGCGGCGCCGGCTCGATCTCGATCGACTATAAGGCCAAGCTGATGCGCGTCGGCGGCGTCGAGGTGCGCCAGGACGACACCATCACCATCGACGGCTCGACCGGCGAGGTCATGCTCGGCGAGGTCGCCACCGTCAAACCCGAGCTGGTCGGCGACTTCGGCACATTGATGGTCTGGGCCGACAAGGTTCGGCGCCTGCGCGTCCGCGCCAATGCCGAGACTCCGAACGACTGCCGCACCGCCCGCGAGTTCGGCGCCGAGGGGATCGGCCTGTGCCGCACCGAGCATATGTTCTTCGACGCCGAGCGCATCGCCAACGTCCGCCAGATGATCCTGGCCGAGACCGAGGCCGGCCGCCGCGCCGCTCTGGCCAAGTTGCTGCCCGCCCAGCGCGGCGATTTCGAGCAGATCTTCCGGATCATGGCGGGCTTGCCGGTGACGATCCGCCTGCTCGACCCGCCGCTCCACGAATTCCTGCCGCACGGCGAGGAGGAGTTCGCCCAGGTCGCGGCGGCCGCCGGCTCGACCGCCGACATCGTCAAGCGGCGGGTGGCCGAGCTCCAGGAGCTCAACCCGATGCTCGGCCATCGCGGCTGCCGCCTCGGCATCACCTATCCCGAGATTTACGAGATGCAGGCCCGCGCCATCTTCGAGGCGGCGGTGGCGGTCGCGCGCGACAGCGAGGAAGCGCCGATTCCCGAAGTGATGGTGCCGCTGGTCGGCACCAGGGCCGAGCTCCAGATCATCCGCCGGCTGATCGACCGCACCGCCAAGGCCGTGTTCGACGAGCAGGGCGCCGCGGTCGCCTATCTGGTCGGCACCATGATCGAGCTCCCCCGGGCGGCGCTGCTGGCCGGCAGCATCGCCGAGGAGGCGGACTTCTTCAGCTTCGGCACCAACGACCTCACGCAGACCACGCTCGGCGTCAGCCGCGACGATGCCGGGCGCTTCCTCACCGCCTATGTCGAGCAGGGCATTTACGGCCGCGACCCGTTCGTCGGCATCGACGAGGAGGGGGTCGGCGAGCTGATCGCGCTGGCGGCGGAGCGGGGGAGGGCGACCGTGCCCGGCCTCAAGCTCGGCATTTGCGGCGAGCATGGCGGCGACCCGCCCTCGATCGCCTTTTGCGAGCGGACCGGCCTGGATTACGTGTCGGCCTCGCCCTACCGGGTTCCGATCGCCCGCCTCGCCGCCGCGCAGGCGGCGCTCAACTTCCCTCTCCCTGCAGGGGATCCCGAGGTGAGCCGCGCCCCGCGCGGCTCAGCCCTGTCCGGGGGACAGGGCGACCTCGGCATGGAGGGGCCCGTCCCCGCCGAGGCGGCAGTTACGGGCCGGCTTTGAGGACGATCTGCCCGATGGGCTGCGCCGTTCGTCATTGCGAGCGCAGCGAAGCAATCCAGGGCCTGCGCCGCTGGATTGCTTCGTCGCTCCGCTTCTCGCAATGACGGCGGGCACGTTCGATCCGGGGGAACGAAACTCCTCGGGAAGTCGCTAAAGCGGCCCGGGACCGCGGTCGGCGCGGGCGTCGGCGGCGATGCGGCTGGCCTCCCAATGCGTGCGTTCCGCCTCGAGCGCCTCGCGCCGGCGCGTCTCCTCCTCGCGCAGGCGGACCTCGTCGCGGTAGCGGCGCTTCCATCTGCCGCCCGCCAGGAACATCATCCCGACGAACAGGCCGAGCAGGAAGGCGAGGGCGAGCATCACCCACTGGTCGGTTGCAAAAGGTGTCACCGCGGCCTCCTGACGCACTTGTTTCGGAGGAACAATCTTCGAAAGGGGGCGGCGGTTCCCGGGGCGCGGATCAGCCCTTCATCAGGTTGTCGGAGATCGCGCAGGCGGCCGGGCCGAGGATGACGATGAACAGCACCGGCAGGATGAACAGGATCAGCGGCACCGTCATGATCGCCGGCAGCCGCGCCGCCTTCTCCTCGGCGCGCATCATCCGCTCGTTGCGGAACTCGGCCGAAAGCACGCGCAGCGCGCTCGCCAGCGGAGTGCCGTATTTCTCGGTCTGGATCATGGTGGTGACGACGCCGCGCACCGATTCGAGGTCGATCCGAAGCGCCAGATTCTCGAAGGCGAGGCGGCGGTCGGTGAGGAAGCCGAGTTCGATCGAGGTGAGCGCGAACTCGTCGCCGAGCTCGGGATAGGCGCGCCCCAGCTCGCGGGCGACCCGGTTGAAGGCGGCATCGACGGTGAGGCCCGCCTCGGCGCAGATCACGAGCAGGTCGAGCGCGTCGGGCAGGCCCTTGCGGATCGCCGCGGTGCGCTTCTGGATCTTGTTCTTGAGCCAGAAATCGGGCGCCTTGTAGCTGCCGAGCAGGGTGCCGGCGCACAGGCCGTATTTCTTGAGCGCGCCCCATTGCGGAAACCAGTCGAACAGATAGACGCCGACGACCACGAAGGTGCCGAGCACGACCGGCAGCAGGAAGCGGGCGAAGATCACGACGAAGGCGAGGTCCTTGGAACGGATGCCGGCCTGCATCAGCTTGACCTGGGCCTTCTCGACCTGCTCGTCCTGAAGCATCTTGAGCGAGCTCAGCAAGCTGCGGACCTTGTCGGCCGCCTCGTTGCGGTTGGTGATCTTCTTGCGCCGCTTGGAGGTCGAGGCGACGATGCCGGCCTTGAGCTGCTCGCGGCGGTCGTTGAGCGCCTTGACCCGCTTGGCCATCGGGTCGCGGACGGTGGTCGCCGCGTAGATGGCGACGAGCACCGCCAGGGTGGCGACGGCGGCGAGCACGGTCGCCACCATCATCACGTCGATGCCGAGGATCGTCGGGGAGCTGGCAGCAGGGTTCATGGCTGAAGGTCGCTCCTCAAATCTCGAAGTTGATCATTTTCCGCATGATCAGCGCGCCGATGCTCATCCAGACCAGCCCGCCGAGGCCGGCGATGATCAGCCGGTCGTCGGTGAAGAAGTCGCCCATGTAGCTCGGGTTGATATAGAAGATGAGGCCGAACACGATGAACGGCAGCGCGCCGATAATGTAGGCTGAGGCCTTCGATTCGGACGACATCGCGCGGATCTTGAGCTTCATCTGCGCGCGCTTGCGCAGCACGTCGGCGAGGTTGGACAGCGTCTCGGCCAGATTGCCGCCGGTCTCGCGCTGGATCGCCAGGGTGATCACGAAGAACTGGAATTCGGGCGTGCCGAGCCGGTCCGCGGCCTCCTGGAGGGCGGCCTCCATCGTGCGGCCTATCTTCATCTTGTCCGAGACGCTCTGGAATTCCACCGAGACCGGTCCGGCGATCTCCGCCGCCACGATCCCCATCGTCTCGGAGATCGGAAGGCCCGACCGCAGCCCGCGCACCATCAGCTCGATCGCATCCGGGAAGCGGGCGGTGAACTTGGCCACGCGGCGCTGGATGAGCTTGCCGACGATGAAATGGGGTATCGCGATGCCGGCGAACAGGCCGACGAACAGCGCCAGAAAAAACGGCGCGCCCTCCAGCTTCACCAGCAAGGCGGTGGCGAGCCCCAGGCCGAGCGAAGCGAGCGCGTATTGACCGATCGTCCAGTTCCTCCCGGTCTGCTCGATGCGCCGCCTGAGCAAAGCCGGATTGGGGATGAAGCGCTTGGCGATGCCGTCGATCCGGGTCTCGCGTCCCGACTGGATCTTCCTGAGCTGGGCCTGGGCGACCACCTCGGTGGACTTGCTGTGCCGCTCGCGCAGGCTCTCGAGCCGCCGCACCTGGGCCTTGGCGGGGGAGGGGCCGGCAAAGGCGAAATAGAGGAGCGCGATCACGCCCAAACCCGCCGCCGCCATCATCACCATCGGAAACATTCTACCCTCGCCCCTCAGTGTTCACGGCAGCGGCCGGCACGCGCCGGCGCGCGCCGCTTCAGGCCGCCTTGGCCGCCGGCTTCTTGGCGATCAGCGCCTTAAAGTTGCCGAGCTTGCCGAGCAGCGAGCCATTGGCCTCGCCGGCTTCGCTCTTGTCGTCGCTGCCGTCGACCGCGGACACCGTCATCATCACCAGCTGGTTGAGCGGCTGCGCGACCTTGGCAGCGCCCGCCTTGGCGAGCGGCTGACCGAGCTTGGCGGCCTGCGCGGCTGCCTTCGGGTCGAGCGGAAGCACGATGTCGACCTTGCGCTCGATCGACTTCTCGAAATCCTTGCGGCTGATCTCCTGGCCGCTCCCCGCCACCGTCTTGTTGGCCACGACCACCACCCGCGACTGCGGCGCGTTCGCCTTGAGCCAGGACAGGATACGGATCGTGTCCCGGGTCGCGGCGAGCGTGAACTCGACGACGATCACGCAGACGTGGACGTCCTGGACGAGGTGCGGATGCTGGACCAGCATCTGGCGCGGCAGATCGAGTACGGTCGCTTCGAAGGCGTTGCGCATCTCCTCCTGCAGCTGGAAGAAGGCCGAGCCGTCGGTCAGCAAAGGCTGGTTGATCGGAGCTTCGGCGGAAAGCACGCAAAGCTTGTCGTTGGCGCGCACCATCGCCCGTTCGATGAACAGGCCGTCGATGCGGCTGGGATTCTCGATCGCGTCGGTGAGGCCGCGGCCCGGCTCGAGGTCGAGCGACAATGCGCCGGTGCCGAAATGGACGTCGAGATCGAGCAGCGCCGTCGAACGGCCGACCTTGTCGCCCATCAGCCAGGCGATCGACGAGGCGATCGTGGACGCGCCGACGCCGCCGCGGACGCCGATCACGGCCGCCATCACGTGCGGCCGCTCGAGCGAGGGCTCGTTGGTGCGCGGGCCGGAGATGGTCATCTGCGCATTGGCGAAGGCGTCGCGCACCTGATCGGCCGAAAACGGCTTCAGCAGATAATCCTGGATGCCGCTCGCGACCAGGTCGCGGTAGAGCCGGACGTCGTTGACCTGACCCGCCGCGATCACCACCGTGCCGGGCTCACACACCTCGGCGAGCGCGTTGATGTCGTTGAGCGGGTCGCCCGATTCGGACAGGTCGACGAACAGGATGTTGGGGCTTGCCGATACCGACAGCGACTGCACGGCGTTGCGCAGCCCGCCCTTATTCACCTTCTCCGGCGCCCAGCCATGCTCGACCGCGATCGGACGCAGCATGTCGGCCGTGGCATCGTCGCAGACGAAGGCGGTGAACGGGTCACGAAGCGAGGCCCCGCGGACAGCATGGAAGGGAGCGTTCATTATTTGCCACCTGTCTTTTCGTTTTTGAGATTGCCGGCGCCGGTCGGCGTCTTCTCGCGATAGGTCTTGATGGCGCGGGTCGCGGTGGCGGCATTGCCGTTGCCGCTGCCGGTCTGGCCGAGCACCAGGTCGTTGGGGTCGGCAACCATGGCCGCGAGGTTCGAATTGACCGCGCAGCCATAATTGCTCGCGGTCCGCTCGGGCGCGCCGACAATCTCGTCCTGCCAGATCGGGCAGCCCGGCACCGAGGCCGTGTTGCGGCTGACGATCACGCGAACCGAGCCGGGCTGAACCGAACCCGCCGTGACCGGGGCTCCGTCATGGACCAGAAGCCCGTAATGCGCTGCGACATCGGCAACGTCCTGGCGCGCGCGGGGATCGGCATAGCCCGCGGCCTGGTCGACATAGACCTGGTCGCCATAGCCGAGCTGGAGCGATTCGAACCAATTGGCGAGACGGTCCTGTTCGGACGCCGGGACGCCGCTGCCGGCGGCGTTGACGTCGAGCACGAAGTCGGTCCGCTGCACCACCGGCTGGTTGACCGAGGTGAGGCTGGGATTGTGCGCGGGCGAAAGGCCGTAGCGGTCGTGGTTGCAGGCGCTGGCGGCCAGGCTCAGGAGAGCCAAAGCGGCGGCGGACGGGAAGCGGGCCATGGTCATGCTTTCCTTTCGAACTCGGGCAACCATCAGAAGCTGAAGCCGGGCGTGGCGGAGCCGGTGGACTGCGCCTTGGGCGCCGTCCGCTGGGCCTGCCGGACCGGAGCTGCGGCCGGCGCCCGCGGAGCCGGGGCGCTCCCGATCGTGCCGATGCCGGGGGCGACCGTCTGGGGCGCGCTCAGCCGCGGGACCGGGCGCTGTTCGCCGGTCCGGCTGTCATGCCGCTGGTCGAGCAGCACGCGCTGGGTGTCGCTCGAGGTGCGGAAGCCGTCGGTGGGGAGCGCGATCTGGTTCCCGTTGACCGGATGGACGAGATAGGGGGTGACGATGATCACCAGCTCGGTCTCGTTGCGGCGGAAGCTTTGCGAGCGGAACAGCGCTCCCAGGATCGGGATGTCGCCCAGGAAAGGCGTCTTCTCGACCGAATTGTTGCCGCCGTTGCGGAGCAGCCCGCCGATCATGAAGCTCTGGCCGGAGCCGAGCTCCACCGTCGTCTCCGCGCGCCTCGTGGTCAGCGACGGGATTTCGAAGCCGTTGAGCTTGATCGCCCCTTCCGAGGACAGCTCGGACACTTCCGGCCGCACCCGCATCGAGATCCGGCCGCCTTCGAGGACGGTCGGGGTGAAGGCGAGGCTGACGCCATATTCCTTGAAGTCGATCGACGTGCCGTTGATGCCCTGCGCAGTCGGGATCGGGAACTCGCCGCCGGCCAGGAAGCTGGCGGTCTCCCCGGACAGCGCGGTCAGGGTGGGCTCGGCCAGGGTGGTGACGAGGCCGCTATTCTCGTTGAGATCGAGAGCGCCGGCCACGTCCACGCCGAGGATGTTGCCGATAGCGGTGATCGTGGTCGAATCGGTGGGTCGGCGCGACACGAAGCCGCCGGCAGCGTTGAACCTGCCGAAATTGCGTCCGCGGCCAATGAGGAAGCCGATGCCGCCGCCGGTCGGATCGGCGCTGGTGAGATTGACGCCGATCTCGCGGATGAGCGAGCGGCTGACTTCGGCGATCTTGACCTGCAGGGTCACCTGCAGCGGCGTTGCCGTCTTCAGGCGGCTGATCACCTGCGTGCCTTCGCCGACGAAGGCCTGGACCAGCCGTCCCGCTTCCTCGACATCGGCCGGGGCGGCAACGGTGCCGGTGAGCAGCAGCATGCCGTTCATCGAAGTGGCGCGGATCTGCGCGTCGGGCATGGCGATGTGCAGCATGTCGTCGACCGAGCCGATGTTGGTGCCCACCCGCACGTTGGCCGAATAGATCACCTTGCCGGCGCGGCTGGTGGCGTAGACGGTGGTCTCGCCGGCCGACTTGCCGAAGATGTAGATCTGGTTGGCCGAACGCACCTGGACATCGGCGATGCCGTCGTTCGCGACGAACAGGTCCGACATGGTGCCGTCGAGCTGGACCAGGCGGCCGGTGCCGGCCGACAGTGCCACGTCGTTCTCCGGCTTTACCGCTCCGGCGGGCTGCGCGAGGGCAGGGGACGCCAGCGGCGGCACGATGCCGGCTGCGAGCACCGCCGCAATGGCGGTGCCGAGCGTGGTGCGCTTCAAGGATTTCGACTTCGTCATTTTACTTGGCTCCCACCGGAACGACGGTGACGTTGTTGCCGCGCGCGACCCGTACCACTGGTCCGGACGGACGAGGTGCCGGCGCTTCGCTGCCCGGCAGGGGCTTGCCCGTGGCCGCGCTGGCGATGGCACCGATCATGCTGCCCATGGCGGTCATGGGATCGTTGTCGGCGGGCTTGGAGGCCCGGCCGGGGACGCTGCTGCGCTCGAAGCGCGAAACGTCGGCGCCGACCGTGTAGGTCGTGTTGTTGTCGGCCGGCTTGGAGGCGATGGCGAGCAGCATGCGCCGCTCGGCGATGGGATCCTCGCCCTCCGGCACGTCAATCTCGCCGGCGGCAATGGCGCGCTCGAGCTCGGCTGTCGTATCGGCGATGGAACGCAGCGCCAGCGAGAGCTTGCCGATGGTCTGCGCCACCGCGATCTTCTCGGCGATCTTGGGCGTCGCTTCCAGCGTGACGTTGGAGAATTCCTTGACCACCGCCTTGCCTTCCTGGTTGCGCGCGTTGGTGCGCTGGTCGGTGGCGAGAACGCGGACGTTGCGCAGGATCGTCTCGGAAACCTTGAGCGGATCGCCTTCGCCGTCGACCTCCTGGGTCAGCACGATGTCGACGCGGTCGCCCGGGAACACGAAGCCGGCGACGCCGCCCGAATCGGAGACCGGCACCGTGACGGCGCGCATTCCGGGCCCGAGCGCCGCGGCGAGGAAGCCGCGTTCGCCCGGCTTGATCAGCGAACCGAGCGTTACCGGCTGACCGGCAGTGATTTCGTTGCGGACCACCGTCCCGAGCAGGTCGGCCGGGTTCACGCGGGGCTTGCCCTTTACGAAATACGCCGGCTGGACGAGCCCCTCCGGCCACTTCTGGAACTTCAGCGCCTCAGCATCGACGATGGTGCCGACGGGAAGCGCGCGGGTCGCGACCAGGACTTCGGGGCCTGCGGGAATGGCGGCCTTGGCCGAAGCCTCCGGAGCGCCCGCTCCGCTGAACATGTTCTTCGCGGTCACGGCGGTCACCACCGCGATCACGAGCGCGCCGATCAGTAGCACGAGCTTTTTAACATCCATGACGCCAGTCGCCTCCTGCAGGGCCTTGAGCCCGGCCACACATCATCCAAATTGGTTAAGATATCGTTCGCTAATCAGCCAAAAACCGCCGAATGCGATGGCCACGCCGTACGGAATCTCCAGCGGCCCCGGCGTCTTCCCCAAACGGTGCCGCACGAGCATCGCCAGCGTCAGCACGCCCCCGGCAAGCGACATGATCACCAGCAGCTTGAGCACCGCCAGCGGCGGCAGCCACAGCGCCAGCGCGGAGACCAGCTTGACGTCGCCGCCGCCCATCGCCCCCAATTGGAAGGCGAGCGCGAACAGCAGGAACACGCCCGCGGCGATGCCGATTTGCAGCCCGACCTCGGGCCACAAGGTCAGGCCGGCGAACCACCAGAAGGGGATGGCCAGCAGCGCGATCGCGGCGTTGAGCCAGTTCGGGATGCGCCGGCTGCGCAGGTCGCCGGTCGCCGCCACGACCAGCGCGGCGGCAAGAATGGCGACCAGAAGATTGGCGATGACCCCCGACATGACGACGGGTCTAGACGCGCTTGCTTGCCAAACCGTAACCAGCAGCCATGAAAGTGACTGAGACCGACCGGCGCGCACGTCCGGAGGCAGCCCGGCTGTCCGTGTGGATGGGCTCCGACGGCTGGCGCCACCGGCAGATGGACTGGCCCCAGCCGGCGGGCGTCGCGCCGCGAGGCAGCCTGGTCTTCGCCGGCGGGCGCGGCGACTTCATTGAGAAATATATCGAGCCGCTCGTTCATTGGCATGCCCGCGGCTGGCAGGTGAGCGCGTTCGACTGGCGGGGCCAGGGCGGATCGGCAGGTTCGATCGTCGGCGGGCATCTCGACAGCTTCGATCCGCTGGTGGCGGACGGCGCCGCCATGCTCGGCCGGTGGATGGCGGAAAGCCCGGGCCCGCACGTCGCCGTCGCCCATTCGATGGGGGCCCATCTCCTCCTTCGGGTTCTCGCCGAGCACCGGCCGGCGCTCGCCGCCGCGGTGCTCGTCGCGCCCATGCTTGGCATCAATACGGCACCGGTGCCGTCGTGGCTCGCACGCGCCGCAGCCTCGCTGCTGACCAGGGTCGGCTGGCGCGAGCGGCGCGCGTGGAAGGAGGCGCTGCCGCAAGCCCCCACCGGGCGCATCCGCCAGGCCAATCTCACCAGCTGCGCCGAACGTTATGCGGACGAGCTGTGGTGGAAGGCAAGGGAGCCCGGCTTCGATCTCGGCCCGCCCAGCTGGGGCTGGTTCCATGCCGCCTTCCGGTCCATGGCCAGGCCCCGTGCCGCGGAGCTTGCCTCGATCCGAACCCCGATCCTGCTGCTCGGCACCGAGCGCGACCGGCTGGTGAGTCCGGCCGCGATCCTGCGTGCGGCGCGATTGCTGCCATGCGCCGAGCTGACGATGTTCCCGGATGCCGCCCACGAGCTGCTTCGCGAGGCCGATTCCGTCCGTCTCCAGGCGCTGGCGCGGATCGACGCGTTCCTAGCCGTCCACGCAGCCGCATGAGCCGCCGGTTCGACGTCGCGATAATCGGCGCCGGCATGGCGGGCGCGAGCCTGGCCGCGGAGGTGGCGGATCGCGCGTCGGTGCTGCTCCTCGAACGCGAGGCGCAGCCCGGCTATCACAGCACCGGCCGCTCCGCCGCCTTCTGGTCGGAAACCTATGGCGGCCGCCTCGTGCAGCCGCTCACCAGCGCGTCCGGCATCTTCATGGCTGATCCCCCCGCGGATTTCGCCGAACGTCCGTTTCTGTCGCCGCGCGGCGCGCTCCACATCGCCGATGCGGCCGGCGGCGCGGCGCTCGACGCGCTGTGCCGGGAATTTGCGGGCAGCGGGGTCAGCATGGTTCGGCTGGGCCGTGAGGATCTCGAAAACCTCGTGCCGGGGCTGCGGCACGGATGGGACGCGGGGGTCCTGGAAGGCAGCTGCACCGACATTGACGTCGCAGCCCTTCACGCGGCCTATCTGAAAGCGGCTCGCCGCCGGGGCGCAATTTTGTGGTCGGATGCACGCCTCGTGGCCGCAAATCGGGGGTCGGGACGGTGGCTGCTGGATACCCAGGCGGGCGCTGCCGAGGCTGCCGTGATCGTGGACGCAGCCGGCGCGTGGGCGGACGAGATCGCGTTGCTCGCGGGCGCTGCGCCGCTCGGCGTCCAACCCTACCGCCGCACCATCGCCCAGCTTCGGACCGATCCGCCGGCGCGCGCCGATCTGCCGCTGGTGATCGACGCGCTCGGCCGCTTCTACTTCAAGCCGGAGGCCGGCGGGCGACTATGGCTCAGCCCGCACGACGAGACCGTCTGCCCGCCCTGCGATGCGGCCGCCGAGGAATATGACGTGGCGCTGGCGATCGACCGCTTCCAGCAGGTGGTCGACTGGAAGGTCGAGCGGGTCGAGCATAGCTGGGCGGGCCTGCGCAGCTTCGCGCCCGACCGGCTGCCGGTTTACGGCTTCGAGCCCGGTGTGGAAGGCTTCTTCTGGTGCGCCGGGCAGGGCGGCTTCGGCATCCAGACCGCACCGGCGGCGGCCAAGCTCGCCGCCGCGCTGCTGCTGGACGCTCGGCCCGATCCGCTGGTCGCCGGGATCGACCCCCGGCCCTACCGCCCCGGCCGTTTCGCGAACTGAAGCGCGGCATCGCAAGCGAGCCGGTCGGCACGCTCATTCTCGGGATGGCCGGCATGGCCCTTGACCCAATGCCATTCGATCCGGTGCGGCGCGGACGCGGCGATCAGCTCGCGCCATAATTCCTCGTTGCGGACAGGCTTCCGGTCGGAGGTGCGCCAGCCATTCCTCTGCCAGCCGTGGATCCACTTGGTGATGCCGTCGCGGACGTAGACGCTGTCGGTGGTGAGGATGACATGGCACGGGCGCTTCAGCGCTTCGAGGGCGCGGATGGCGGCGAGCAGCTCCATTCGGTTGTTGGTGGTCAGCGGTTCGCCGCCGGACAGCTCCTTCTCGCGGGCGCCGGCGCGGATCACCGCGCCCCACCCGCCCGGGCCGGGATTGCCCTTGCAGGCGCCGTCGGTGAAGATCTCGACGCGGATCGGGTCGGCCGGGGCGGACAGGGTCAGGCCGCTTCGAGCCCCGGCGGCAGCTTGAAAACCATCCGCTCCTGGACCCCCTCGATCGCCTCTTCCCGGACGTCGAACGCCTCCGTCAGCCGCTCCACCAGCTCGCGCACCAGCACCTCCGGCGCCGAGGCCCCCGCCGTGATGCCGAGCGTGTCCACGCCCTCCAGCCAGCGCAGATCCAGTTCATCGGCCCGGCCCACCAGGCGGGCCGGCGTCCCCTCCCGCTCCGCCACCTCGACCAGCCGGAGCGAATTGGAGCTGTTGGGCGCGCCGATCACGAGGATGGCGTCGCAGCGGCCGGCAATCTCCTTGACCGCCGCCTGCCGGTTGGACGTGGCGTAGCAGATGTCCTCGCCCCGAGGGCCCTTGATGTCGGGAAAACGGCGCTGGAGGATCGCCACGATCTCCGCCGTGTCGTCCACCGACAGCGTGGTCTGGGTCAGGAATGCCAGCTTGGCAGGGTTGGCGGGTTCGATCCTCTCCGCATCCTCGGCGGTTTCGATCAAGGTCATGCGGCCTTCGGGGACCTGGCCGAAAGTCCCGATCACCTCCGGGTGCCCATCATGGCCGATGAACAGGATATGGCGCCCGTTTTCGACCAGCCGCTCGGCCTGCCGGTGCACTTTGGAGACGAGCGGGCAGGTGGCGTCGAGATAGTTGAGGCCCCGCGCCTGGGCCATTGCCGGCACCGCCTTGGGAACGCCGTGGGCGGAAAACACCACCGGCACCCCGTCCGGAACCTCGTCGAGCTCGGGCACGAATATCGCGCCCTTGGCGCTGAGGCTGTCGACGACGAACTTGTTGTGGACGATCTCGTGACGGACATAGACCGGCGGGCCGAACCTCTCCAGCGCCAGCTCGACGATGGTGACCGCGCGGTCCACGCCGGCGCAAAAGCCGCGCGGCGCCGCGATCAGCAGGGTAAGGGGACGCCTCGATGTGGCCATGGCCGCGCCTTACGATGAACCGGCCGCCACGTCTACCGACGCCGCTTCAGCGTGCGGCCGGCGGGCCGCGCCTCCTGATCGCTTGCAGGCTTGAAAGGCGCTTCCTATGATCCCGCCGGCCGGTTAGGGAGCAGCACGCTCTTCCGCAACGTTCGAGGATCCCTGTCAGTGATCAACCGCAAAGCCGCG
The DNA here is from genome assembly GCA_035942355.1 of Allosphingosinicella sp. Lineage (GTDB taxonomy): Bacteria > Pseudomonadota > Alphaproteobacteria > Sphingomonadales > Sphingomonadaceae > Allosphingosinicella. The sequence goes on along the minus strand of DASZDE010000188.1, from coordinate 9,823 downwards.
CTGGCCTCCTTTCTGTCGCTTGCGCTGTTCGGCTGCAGCGGCGATGGGCAGATCACCGCGCTGGGCATCCAGACCACCCGTTCGGCCTGTCCGGCGGTGGCCATTCCCGCCGCGACCGGGGACATCACCTTGTTCAATCCGCCGGCGAGCCGCGATGCGAGCGCCATCGACGTGGTCGCCCAGATCACCAACCTGCGCAGCACCTGCGACGAGACCGGCGAATATATCATCACGACCGCCACCTTCCAGGTGTTCGGGCAGCGCCGGAACCCGCAGGGCGCACGCCAGGTGGTGCTGCCTTATTTCGGCAGCGTCGTGCAGGGCGGCACCAACGTCGTCTCGAAGCGGCTCGGGCGGGTGGCGCTGCATTTCGCTGACGGGCAATACCGCGCGAGCAGCTCGGGATCGGCGACCGGCCGGGTGCTCCGCTCGGCCGCGACCCTGCCCGAGGCCATCCGCAAGCAGGTCACGCGCGACCGCAAGCCCGGCGACGTCGACGCCGCGCTCGACCCGATGGCCGACCCCGCCGTGCGAGCGGCGGTGCAGCGGGCCAGCTTCGAGCTGCTCGTCGGCTTCCAGCTGACCCAGGAACAACTGGCTTATAACGCAACCCGATAAGCGCGTTGACTTGCGCGGCCGGTGCGGCCACAGCAGCCCGGTCTCCGGCTGCAAGGCCGGGGTCCGCGCGGGAGAGCGCGGCGGGTGAAGATCCGCCGCCGCCGAAGGAGCAACCGCCCCGGAATCTCTCAGGCCAAGGGACCGCGCGGGCATCGACACTCTGGAAAGCGGATGTTGGCGAAAGTGCCGCGCAACGTCCCACCGAAGGGGTAAGCGGGCCCGCCCAAGGCGCGCGAAAGCTCTCAGGTCCAGCGACAGAGGGGGCATTCGGATGTGGGCATGATGCCGCCCGATCGTGGCATGATGCACCGTTTGCGCCCGATGTCGCGCTGGAGAGACGAATGAGCGAGGCCGAACCGACCCTTCCGCTGGACCGCTGGCATCGCGGCCGCGGCGCCCGCATGGTGCCGTTCGCCGGGTACGAAATGCCGATCCACTATGAGGGCATCCTGGCCGAGCATCGCTGGACGCGCGAGGCGGCCGGCCTGTTCGACGTCAGCCACATGGGCCAGCTCATCGTCAGCGGCATCGGCCTCGACGCCGCGCTCGAGACCGTGCTCCCGGCGGATCTGTCGCTGCTGAAGGAGGGGCGGCTGCGCTATTCGCTGCTGCTCAACGAGGCCGGCGGCATCGTCGACGATCTGATGGTCACCCGCCGCGGCGATCATTTCTACCTGGTCGTCAACGGCGCCACCAAGCATGGCGACATCGCCCACCTCCGCGAGCGGCTGCCCGCCGACGTCGGACTCGACCATCTCGCGGACCAGGCGCTGCTGGCGCTGCAGGGGCCGCGCGCGGCGGAGGTGCTGGGGCGGCTCGCCCCGGGAGTCGATGCGCTCACCTTCATGAGCGGCGGCAATTTCGAGCTCGGCGACGCGCCGGCCTGGATCAGCCGCTCCGGCTACACCGGCGAGGACGGCTTCGAGATCTCGGTCGCCGCCGCCGACGTCGAGCGCGTCGCCGAGGCGTTGACCGCGGAGCCCGAGGTCAAGCCGATCGGGCTCGGCGCCCGCGATTCGCTGCGGCTCGAGGCCGGCCTCCCGCTCTACGGCCACGATCTCGACGAGACGACCACGCCGGTCGAGGCCGGGCTCGGCTTCGCTCTGTCCAAGCGCCGCCGCGAGCACGGCGGCTTCCCGGGCGCGACGCGGATCCAAGGCGAGCTGCGCGACGGGCCGATCCGCCGCCGCGTCGGCCTGGCCGTCGAGGGCCGGCAGCCGGTCCGGGAGGGCGCCATCGTGGTCGACGGCGAAGGCAATGAGGTCGGCAAGGTGACCAGCGGCGGCTTCTCGCCGACGCTGGAGGCGCCGATCGCGATGGCCTATGTGCCGGCCGCGCTCGCCGAACCGGGCTCGGCCGTGACGGTGTCGCAGCGCGCCAAGCTGTTCCAGGCTAAGGTCGTGCCGATGCCCTTCGTCCCGCACCGCTACCACCGCAAGGGAGCCGCCGCATGAGCCTCTATTTCACCAAAGAGCATGAATGGATCCGCGTCGACGGCGACCGCGCCACCGTCGGCATCACCGATTTCGCGCAGGGCCAGCTCGGCGACGTCGTGTTCGTCGAGGTGCCGGGCGAAGGCACGCACGTGACCAAAGGCGGCGAGGCGGCGGTGGTCGAATCCGTCAAGGCGGCCTCCGACGTCTACGCCCCGGTGAGCGGCGAGGTGGTCGAAGGCAACCAGGCGCTGGTCGACGATCCCGCGCTGGTCAACCGCGACCCCGAAGGCGAGGGCTGGTTCTTCAAGCTCATCCTGTCCGACACCGACGAGCTGTCGGGCCTGCTGAGCGCGGACGAATATAAGGCCCATTGCGAGACCTTGTGAGCCCATGCGTCCCTTGTTTCCCGGCAGTGGCCGGGACCCTGTCCGGCGGCGCGAGCCGGGCCCCGGCTTCCGCCGCGGGGGAACGGATTCGGCCGTGACGGCGAACCAGGCCTCGCGCTGGTGCCCCAGCGACTATGCGAGCAACGCCGCGTTCGTGCCGGCGCTGGGCGCGGCGGCGCTCGCGCTGCTCGATCCGCAGCCCGGCGAGTTCATCATCGACCTGGGCTGCGGCAACGGCGTGCTGACCGAGCGCATCGTCGCCGCCGGCGCCAAGGTGATCGGGCTCGACGCGTCGCTGGAGATGGTCGAAGCGGCGCGGGCGCGGGGCATCGATGCCTTCGTCGCCGACGCCGAGGCGCTCGATCTGGCGCGCCAGTCGCTGCGTTTCGGCCATTTCGACGCCGCTTTCTCGAACGCCGCGCTGCACTGGATGCTCAACCCGGCTGCCGTCGCCGAGGGAATATTCTCGGTGCTGAGGCCGGGCGGGCGCTTCGTCGGGGAGATGGGCGGCCGCGGCAATGTCGCCATCCTGCGGGCGGGCATCCGCGAGGAGCTGACCGCCCGCGGCTATCCGGTGCCGGCCGCCGACCCGCAATGGTATCCGGCCGCCGAGGAGTTCACCGCTATCTATGCGGCGGCCGGCTTCGTCGCCATCGACGCGCGCATCATTCCGCGCGAGACCGAGCTCGCCACCGGCGTCGCCGCCTGGGTGCGGACCTTCCGCAGCGGCTGGTTGGACGCCGCCAAGGTGCCGGAGGGGGAGCAGGCGGAGGTCGCCGAGGCGGTCGAACGCCGCCTCGCGCCACGCCTCCGCCGCGCCGACGGCAGCTGGTTCGCCGATTATGTCCGGCTGCGATTCACGATGAGGAAGCCGTCGTGAGCTGGTCTTCTTCCTTCGTCATTCCCGCGAAAGCGGGAATCCCACTTCTTCTTTCCTCTAGGAACAGCGGGACCCCCGCTTTCGCGGGGGTGACGGTTAGGACTGATCAATGAGATATCTCCCTTTGGCTGAAGCCGACCGGCGCGAGATGCTGCGGGCGATCGGCGCGGCCTCGGTCGACGATCTGTTCGTGGACGTGCCCGAGGGCGCGCGGCTTGCGGGCAAGATCGAGGGCCTGCCGGACCATGCCAGCGAGATGGCCGTCGAACGCCAGCTCGGCGCGCTCGCCCGCAAGAATCTGGTGGCGGGCGAGGTGCCGTTCTTCCTCGGCTGCGGCGCCTACCGCCACCATATCCCGTCGAGTGTCGATCACCTCATCCAGCGCGGCGAGTTCCTGACCAGCTACACGCCCTACCAGCCCGAGATCGCCCAAGGCACGCTGCAGGCCCTGTTCGAGTTCCAGACCCAGGTCGCGAGGCTCTACGGCTGCGACGTCGCCAATGCCTCGATGTACGACGGCTCGACCGCCTGCTGGGAAGCGATCGCGATGGCGCGCCGCGTCACCAGGCGCGGCAAGGCGATCTTGTCGTCGGGACTGCACCCCCATTATGTGTCGGTGGCCCGGACGATGGCGCGCTTCACCGGCGACGAGCTCGACGTCGAGCCGCCGCGGCTGGAACCGGCAACCGACGCCGCGCGGCTGCTCGACCGGATCGACGGCGACACGAGCTGCGTCGTCTTCCAATATCCCGACATCCTCGGCCGCTGCGGCGACATGGCCGAGCTCGCCGCTCGCGCCCACGAAACCGGCGCGCTGCTGATCGGCGTCGTCACCGAGCCGGTGGCGCTCGGGATGCTGAGGAGCCCGGGCGATATGGGCGCGGACATCGTCGTCGGCGAGGGCCAGTCGCTGGGCGTGGGGCTTCAGTTCGGCGGGCCCTATGTCGGGCTGTTCGCCTGCCAGCAGAAATTCATCCGGCAGATGCCTGGCCGCCTTGCCGGCGAGACCGTCGACGCGGAAGGAAAACGCGGCTTCGTGCTGACCCTCTCGACGCGCGAGCAGCATATCCGCCGCGAAAAGGCGACCTCGAACATCTGCACCAGCTCGGTCCTGTGTGCGCTTGCCTTCACGATGCACCTGACGCTGCTGGGCGAGGCGGGATTGCGGCGGCTGGCCGGGATCAACCACGCCCGGGCCGTCGCGGCAGCGGAGCGGCTGGCGCGGGTGCCGGGCGTCGAGCTCGTCAGCGACGCCTTCTTCAACGAGTTCACGCTGCGGCTGCCGAAGGAGGCGCGGCCGGTGGTGCGCGCGCTCGCGGAACGCGGCGTCCTCGGCGGGGTCTCGCTCGGGCGGCTCTATCCGGGCGCGGAGGCGCTGGCCAACGGCCTCGTGCTCGCCGTCACCGAAACCGTCACCGACCAGGATGTCGAGGCGCTGGCCGGCGCGCTCGAGGAGACATTGGCATGAGCATGAACCGCGAAGGCCGCCCGACGAGGCCCGAGGCCGCCGAAGGTGCTCCGCCCACTTTCACCGGCCACCGCGCCCTGATGCTCGAGGAGCCTTTGATCTTCGAGCTGGGCGAGGAGGACGGCTGCGGAGTCGATATCGAGCCTTATCCCTCTCCCTGCAGGGGAGAGGGACCGGCGGCGCGTAGCGGCGCCAGGGTGAGGGCAGACCTGGACCCGCCAGGCCCTCACCCCAACCCCTCTCCCCTGCAGGGAGAGGGGCTTTCACGCCTCGCCGGCCTCGCCCGCACCCGGCCGATCGGCCTGCCGGGGCTTTCGGAGCCGCAGGCGGTGCGGCATTATACCCGGCTCAGCCGGCAGAATTACGCCATCGACCTCGGCCTGTTCCCGCTCGGCTCGTGCACGATGAAGCATAATCCGCGGCTCGACGAGAAGGTGGCGCGGATGCCGGGCTTCGCCGACATCCACCCGCTCCAGCCGGCCGACACGGTGCAGGGCGCTTTGCAGCTGATCGAGATGCTCGGCGCGTGGCTGATCCGGCTGACCGGGATGCATTCGGTGGCGATGAGCCCCAAAGCGGGCGCGCACGGCGAGTTGTGCGGGCTGCTGGCGATCCGCTCGGCGCTGGAAGCGCGGGGCGATGCCCGCGCCGTGATCCTGGTACCGGAGAGCGCCCACGGCACCAACCCCGCCACCGCCGCCTTCGCCGGCTACCGGGTCGAGAACATCCCCGCCACCGCGCGCGGCCGGGTCGATCTCGAGGCGCTGAGGAGCCGGCTGGGCCCCGACGTGGCCGGAGTGATGATCACCAACCCCAACACCTGCGGCCTGTTCGAGCCGGACATGATCGCCATTTCGGAAGCGGTCCACGAAGCGGGCGGGCTGGTCTATTGCGACGGCGCCAACTTCAACGCCATCGTCGGCCGCGTCCGCCCGGGCGACCTCGGCATCGACGCGATGCACATCAACCTCCACAAGACCTTTTCGACGCCGCATGGCGGCGGCGGGCCGGGGTCCGGTCCGGTCGTCTTCTCGGAGGCGCTGACGCGGTTCGCGCCGCTTCCGTTCATCGAGCGCCAGGGCGAGCATTTCGCGCTGATCGAGGAAGAGCATGTGGTGGACCGCGCCCCGCGCGGTCCAGCCGTGTCCGGGGGACAGGGCGACCCCATGCTGGCGGGCGAGCATCATCGCGAGAGCTTTGGCCGGATGACCGCTTTCCACGGCCAGATGGGCATGTTCACCCGCGCCATGGCCTATATCCTCAGCCATGGCGCCGACGGGCTCCGGCAGGTGGCCGAGGATGCGGTGCTCAACGCCAATTACCTCCTCCGCCGGCTGGAGGACGTGCTCGACGCCCCCTTCGGCGCCAGCGGCCCGTGCATGCACGAGGCCCTGTTCAGCGACAAAGGCTTCCAGGGCGGCCTCACCACGCTCGATCTCGCCAAGGGCCTGATCGACGAGGGCTATCACCCGATGACCATGTATTTCCCGCTGGTCGTGCACGGGGCGATGCTGGTCGAGCCGACCGAGACCGAGTCGAAGGCGGCGCTCGACCAGTTCATCGGCGCGATGCGATCGGTCGCCGAGCGCGCCAAAGCGGGCGACCAGAGCCTCAAGGCGGCGCCGGTCCACGCCCCGCGGCGGCGGCTCGACGAGACGCTGGCCGCGCGGAAGCCGGTGCTGGTCTACAAGCCGCCGGAGCAGGCCCAGGCGGCGGAGTGACCGACGAGCGCCGCAGCGCCGCCCATGTCGCCCGCAACGCCGGTCCGATCGCCGAGGTGCTGCGGGGGATATTGCCGGATGAGGGACTGGTGCTCGAGGTGGCGAGCGGGAGCGGCGAGCATGCGCTGTATCTGGCGCGGGCGTTCCCGCATCTGCTGTGGCAGCCGACCGACGCCGATCCGGTGGCGCTGCGATCGGTCGCTGCCTGGCGGGCGGCGGACGGGCTGCCGAACCTGCTGGCACCGGTCTATCTCGATGCCGCCGGGGAGTCGTGGCCGGTCGACTCCGCCGCCGCGATCCTGTGCATCAACATGGTCCATATCAGCCCGTGGAGCGCCACCCAGGGGCTGCTGGCAGGGGCCGGGAGGGTGTTGACGCCGGGGTCCCCGCTCTATCTGTACGGGGCCTACCGGCGCCAAGGAGTAGCGACCGCGGCCAGCAACGAGGCGTTCGACCGGTCGCTGCGCGAGCGCAACCCCGCATGGGGGGTGCGGGATCTCGAGGATGTCGTGGCCGAGGCGGCGGAGCACGGGCTCGAGCTGGCGAGCGTGGTCGAAATGCCGGCCAACAACCTGTCGGTGGTGTTCCGGCGAATTTGAACCCGCCCATCGAGAGAGTCAGTTCCCCGGCGAAGGCCGGGTCCAGCCGGACGTCGGAAACCGGACCCCGAGCTTCGTCGGGGAACGCTCCGGCTCGGGTTACGGGTTGAGCTTCGAACTGCCCTGATTGAAGCGCGGCAGGTCGGCCTGCTCGGGCTTGTCGCTGTCGCGGACGCGGGTGACGCTGCCTTCGCCGACTTCCTGCTTCAGCTCGTCGCGGCTGCCGACGTCGTGGCCGAGCCGGTGGCCGGAGCGGTTGCCGTGGCTGGGGGCCTCCTCCATCGCATCGATCAGCGCGCTGTCGTCGTGGCGTTTGGCGCTATCCGCGCGCTCGCTTGAGCGGTCGTTCCGGTCGGACATGGCGGGTCTCCTTCACGCGCATCAATGAAGGAGCCGGGCGATGCGTTCCGCGTCCGGGCGCGGGCGTCACTCGCCGGGGCGGTCGGTCGCCATCCGGATGCAGATCGTGATCCACAGCATGCCGAACGCCCAGCCGCCGATCACGTCGCTGGGCCAGTGGACGCCGAGCGCGACCCGACTCCAGCCGATCTGCAGCGCGGCGGCGAAGCCGAGGCCCATCGCGATCGCGCGGTGGCGCTGGCGGACCGGGACCAGGAAGGCGATGGCGAGATAGGTGATCATCGCGTTGGCGGCATGGCCGCTCGGGAAGCTGTTCGAGGAGACCGCCTCGAGATAGGGGGATTGGCCGGGCCGGGCGCGGTCGATCATCACCTTCTGGAGCTCGACCAGCAGCCGGCCCCCGAACACGATGATCAGCAGCAAGGCGGCGCGCAGCTTGCGCTTGAAGGCGAGCCCGACGGCGAAGGCGATGGTAAGGCCGGTCAGCACCTGCCAGCCGCCGAGATTGGTGAGCAAAGCCGCATTGCGGGCGAAGGCAGTGTCCTCGTAGACGCTGAGCCGGGCCAGGTAGCGCTGGTCGACCGCCCAGTCGCCGCCGCCGAGAATGACCATCGCCAGCCACACGGCGAAACTGAGGCCGGTGGCGAGCCAGAAGCGGGTGCGGGCGTAGCTCATTCCTGTCCCCCGGAGCGAGTGCTGCGGACGCCGTCGCGGCAGGTCCGGTCGCGCTGCTGGTGAGCCCTGCTGGATTCGAACCAGCGACCTACTGATTAAAAGTCAGTTGCTCTACCGACTGAGCTAAGGGCCCGTTCCTTGGCCGAATCCCTAGGTTCGGGCGGGGCGGCGGTCAACCGGCCTTGGCCGGGCGAGCCGGGACAGCAATTGGCGGACGGTGGCGCCGGTGACCGGATCGCGCCAGCCGGGGGCGAGCTCGGCGAGCGGCTCGAGCACGAACGCGCGCCCGCGGAAGGCGGGGTGCGGGACGACCAGTCCGCCGCCTTCCCACGCGCCTTCGGACCAGAGGATGATGTCGAGATCGAGCACACGGGGTCCCCACAGGCGGCCGCCCCGGCGGCCGAAGTCGCGCTCGAGCGCCTTGAGGCAGGCGAGCAGGGCCGGCGGCTCGAGCGCGCTCTCCGCCAGCGCGACGGCGTTGGCGAAGCCGCGGCCGGCCGGGCCCAGCGCCGGCGTCAGCCTGATCCTGGAAAGCCGCCGGGCGCCGATCGCCGCGGCCGCGGCGCGAACCGTCGCTGCCGGCGAGCCGTGGCGGCCGCGGCGGTTGGAGCCGAGCGCAATTGCGTAGAGGAAGGCCACCCGTTCGCTCCTGATGATCAGGCCGCCATGCCCCCGGCATGGCTGCGGATTGCCGGGGGCAATCCGCACCTGATGATCAGGCAGCCATGCCCCCGGCATGGCTGCGGATTGCCGGGGGCAATCCGCACCTGATCATTGTCGAAGGGCTCTCCTTAGCTTCCGGGGCCGATAAGGGAAGGATTGGGCCCTTCGACGCCGCCTGCGGCGTCGCTCAGGACAGGCTTCACAGGCTCAGCCCGAACGCTATTGGGTGCGATATCGACATGCCCTCCCAGCTTTCTCCAGTCCCGAGTCTCGAAGCGCCGCGCGACTGCCCCTTGTGCCCGCGCCTGGTCGGCTTCCGCGAGGCGCTGCGCGAGGAGCATCCGCGCTGGTGGAACGCGCCCGTGCCGCATTTCGGCGATCCCGACGCCTGGCTGGCCATTTGCGGGCTTGCGCCCGGCAAGCAGGGCGCCAACCGCACCGGCCGGCCCTTCACCGGCGACCATGCCGGGCTGCTGCTCTACGAGACCTTGCTCAAGTTCGGCCTCGCCGAGGGGCGGTACGAGGAGCGGCGGGACGACGGCCTCAGGCTGAACGGCGTCGCCATCGTCAATTCGGTCAAATGCGTGCCGCCCCAGAACAAGCCTACGCCGGACGAGATCGCGACCTGCACGAGCGCCTATTTCCGGCCGGCGCTGGCGGCGCTGGCGAACGTCAGGATACTGGTCGCGCTCGGCCAGATCGCCCACAATGCGGCGGTGCGCGCGGCGGGCGGGCGGCTCGCAGCCTATCGTTTCGGCCATCTCGCCGAGCACCGGCTGCCCGACGGCCGGCTGCTCATCGATAGCTACCATTGCTCGCGCTACAACCAGAACACCAACCGGCTGACGCGGGACATGTTCGAGGCCGTGTTCGCGCGGGCGATGGAGGTGAGATAGCACGTCGTCCCAGCGAAGGCTGGGGCCCCGGCGGGTGAAAAGCGCAGGGGCCTTCACCCCCTGGGGTCCCAGCCTTCGCTGGGACGACGTGCTATCTCACCTCCCTCGCCCGCGCGAACAC
>DASZDE010000187.1:0-12867 GCA_035942355.1 Allosphingosinicella sp. | reverse complement strand
CTTCGAGACCATCTGGACGCCGGTGTAGACGAAAGGTGCGACGCCGCCGGCCTTCTTCCGCCGGAGCTGGCCCGTGGCGCTCATGTGGAAGTCGCCCTGGCCGGTGTGGCAATTGGCGCGCGCCAGCGGGACGAGCAGCAGCAGCGCATCCATCCGCTCATCGTCCCAATGCGAGGCTAGATGGCGCAGCGAATCGATCGGTCCGTCGATCCACAGATTGTCGCTGTTGACGACGAGGAACGGGTCCGCCTCGATCAGCGGCAGCGCCTTGACGAGCCCGCCGCCGGTCTCGAGGAGCTGGTCGCGCTCGTCCGAGACGACGATCTCGATGCCGGTGACGCGGTTCCTGAGATGCGCTTCGAGGGCATCGGGAAGATAGTGGACGTTCACCACGGCCTTGCGCACTCCGGCTGCCCGCAGGCGATCCAGGCTGTGGTCGAGCAAGGTCTTGCCGGCGACCTCGACCAGCGGCTTGGGGCGGGTGGCGGTGAGCGGGCGCATGCGCTTGCCGAGGCCGGCCGCCATCACCATCGCGACCGGCGGCGGCTCCGCCACGGGATCGGGACGAAGCGCCAACGGAGTCTTGTAGCGGCTCATGCGGCGGCCCCCTGCGTCCAGGCAGATGCGCGCTTCTCGGCCGGCACGTTATCGTCGAACCAGACGCGGACCGGCTCCAGCGCCGGGTGCCCGAGGTTGCGCTCGAGATAGCCCCACACGCGCGGCTGGAGCGGCAGGTAATGGGACTTGCCGTCGCGCTTCCACAAGCGCGTGAAGATGCCGAGGATCTTGGTGTTGCGCTGCGCTCCGAGGATCTCATAATGGGCTCGGAACGCGAACCGGTCCTGCACTCCGGCCGCCTTGAAGTAACGCTCCAGCATCGCCTCCTCCAGCGCCGGCGCAACGTCGCGCCGCGCATCCTGGAGCAGCGACACCAGGTCATAGGCGGGATGGCCGGCGAGCGCGTCCTGGAAATCGAGCAGGCCGAGCTCGCGCCGCCCCGGGAGCGCCATCAGGTTGTCGGCATGATAATCGCGCAGCACGAGCACCGGGTGGCGCTCGATCTCGGCGAGAATACCCTGCCACACGCGCCGCCAGGCCGCGAAGAAGGCGTCGCCGTCGACTTCGAGCGACAAAGTGGGCGCATACCATTCGGTGAACAGCGCTACCTCCCGCGTCATCGCGGCATCGTCATAGGGCGGAATATCGCCCGGCGCCGGGTCGCGCCCAAGCCGGGCGAGCGCATCGACCGCGCTCTCATAGATGCCGCGCTCCCGATCGGGCTCGCGCTGGAGCAGCGGGCCGACCCGGTCGTCGCCGAAATCCTCAAGCAGCAGCAGCCCCTTCTCGCGATTGATGGCGAGCGGGCGCGGCGGCGTGAAGCCGCGGTCGAGCAAATGTCCGGCCACGGTCAGGAACGGTCCGATGTCCTCATGCTCGGGCGGAGCGTCCATCAGCACGGCGGTCTCCCCTCCCCGATGCACGCGGAAATAGCGGCGGAAGCTGGCATCGCCGGCCAGCGGCCGGATCTCGGCGCCGGCCCAGCCGTGCGCGGCGAGGAAGTCGGGCGCAGACGCCGGCGGAATCATCGCGGAGGCCATCGACCCTCCCAAGCGGGCGGGACTTTTGCTGTCAAGGCGCGGCCTTGCCCGGGGCCGACGGCGAGATGAAGATCGAGGCTGTCGGACCACAATCGCGCGCCGAGCCGCTCCGGCCATTCGATCGCCAGCGCCGCGTCGGCACGCCCATCCTCGAGCCCCAGCTCATCGAGCTCGGCCCAGTCGGTAATCCGATAGAGGTCGACATGCCACAGCGGCAGCCGCACGTCCGGCGGTTCGTAGACCTGGATGATCGGGAAGGTCGGGCTGGCGACGTCGCCGCCGAACCCGAGGCCGTGGACGAGGCCGCGGGCGAAGGTGGTCTTGCCGGCGCCGAGCTCGCCGAACAGCGCGACCACGTCCCCGACCCGCAAGGCCGCCGCCGTCCGACGGCCAAGCTGCTCGGTCGCCTCCGCGCTGGCGAGCAGCATCAGCCCGCCCGCGGCAGCCGCAGCGTGACGGTGGTGCCCTCGCCGAGCTCCGACTGAAGGGTCACCGAGCCGCCATGCGCCTCGATGAACTGCTTGGCGAGCGGCAGGCCGAGGCCGAGCGTCGACTGTTCCTCCCCCTGGCCGGCGGCGGTGCGGTGGAAACGGTCGAAGACGCGAGCCTGCTCCGCGGGCGAGATGCCCTTGCCATTGTCGGAAACCGTGATCTCCGCCTCGATCGGATCGCCCGCGGCGTGGAGCAGAACGCGGCCGCCCTCGGGCGTGTAGACGATCGCGTTGGTGAGGATGTTGTCGAGCGCCTGGCGCAGCCGGCGGCGGTCGCCGACGACAGATCCAGCCGACGGATCGACGTCCACAACGAAGTCGATCCGCTTGCGCCGGGCAGGGTCCGCGACCTGCTCGGCGGCCTCGGCGCATAATTCGGTCAGCTCGATCTGCTCTTCGGTGAGCAGGAGGCTTCCCGAATCGCTCTGGGTGAGGTCGAGCACATTGTCGATGAGCGCGCCGAGCCGGGCAACCGATTCGAGGATCGCGAACACATATTCGACCGCGGTGGCGGGAAGCTCGCCCGCATAACCGCCCGCCATCATCTCCGCGAAACCCGAGATCGAGGTGAGCGGGGTGCGAAGCTCGTAGCTCATGTTGGAGACGAACGCGGTCTTCAGCCGATCGGCGTCCTCGAGCGCTTCGTTGCGTTCGCGAAGCGCCGACTCGATCCTGCGGCTGTCGGTGATGTCGAGCATGGTGAAGAGCGCGTTGCCGTCGGGCAGCGGGACCGCGGCAAATTCGAAGTCGCGCCCGTCGATGAGGCTGACGCGGCCGCTGCGCTGCTTGCGCTCGACGGTGGCGCTGCGGACGAGCTCACGGACGAGGCCGGCATGGTTGGGGTTCTTGAGCATGCGGCCAAGGTGCGGCGTCATCGCATCCACCCTCGGATGGGCGGCGAGCTGCTCCTCCTCGAACTGCCACAGCTCGCGAAAGCGGTTGTTCCACAGCGCGAGCCTGCCGTCGGAGGCGAACACGCCCACCGCTTCGAATAGATTGTCGAAAGTAGCGGTCCTGACCCTGAGCAAGGTGTCGCGCGCGCTGGCGAGCTGGATCTGCTCGGTCCGGTCCTCGAAGATCAGGAGCAGGCCGCCGTCGGGAAGCGGCTGGGCGACGACGCGGAGATGCTTGCCGCCGGGCAGAAGCCAATCCTCCTCGTCGGCGGCCAGGCCGGAGGTGAACCAGCGGCGGCGCTCCTCCTTCCAGTCCGGAAAGTCGCGCGCTTCGGGCAAATTGCCGTTCTCGCGCATCGCGTCGATCACCCGGTTGAATTCGGGCTGATCGGCGAGGAAATCGCTCTTCAGCGCGAACAGCCGGGCAAAAGGCTGGTTGAAGAAAATCAGATGGCGGTCCCGGCTGAACTGGGCGACGCCGGCAGACAGGCGATCGAGCATGTCACGCTGAGCGCGGACGAAGCGGGCGAGGTCGGCGCGCGCCTGCTCGAGATCCTCGACGTCGATCGCGTAGCCGCCGACCCCTGCCCCGCCCAGCGGCACCTCGACCACCCGCATCATGCGCCGCTCGCCGGCGATGGTCGCCGGGACCGTGCGCCCGGCCGGCTCGCCCTTGTCGCGAACCGCCGCGGCCTGGCTCAGCGGCGATCGTCCCTCGCTTTCGTCGACCAGCTCGACCCCCCTCTCGACCACCGCCATCGCATCTTCCGCCTCCACGGCCGCCACATAAGCGCTGTTCACCAAAGCGAGGCGAAGGTCGGGCCCGCGGTGCCAGACCGGGAACGGCGCCGCCTCGATCAACCCCGCCAGTGCAGCGAGGCCGCCGGTGAGACGCGCCACTTCCGCGCGCAGCGCCGCCATCTGTTCCTCCGCGTCGGTGGCATCGATAAACCAGAGCAGGACCGCGCCGGCAGGATAAGGCGGCGGCGCCGGCGAACCGCGGACAAGGAGGATTCGCGAGGAACCTTCGGGGCGGACCGAAAGCGAAAAGCCACCGCCCGAGGCGGAAGCCTGCGTCACTTGCTCGACCAGAGGAGGGGCGTCCGAAGCCGCTTCGCCGCCCAGCGCGGCGAGCTCCGACAGGCGCGACGGCGGTGCCGCGAGACCGAGCATTGCCGCCAGCCGGTCAGGGGCTTCGATGCGGCCGTCATCATAAGCGACGAGCGGGATGGCGGGACCCGCGGCGAGCAGGGCCTCGCAGCGTTCCGCCTCCGCCGTTTCCTCGCGCGCGGCGCGGCTCCGCCGGCCGGCGGTCAGCGTCATCCAGACGGCCACACACAGCCAGAAGCCGCAGAATATGGCGATCATCGCCGCCGCCGAGCGGGAAAGCTCGATCATCTCCGGCGCGGACGCCTGCGGCGATAGAGGCGGCGGTGCATCGCCTGTGTCTAGCCACCGCGGCAGCGCTTCGGAAGTGGCAGGCGCCGGCGTCCCACAAAAACAAGCCGACCGCGTGCTGGGTTCTGAGGCGTGGCCTGGCTGGGGCGTTACATGATATCGTTCAGCTGCACCCGCGCGCCGACATAGAAGAAGCGGCCGACATTGCTCACCGGATAGCCGGCCAGCGCCGCGACTGCGGGCTTCTCGTCGGTGAAGTTGTTGATGCCTCCATAGACGGTGAAGCGGTCGTCGACAGTGTAGCTCGCCTGGATGTCGTGCTCCCAGCGCTCCTTGTACCAGAAGAAGCGTGGGTCGGAGATGTCCGGATTGGCCTCCAGCTCCTCGGTGGTGAAGCGGCGGGTGCGGCTCTGCCAGCTGAGGCCGTAATTCAGCGTCAGGTCACCCAGCGTCCAGGTAAGGTCGGCGGTGCCGATGAATTTGGGCCTGTACTGCTCGCCGCGGTCCTGGTCCGGCTCGGCTCCCACGCTGGAGACGAAAGTGAGGTCGTTCAAATAGCCGCCGACCACGCGCAGGTTGAAGCTGCCCCAGCCCGGAGCGGGCGAGAACCGGTAGTTCAGCGTCAGATCGAGCCCCGACGTTGTGAACTCCGCGACGTTCTGCGCCTGCACCGTGAAGGTGTCGACGAAGCCCGTCTCGGTATTGCGCACGATGTTTTCGCAGAAGACGTTCTGAAGGCTCGGCTGATCGACGCACAGCGCGAGCAATTCGTTGGCGGTGGCGGTGTTGATCGCATCCTCGAGCCTGATGTCGTACCAGTCGGCGGCAATGGTGAGGCCCGGCACCAGGCGCGGCCGCAGCACGACCCCGGCCGTCCATGTCCTGGCGGTCTCCTCGCTGAGATCGGGATTGCCGCCGGTCAGACCGGGCTGGCTGGTGCTCTGCTCGGGATCGGTCGACGGGCTGAAATTCTCGATCTCTTCGGGAGTGAGCCCCAGGCCCTGCAGTAGCGCGAGGCAATTGGCCGCGCGCGAGCTCGATCCTTCGCCGATGTTGGTCGGATCGCACGGATCGTCAAGGAACTCGAACGTCCCCTGGAGCGGGCTGAACAGCTCGGTAATGTTCGGCGCCCTGACCGCCTGCGAGTAGGTGGCGCGGAAGCTGATGTCGCGCACCGGAGCATAGACTCCGTCAACCTTCCAGGTCGTGGTGCCGCCGACGGTGGAATAATCGGAGATGCGGACCGCGCCGCCGATGGCAAGCGTCTCCGCAAACGGGACGTCCGCCAGGATCGGCACGTTCACCTCGGCAAACACTTCCTTGACGTCGAACTCGCCGCCGCTCGGAAGGATCTGGCTGCCCTCGTCGAACAAGCCGCGCTGCTGGAACCGGGAGGGCTGCGATTGCGTGCTTTCTTTGCGGTATTCGGCGCCCAACGCGAAACCGATCGGCCCGCCCGGCAACTCGAACCATGCGCCGAGGTCGCCCGCCAGCGAGCCGGACACCACGTCCTGCCTGCTCTCGGCCCGAGTGACGCTGTCGACCATGACGAAGTCGGTCGCGGCCTGGCTGGCGACGCCCTCGCCGATCAGGTTGAGCGGGACGCATTCGCCGGGCCGGAAGCTGAGCGGCCGACCGCTGACGGGAACCCCGCCGATCACGGCGATGCCGGCATAGTTGAACGGATCGATGATGCCGTCCGGCTCGAGATTGATGCGGCAGGTGATCTCGCCCGTCGCCGGGTCCCTTACCGCGTCGAGCGCGGCGAAATAGCGGTCGGTGACGCGCGTGTTGGCGCTCGTGACGACCGATTTGGCGCGGCCGTGGACGTAGGACAGCTCGTAGCGCAGGCGATCGCCGATCTCGCCGTCGACGCCGACGACGCCGCGGAGCGTCTCGCGTTCGGCATATTCCGAGCCGACGCCGAGATCGAAATTGTCGCGGTTGACCAGGATGCCGTCGGGAAGGCCGAAATCGGCGAAGGCGCCGGGAACGATAGCTTGGCGGATCCTGGCCGGAAGGAACGGATTGTCGGCGTGGAGAAAGGTGAAGAAGTCGAACGAGGGCTGGATCTGGGTGTAGGCGGTGGTGTCGACATATTTGCCTTCCGCGAACAGCCGCAAAGCCGGGCTCAGCTCGAAGCTGGTCAGCAGGTTGAGATTGTGCCGGCGCAGATAAGGGGAGACGTCGCCGAAATAGCCTGCCGTCGGCGTGTTGGAGGAGCCGTTGACGGCGCGGCCGCCGGTTCCCGGAAGGAAAGTGCCGCCGTCATAACGGCGGCCGTTGCCGTCGAAGTCGGGCAGGAAGTCGCCGTCGACGTCGATCGCCCCGCTGGTGGCGCTGTCCGCCCAGCCGACGTTGTTCTGCAGCACCCGGTCGAAGACGGCGGGATCGTCATCGACGTCGCGCGGGTTCTGGATCAGCTCCAGGCGCCGCGCGGGATCGCCGAGATAGCTGCGCTTGCGCTCGTGCAGGCGGTCGGACTCGTTATACTCGTAGGAAGCCGCGATATTGGCCCGGCCGTCGAGGAAGTTCTTGCCCGCCACGACCGAGAAGAACCGGTTGCCGGCATCGCCGAGCTCGGAGATGCCGGCCTGGCCGCGCGCGCCGAGGCCTTCATAATCGCGCTTGAGCACGAAGTTCACCACGCCCGACACGCCGTCGGCCCCGTAGATGGCGGAGGCGCCGCCGGTGAGGATGTCGACCCGTTCGATCAGGTCGACGGGGATGGTGTTGATGTCGACCGAATTTTCGCCCGGATAGGCATTGACGTGGCGGCGGCCGTTGACGAGCACCAGGGTCCTGGCGGTGCCGAGGTTGCGCAGGTCGAGCAGGCTGAGGCCCGCCGTCTGGTAGCCGGTGTTGGAGCCTGAGTTGAGCTCGCCGGTCAGCGAACCGGCCAGCGCCGGAGTGTCGATCAGGAAGTCGGTGAGGTTGGTCTCGCCGGACTGCTCGATCGCGGCGGACGTGAACGACTGGACCGGGTTGGGCAAGGCGAATTCGGGCCGCGCGATGCGCGAGCCGGTAACGACGATATCCTCGCCGCCGTCGCCGGTCTCGACCGGGCCGGCCATTTCGTCGGCGGCTGCGGGCGCATCGGCGGCAACCGGCTCGGCAAGGCTGTCCTCCTGTGCGGCCGCCTGAGCCGAGGCGGAAGCCGGAAGGGCGGCCGCAGCAACGGCAAGAAGCGAGGCCGAGGCCGCGACCCGGCGGAACGATGGCGGTCGGCGCATTTGATGACCCCGCAACCACTTAGCGTGCAGCCCAGCGCATAACGAAGGATTTGCCGATGGCTAGCTGGCGGTGCCCCCAAAGCCCAGAGATGCCGCGGCTGTCACGGAAAAGACACAGCCGCCGGCGCCGGGGCGCCGACGGCCGCATGCCACCGCTCTTCGCGATCAGTAGCGGTAATGCTCGGGCTTGAACGGCCCCTCGACCGGCACGCCGATATAGGCGGCCTGCCTGTCGGTGAGCGTGGTCAGCTTGACGCCGAGCTTGTCGAGGTGGAGCGCGGCGACCTTCTCGTCGAGATGCTTGGGGAGGACGTAGACCTCGTTCCTATATTTGTCGGCGCCGGTCCACAGCTCGATCTGGGCGAGCACCTGGTTGGTGAAGCTCGACGACATGACGAAGCTCGGATGGCCGGTGGCGTTGCCGAGGTTGACCAGCCGGCCTTTCGACAGGACGATGATCTTCTTGCCGGCGGGGAACTCGACCTCGTCGACCTGCGGCTTGATCTCGGTCCACTTCATGTTCTGGAGCGCGCCGATTTGGATCTCGCTGTCGAAATGGCCGATGTTGGCGACGATCGCCATGTTCTTCATCGCCCGCATATGGTCGAGCGTGATGACGTCGGCATTGCCGGTGGCGGTGACGAAGATATCGGCGCGGGTGACCGCTTCCTCCATCGTCACGACCTCATAGCCTTCCATCGCCGCCTGGAGCGCGCAGATCGGGTCGATCTCGGTGACCAGGACGCGGGCGCCGCCGTTGCGGAGCGAGGCGGCCGAGCCCTTGCCGACGTCGCCGAAGCCGGCGACGGTCGCGACCTTGCCGGCGAGCATCACGTCGGTCGCGCGGCGGATCGCGTCGACCAGCGATTCCTTGCAGCCGTATAGATTGTCGAACTTCGACTTGGTGACGCTGTCGTTGACGTTGATCGCCGGGAACGGAAGCTTGCCCTTCTTGCCCAGCTCGTAGAGGCGGTGGACGCCGGTGGTGGTCTCCTCCGACACGCCCTTGATGGTGGCGACCGTCCGGGTGAGAAAGCCCGGCGACTGCTGGATGCGGCTGTTGACGACCCGCTGGAAGACTTCCTCTTCCTCATTCTCCGGGGCCGGGAATTGCTCGCCGGCCTCGATCCGCGCGCCCCACAAAGCGAACATGGTGGCATCGCCGCCATCGTCCAGGATCATGTTGGCGGTCTCGGTGTAGCTCCCGCCGGGACCCCAGGCGAAGATGCGGTCGATATAGTCCCAATATTCCTCGAGCGTCTCGCCTTTGACGGCGAAGACCGGCACGCCGGAGGCGGCGATCGCGGCCGCCGCATGGTCCTGCGTCGAGAAGATGTTGCACGAGGCCCAGCGGACCTGCGCGCCGAGTGCGGCCAGCGTCTCGATCAGCACGGCCGTCTGAATGGTCATGTGGAGCGAACCGGTGACGCGCGCGCCCTTCAAGGGCTGCGAGGCGCCATATTCCGCGCGGAGCGCCATCAGGCCCGGCATCTCGGTTTAGGCGATCTCGATCTCCTTGCGGCCGTAAGCGGCAAGATTGATGTCGCGGATCACATAATCGTCGAACGTCGTCTGGGCCTGGGTTGCCAAGGGGGAGCTCCTTCTGGATGGCGAGAACAGGGTGCCGCGCGCCCGCGGCGATGCGGCTCCTTAGCCTGCGGGGCCGGCAATTTCAAATATAAAGATATCTTTATATGTCGTGTCAGGCCGTGCCGAAATCGGCTGTGAGGAGGCGGGTGTCGATGCCGGCGCTCTGGAAGGCCGTGGTCCAGCGCGAATTGACGTCGCATTCATAGAGCAATTCGTCGCTGCCGGGCGTGGTGAACCAGCCGTTGCGGCACATTTCCTCCTCGAGCTGGCCCGCACCCCATTCCGCATGACCCAGCGCCGCGACCCAGCGGGTGGGGCCGCGGCCCTCGGCAATCGCACGAAGGACGTCGAGCGTGGCGGTGAGCGTCCACCGGTCCGAGACCTGGACGCTGCCCTCGCCGCCCCAGTCCAGCGAGTGGAGGATGAAGCCGCGCTGCGGCTCGACCGGCCCACCAAGGTGGATGGCGACGTCCGGCGCCACGCCCACGGGAACGTCGAGTTGATTCAGCAGATCATGGAAGCCGAGCCTGGGGATGATGCGGCCGAGGCCGATGCCGAGGGCGCCGCCCTCGTCGTGGACGCACATCGCGATCACCGCCTTCTCGAAGCGCGGGTCGCCGATGCCGGGCATGGCCAGCAGGAATTGGCCGGTGAGGAACCTGGGCTCTTCCATCCTGCCGCCGGCTATAGGCGCGGCCGGCGCCTGCTGCTAGGGCGCCCGCATGCGCAGCGGCGCGAAGCGAAAGGAAGGAAAGATGAGCATCCAAGTCGGCGACCGGCTCCCCTCCACCACCTTCAGCAAGGCAACCCCCGACGGCCCGCAGCCGGTCGAGTCCGATGAATATTTCCGGGGCCGCAAGATTGCTGTCTTCTCCGTGCCGGGGCCATTCACGCCGACCTGCTCGGCGCGGCACTTGCCGGGCTTCATCGACAAGGCGGACGAGCTCAGGGCCAAAGGCGTGGACGAGGTCGCCTGCACCGCCGTCAGCGACGCGTTCGTGATGAATGCGTGGGCCGAGCAGGCCGGCGCGGCCGGCAAAGTCACCATGCTCGCCGATGGCAACGGCGAGTTCGTAAAGGCCCTTGGGCTGGAAATGGACGCATCCAAATTCGGCATGGGCCAACGCGGGCAGCGCTTCTCGATGCTGGTCGAGGACAATGTCGTGACGCAGCTCAACGTCGAGGAGCCCGGCGCGTTCAACGTCAGCAGCGCCGACTATCTGCTCGAACGGATCTAGGAGCGGCTCGCGCCACGCCGCTCACAACACGAAATCGGCCGCCACCAGCGCTTCCGGACCATCGACGCGGATCACGAAGTCGGCCACCGCATCGCCGTCGGTGTCGCCTTCGACATAGGTGTTGCCGTTGACGACGCGGCTGCGCAACTCGCCTGAATCCCCGCTGAAAGCGGCGGTTCCGATGAAGGCGAAATCCTGGTCGCCGCCGGCGCCGGAGTCGGCATCGATCAGATGCAGGTTGATCCTGTCGCCCCCACCCCAGTCCGTGATCCGGTCGGCCCCGCCGCGGACGGCGCTGGTATCGCCATCGTCGAACACGAAGAAGTCGCCGTCGGCTCCCCCGGACAAGACATCGCGCTCGCCGCCGCCGATCAGCCGGTCCTCGCCGCCGCCGCCGCTGACGACGTCGCTGCCGGCCTGGCCGTTGACGGCATCGTCGCCCTCGCCGCCACGGATCCAATCGTTGCCGTTGCCGCCGAACAATAGATCGTCGCCAATCTCGCCGAACAGAGTGTCCGCCCCGTCGCGGCCGAAGGCGGTGTCGTCGCCGCCGCCGGCTTCGATGCGGTTGCGCAGCCCGTTCCCGGCAAGGCTGTCGCCGAAGCCAGAACCAACCAGATTCTCGATCCCGCGCAGCGTGTCGAGGCCGGCGCCCCGGGTGTCCTGCGGGCCCGTAGCAAGAAGGTCGGCAGTCACCGCCGTGGTGGCGCCGGCATAAGTGGCGGTGTCGACGCCGGCTCCCCCCAAGAGACGATCAGCGCCGACGCCGCCGTCGAGGATATCGTCCCCGTCGCCGCCTGACAGTAATTCGTGGCCGCCAAAGCCCCTCAAAACATCGGCGCCGGCGAGGCCGGTCAGGCGATTATTGGATGCGTTTCCGAAGATCGTGTTGTCCAGCCCATTGCCAGTCCCGTCGAAACGGCCGCTGCCGGACAGCGCAAGATCCTCCAGACCTGCAACGAGCGTGTAACTGCCGGCAACGTTCACGAGATCATGGCCCGAGCTGTCGTTCACGACGTCCACCGAGTCCATGATATAGGTATCGTCGCCGCCGCCGCCCTCCAGCATGTCGGCAACGCCGTCGCCCACACCAATGAGTTGATCGTCGCCGGCACCGCCCTGAAGCGTGTCGGCATCCCCCATTCCGTTCAGGATATTGGCTGCATTATTGCCGACAATGAGATTGGCCAAATCGTTGCCGGTCCCGTTGGCCCCGCCGGTACGCAGCTCCAGATCCTCCACATTGTCCGGCAAGGTGAAGCTCAGCATCGTAGTAACCCGGTCCCGGCCCTCGCCGGCCGACTCGAGGATCGTGATCGCGGTGGCGCCGATGGACAGGCTGTAAGCGTCGTCGCCGGCCCCGCCGAGCAGTGTGCCGTCCCCGCTGCCCGTGATCAGCGTGTCGTTGCCCTCGCCGCCGTCGAGCCAGTCTCTGCCGGTACCGCCACGCAGTACGTCGTCGCCATCCCCGCCGGCCAGCGTGTCGTTGTCGTCATTCCCGGAAATGTCGTCATCACCGCCGCCGCCGGTCAAGTCGTCATTGCCTTCGAAGCCCAATATCACGTTGGCGGCCGCGTTACCGGTGATGACATTGCCAGTGCCGTTGCCGTTGCCGTTCACGGCGGTGCCCGTCATCGTGAGCACCTCGAAGTTCGCTGGCAGCGTGACATCGATGCTGGAGAATACGGTGTCGTACCCGGCAAAGACGTCTTCGTGCAAAGACGATCCGGCATGGTAGTAGTAACGGTCGCTGCCCCCGCCGCCCTCGAGCCGATCGATGCCGCCGCCGCCATCGAGCCGGTCGTCGCCCGCTTGCCCCAACAAGGTGTCGTCCCCGGCTCCGCCGTTCATCGCGTCTTTGTCGGTTCCTCCATCGAGCACGTCCCCGCCGGCGCCGCGCAGCATGACGTCCACGCCGCCACCACCGGACAAGTTGTCCTCCCCGTCACCGCCCTCGAGGCGATCCGAGCCGTCGTCTCCCTGGACCACATCCCTGCCTGCCTGCCCCCGCAGCGTATCGGCGCCCGCGCCCCCGGCCATGAAATCATCGCCCGACGTTCCGGTCAGGATGTTGGCGCCCTCGTCGCCGAGGAAGGTGTGTTCCTCGTCATAGCTGAGCACCCGGCTGAGATAGATGTTTCCGGTCCGGACCTGCGCGAAGTCGAACGCGACGAACAGGTCGCCGCCCGCAGCTTGACCGATCGCCGCCAGCGATTCGATCCTGCTAAGGCGGTCGCTGAGGTCGAGCTCCGCGGAGGTCGGGTTTCCGGCCGTGTCATAGCTGCGCCCCGACAAATCGTATAAATAGCTTCCCTCCCGGTAATAGATGCCGTCCGACAACACGCTCCGCGCCCAGCCGATGAAGAAACCGCCGTCGTCGAGCTCGACGATCGTGGGAGCCACGAAACCGCCGGTGTCGCTGGTGT
>DASZDE010000186.1:0-8971 GCA_035942355.1 Allosphingosinicella sp. | reverse complement strand
GACGACGGTGCCGTCCTGTCGCCGGTCCACCTTTGCGACCTCACCATCACCTTTGCCACGCTGAAGCCCTCGCACCTGCTCCAGCCCGCCGCCCGCCACATGGGCCGGATCGTCGTCGCCGACATCGGCCTCACGGCCCAGAGCGCCCTCACGCTCATCGAGCGGCCGGAGCTGCTTGCACCGGGACCGGACGATCATAAGTATAGCCGCGGCTATGTCGCCGTGGTGGCGGGGGAAATGCCCGGAGCCGGCGCCCTCGCCGCCGGTGCCGCCGCCCGCGCCGGCGCCGGCTATGTCCGCCTGATCGCACCCTCGCATGTAGCGGGAATTCCGCATGCGATTGTGCAGTCCGCGGGAGGCAGCGCGGAAGCGCTCAACGATCCCCGCATAGGGGCGATCGCGATCGGGCCGGGCCTCGGCCGGGGCGATGACGGGCGAGCGCGTCTGCGTCAGGCGCTCGCGTCGGGCCGCAAGCTGGTCCTGGACGCCGACGCTCTGGCGTTGCTCGGGGAGAGCGTCATCCGGTTCGACGATATCCCGCAGCCGATCCTGACGCCCCACGCCGGCGAGTTCGGGCGCCTGTTTCCGGCGCTGGCGGGGGGCAAGGTCGAACAGGCCCGCGAGGCGGCGCGCCGCTCGGGCGCGGTAATCCTGTTCAAGGGCGCCGACACCGTCGTTGCGGCTCCGGACGGCCGCGCCGCGATCGCGCCGCCGGCCCCGCACTGGCTGGCCAGCGCCGGCACCGGCGATGTGCTCACCGGCATCGTCGCCGCGATGCGTGCGTGCGGCCAGGAGGCGTTCGAAGCCGCCTGCGCCGCGGTATGGCTGCACGGCCGGGCCTCCGAACGCGCGGGCGCGGGGCTGATCGCGGACGATCTGCTCGCCGAGCTGCCGGATCTGCTGGCCGGCTCATGACCGAAACCGTGGTTCGAATCGCGGCGCGCGGCGACGGCGTCACCGGCAGCGGCCGCCACATGCCCTTCACGGCGCCGGGCGATCTCGTTCAGCCCGACGGCATCGTCCTGCCGGGGCCGCACCGCGCGGTGCCGCCATGCCGCCATTTTCCCGAATGCGGCGGCTGCCAGCTCCAGCATGTCGACGACATCGCCTATGGCCGCTTCCTTCAGGATCGGATCGTCTCCGCCCTCGCCGCCCAAGGGGTGCCGGCGCCGGACCTGTTGCCGCCTCACATCTCGCCGCCGGTCAGCCGCCGCCGCGCCTCGCTGCGCGCCGAGCGCCGCGGTTCCCAGGTCCGGCTCGGCTTCAATGCCGAGAAAAGCCATCGCATCGTCGACATGCGCGAATGCTTCATCCTCAGGACCGAATTGTTCGCCCTCGTCGAGCCGCTCCGCACGCTGATGGGGCACTTGCTCGGCCCGCGCGGCAGCGGCGGCGTCCGCATGACGCTCGCCGACCAGGGCGCCGACATCCTGCTCGACAAGGTCAGCGTCGAAGGGCTGGAAGCGACCGAAAGGCTGGCGGAGTTCGCCGCGACCTACCGCCTCGCGCGGCTCGCGATCGACGACGGCTATGGCCCGCAGACGCGCTGGGAGCCGGAGCCTGTGACGGTGACATTGGGCAGGCGTCATCCCGGCGAAAGCCGGGACCCAGGAACACGGGCACGGAGGGCAAGCGGCTCGGTCGATCCACCACCCACCATGTCCTTGGGTCCCGGCGAAGGCCAACCACGTCATCCCGGCGAAAGCCGGGATCTCAGTTCGGAAAAGACGCCCGCGCAACTTCTCCCTGAGGCCCCAGCCTCCGCTGGGGCGACCGGAGTGCCCGTTCCGCTCCCTCATGGCGCGTTCCTGCAGGCGACGGCGGAAGGGGAGGAGGCACTGGTCGAGTCGGTGCGCGCTGCGGTCGGCCCCGGCCGCCTCGTCGCGGACCTGTTCGCCGGCCTCGGCACCTTCGCGCTATCGCTCGACGGCCGCGTCTACGCCGCCGAGGGTGACCGGGACGCCGCCGCGGCGATGAAGCTAGCCGCCGATCGCGCCCAGCGTCCGGTCTTCGTCGACCACCGCGACCTCTATCGCCGCCCGCTCGACGCCAGCGAGCTCGGCCGCTTCGAAGCCGTCCTGCTCGATCCGCCCCGCGCCGGCGCCCGGGAGCAGATCGCGCTGCTGGCTCGGTCGAGCGTTCCGCGGATCGCCTATGTCTCGTGTAATCCCAACACCTTCGCGCGTGATGCGAAGACGCTGATCGATGGCGGCTACCGATTCGATTGGGTGAAGCCGGTCGGCCAGTTTCGCTGGTCCACCCATGTCGAGCTGGCCGCGGCGTTCACCCGCTAGCGTGGATCAGCACCGCGGCTGCGTGGACGGTCAGGCCGAGCAGGCAGAAGGAAGCGCCAAGGAACAACCAGAAGCGGAGGCGGACGACGTTGGTGGTCGCCTGGACCAGGCTGTGCAGCACCCGGAAGCCGACATAACCCCATGCGAGCAGCAGGTTGATGCCGGCGCCGCGGTCGAGCAGCGCCAGCGTCAGCGCAACCGCGTAGAACAAAGTCGGCTGCTCCATCAGATGGTTGTAATTGTGCGCCTTCCACTGGACCTGGTCTTCGACCACGCCGTCGAGCGCGCCGGTCTTGCTGCCGATCCGGCCTTTGAGCGAGATGCCCTTGCGCTTCATCGCCGGGAAGCGGACCGCGTACATCCACACCATCATCGCCAGCGTCCAGGCGACGAGGGCGACGATCGGAGCGAGGATGGCCTGTCCGCCGAGCATGCAGCGCACCTCCCGTTACGGTGAAAGGAAGGTGCCGCAGGTCCGGGCCGGTGTAAAGTGAGGCCGGGTCATTCGCTATGCCTGCAATGAGGGACTAGTCGAAAAGCTTTGAGAAAGCACGCTTTCGGCGGATCCGCCAATGGCCGCGATGATAGGCGTCCGATGCCAGCAAGGGCAGCACGCTGGTCGCCTCGGCGAACACCATCTGCTCCATTGCCGTCGAGACCTTGCCCCAGCTCGCCGCCTCCTGAAGGGTGGAGGACGAGCAGGCGCCGTCGCGGACGTCGGCGACCGTGATCTGGACCGCATATTTGTGCACCTCGACATCGTCGTGGCCGAGGATCTCCGCGCACACCACCGTGTCCTGCACGAAGTTCTTGGGAACGCCGCCGCCGATCATCAGCAGGCCGGTGGTGCCGGCCTTGATCTTGATGTCGGTGAGCTCGCGGAAATCGGCGATCGAATCCATGGTGAGGTAGGACCGCCCTGCCTTCATGGCGTCGACCTGGTGCTTGACCAGCCCGAAACCCGCCGAGGAGTCGGTGAAGGCCGGGCAGAAGATCGGCACGTCATGCTCATAGGCGAGCTTGACCAGGCTGTTCTCCTTCTGGCCGTGTTCGATCAGCCACTTGCCCATCTCGCGAATGAAAGCGCGCGAGGAATAGGGCCGCGGCTCGAGCGCGTTGGCGATCGCCGCGATCGTATGATCGGTCTCCTGCAGCTTCTCCTCGTCGATATAGGTGTCGTAGATGCGGTCGATATAAAGCGAGCGCAACGTGTCGTCGTCAGGAATCTCAAGCGCTTGATAGTGCTTATGCCCAAGCGCCTCGAAGAAATCCATGTCGACAATGGTGGCGCCGGTGGCGACGATCGCGTCGACCATGTTGTGGCGGACGAGGTCGGCGTAGAGGTCCATGCAGCCGCCGGCCGAGGTCGAGCCGGCGACGACCAGGATCACCGAGCAGTCGGGATCGGCAAGCATCCGGTTGTAGATGTCGGTGGCCCGGCCGAGGTCGCGGCTGGTGAAGCTCATCTTCTTCATCGCCTCGACGATCGGCCGCGCGTCGAAGCTCTTGATGTCGATATGCTCGACCACATTGGCCAGCAGCTCGGCCTTGCGGGTATCGTTGACCGGAGCGTCGGCAGCGAGGGTGTCGGTGGTCATTCTCGATCTCTCATCGTCATCCCGGCGAAAGCCGGGATCTCAGGGAAACAGGGTACGGCAAATGAGCCGAGATCCCGGCCTCCGCCGGGATGACGGATCGGCGCGATCCCGCGCCGACCCTACAGCTTCACGACGTTGGAACGTGCGACTTCGCGCTCGGCTCCGCCGTAGAGGCTGGCCATCGGCTCGTCCTCGGCCAGCGCCTTCAGATCGGATCCGAAGCCGTTGAATCCGGTCCGCAATGCGCAGCCATAGGCGCCGAGCATGCCGATCTCCACATAGTCGCCCGGCCGGACGTCGGCGGGCAGCAGGAACGGCCCCGCCATATGATCGAGATCGTCACAGGTCGGTCCGTAGAAGCTGAACGCCAGGTCGCGCGCGGCCGAGCCGCCATCGCGGACCAGCTTCACCGGGAAACGCCAGCCGAGGTGGGCGGCGTCGAACAACGCGCCATAGGCGCCGTCGTTAATGTAGAGTTCGCTGCCACGGCGCTTCTCGACCCGCACCAGCACGCTCGCATATTCCGCGCACAACGCCCGCCCCGGCTCGCACCACAATTCCGCCGAATAGGAAATCGGCAGGCTTTCGAAGGCATTGTGGATCACTTCGAAATAGGTTTCGAGTGGCGGCGGCTCCATCCCCGGATACCATGACGGGAAGCCGCCGCCGACGTCGACGATGTCGACCGTAACCGCCGCTTCGACGATCGCGGCGCGGACTCGCGCCATCGCTTCGGCATAGGCGGCCGGGGTCATGGCCTGGCTGCCGACGTGGAAGCAGATGCCGAGCGCGTCCGCTGCCTGGCGGGTTGCGAACAGCAGCTCTTTCATCTCATTTGGTTCTGCCCCGAACTTCGCAGCCAGGCTGAGCTTGGCATGGTCCGAGGAGACGCGAATCCGCACGCACAAATTAAGGTCGGCGGCGTTGTGGGTTGCGCGCAGGATCTTCTCCAGCTCGTCCATCGTGTCGAGCGAAAAGGTACGGACGCCGTGGCTGAAATAGGCTTCCGCGATCGCTTCCTCGGCCTTGACCGGGTGCATGAAGCATTGCACGGCCTCGGGCAGCCTGCGGGCGACCAGGCGCACCTCGGCGATCGACGCCACGTCGTAATGCGTGACGCCGCTGTCCCACAGCAATTCGAGCAGGTCGGGCGACGGATTGGCCTTGACCGCATAGATGGAGCGGCCCGGGAACTTCTCGACGAAGAAGCGGGCGGCACGCCTGGCGGCGTGCGGGCGAAGGAGCGTGACCGGCTGGTCCGGGCGCTGCCTGGCGATAGCGGCAACGGTGCCGTTGCCGGACGGGAGCGTAGCTAGCCCCAGCGCGCTATGATGCTTGTGCAACTCAAGGGACCTCCAGAAGGGTAGTTGACGACAAGGGCTGCCTTGCGGTTGTTGGAAGTCCCCCTGGGGCAGCGGCGTGCGATATATGGGCGCCGGACCCCCCTGTAAAGACCTGCATTTTTCCTTGACTTGCCAGAGCGTTGGATGACGGGGACGAGCTGCATTCTTGCCGCTGTTACGGGGAGCCGGCGGGATGAACGGAGCGGAGATTCGGATGGAAGGGCGCAAGCCGGGCAAAGCAGGGGTGGAGGCGGCCGCCGCTCGGATCGCCGGCCAGGTGGTGCGGACGCCTTTGCTTCCGCTGGCGATCGGCGGCGTGCGGTTGTGGGCGAAAGCCGAATGCCTGCAGGAGGGCGGTAGCTTCAAGCTGCGCGGCGCCACCAACCGGCTGATGCTGCTGAGCGAGGAGGAGCGTGGGCGCGGCGTGGTCGCCTTTTCCTCCGGCAACCACGCCCAGGGGGTGGCGATCGCGGCCCATCGGATGGGCATTGCCGCGACCATCGTCATGCCGTCCGACGCGCCTGCGGTGAAGCGCGACGCCACCCTCGCCGCCGGCGCCGAGATAATCGCCTACGACCGCGCCACCGGCAGCCGCGAGGAAATCGGCGCGCGTCTGGCGGCCGAGCGCGGCGCCGTTCTGGTGCCCTCGTTCGATGACGTCGATGTGATCGAAGGCCAGGGCAGCATCGGCGTCGAGCTTCGGGCGCAGATGCTGGAGGCGACCGGCGAGCTGCCCGACAAGGTGCTTTCGCCGTGCGGCGGCGGCGGGCTGTCCGCCGGGATCGCGCTGGCTTTGCCTGAAGCGGAGATCGTCACCGTCGAGCCGCAGGGTTGGGACGATATGGCGCGGTCGTTCGCGGCCGGCCGGCCGGTGCCCGTGCCTGACGACGCGCCGCCGACCCGCTGCGATGCCCTCCAGACGAAGCTGGTTTCGCCGCTCACCTTCGGCGCGTTGCGCCATCAGGGCGCGCGCGGCATCGCGGTGAGCGAGGGCGAGACCGAGGCCGCCATGGCGTTCGCCGCCCGCCATTTGCGGCTGGTGCTCGAGCCCGGCGGCGCGGTCGCCCTAGCCGCCGCCCTCGCGGGAAAATCGGGCTCGCTCACCGGGCGCAGCGTCATCATCCTTTCGGGCGGGAATGTCGACGCTGCGGTCTATGCCGGGATATTGGAGGCTCAGGCGCGGGCGATGCGGGACGGCTGAACCGGCGAGATCGCTTCGACCCGCCGGGTGAGCGCTTCGAGCTCGAGCGCGACGGTCCGGAGCTCGGCCGCGTAGACGGTCGCGTCGACCCCCACCTCGCCGAGCGCCGCCGCATCGAGCAGCGTGTCGAGCATCATCGCCAGGCTCGGCAGGATCGTCTCCTCGATCTGCTCGAACGTCTGTTCCAGGTTCAGCCTGCGGTCCATATAGGCCATCGGCCGAGACTATTGCGGACATGCTAAGGCCGCGTAAACGGCGCCGCCGGGTTCCGCCCGCCGCCGCGCCGTGGCATGGCCCGGCCATGGCCACCGGATCCGGCGCAGCCCTGCTCTCGATCGCGATGATCGCCGCCTTCCTGCTCGGCGCCGGCGGCGTCTGGCTGATCGCCCGCCGCCGCGACCCCAGAAAGGGCCTGCTGATGCTGGTCGCCGCCCTGGTGGTTCTCGGCAACGTGCTCGTTTGGACAGTTTAGACCGCCGTCATTGCGAGGAGCGCAGCGACGAAGCAATCCAGCCTTCGCGGCCCCTCAATAGATTGGTTCGCTGCGCTCGCAATGACGGCAGGTCACTTGATCGGGCAGTCGGGGTCGAGCCGCATGTCGAGATAGGTGTCCACCGCCCGCATCAGCTGCGGCATTTCGTGGACGAAGAAGTGGTTCGCCCCCGGGACGGTCTCGTGGTGGATGGTGATGTGGCGCTGGGTGCGGAGCTTGTCGACCAGCTTCTGGACCGCGAGCGGCGTCACCACTTCGTC
Organism: Allosphingosinicella sp.; assembly: GCA_035942355.1. Classification (GTDB taxonomy): domain Bacteria; phylum Pseudomonadota; class Alphaproteobacteria; order Sphingomonadales; family Sphingomonadaceae; genus Allosphingosinicella. Next base: position 1,782 of record DASZDE010000186.1, on the reverse strand, counting down.
CGCCTCGCCCTGGATGATGATTCCGGAGGACGGGCACGGCGCGAGGAAGGTGAAGTCGTACATGTTGGCCGGCGGCGCGATCGAGATGAAGCCGCGCACTTCGGGCCGTCGCATCAACAATTGCATGCCGATCCACGCGCCGAAGCTGAAGCCGCCGATCCACGTCGATTCGGCCTCCGGGTGGATCTGCTGCACCCAATCGAGCGCCGAGGCCGCGTCGGACAATTCACCGATGCCATTATCGAAGATGCCCTGGCTCTTGCCGACGCCTCGGAAGTTGAAGCGCAAGGTGGCAAAGCCGCGCCGCACAAACGTCTTGTAGAGCGCCTGGACGATCGCATTGTTCATCGTGCCGCCGCCGTGCGGGTGCGGGTGGAGGATCATCGCGACCGGTGCGCGCGGCCGCGGCCCGGGGTGGAAACGGCCTTCAAGACGGCCTTCGGGGCCGGGAAAAATGACTTCGGGCATTGCACCTGCGCATGGCTTGGCGTGAAAGGGGCGGCAATGCGGTCGCGCCGCCTGCAGCCGCGCTCTATATAAGAGCGAGCGCCCGCTTAGCAATCTTGGGAAGGTCAGTGCCGCAGCCCCGCATCTACCTCGACCATGCCGCGACCACGCCGCTCGTGCCGGCCGCGCGCGAGGCCATGGCCGAGGCTCTGGAGCGCTGGGCCAATCCGAGCTCGCCGCACGCGGAAGGAAGGGCGGCCAAGGCGGCGCTCGAACATGCCCGCGCCCGCATCGCCGCCGCTTTGGGCTGGACCGGCCGGGTCGTCTTTACCTCGGGGGCGAGCGAGGCGCTGGCGATCGCCCTCGGCCGCGGCCGCAACGGGCCGCTCTACGTGTCGGCGATCGAGCATGACGCGGTATTGCGGGCCGCTCCGCACGCGGTGACGCTGGCGATATCCGGCGGCATTGCCGACGTGGCCGCGGTCGCGGGCGAGCGCCCGCTGGTCGCGGTCCAGCACGCCAATAACGAGACCGGCCTGCTCCAGCCGCTCGACCGGCTCGCGGGCGAGGTGCGGGCGCGGGGCGGCCTGCTGGTCGCCGACTGCGCCCAGACCGCCGGCAAGCTGCCGCTTCCCGACGCCGACCTGATCGCCTTGTCGGCGCACAAGTTCGGCGGGCCGCCGGGCGTCGGCGCCCTGCTCGTGCGCGACCTTGCCATGATCGCCCCGGTCGGCGGGCAGGAGCAGGGCTACCGGACCGGCACCGAGAACCTGCCCGGCATCCTCGCCATGGCCGCCGCGCTCGAGGCCGGCGCCGCCTGGATGGAGCGCGCCGCCGCCCTCCGCGCCCGGCTGGACGGAGCCCTCGCCGCCGCCGGTGCCGAGATCGTCGCGGCCGGGCACCCGCGCATCGCCACCATTGGAGCCTACCGCATGCCGGGCGTCGCTGCAGCCGCCCAGATGATCCGCTTCGACCTTGTGGGCATCGCCGTCTCGGCCGGCAGCGCCTGCTCCTCGGGCAGCCTGAAGCCGAGCCGCGTCCTCGCCGCCTTGGGACTGGACGAGGGGGCGGCCGGCGAAGTGGTGCGCGTCAGCTTCGGCCGCTCCACCAGCCGGGCCGAGGTTGACCGGTTCGCGGCCCTCTGGGCCGAGATCGCGGCCAGGCGCCGGGCGGCATGATCTATCTCGACTATCAGGCCACGACCCCGCTCGCGCCCGAGGCCGCCGCCGCCATGCGGCCGTGGCTCGACGCCAATTTCGGCAACCCCCACAGCCCCCACCGCCCCGGCCGCGAAGCGGCGGCGGCCATCGAAGTGGCGCGGGAACGGGTCGCGGC
>DASZDE010000185.1:0-35496 GCA_035942355.1 Allosphingosinicella sp. | reverse complement strand
GGCTTCAGCGGCGGCGGCGGCGGCGGCTTCGGCGCCCCGCGCGGAGGCGGCATGCCGCCCCAGGTCGTGGGCGAGGGCAAGGGCGTGGTCAAGTTCTTCAACGGTCAGAAGGGCTTCGGCTTCATCGTCCGCGACGATGGCGGCGAAGATGTGTTCGTGCATATTTCCGCAGTCGAGCAGGCGGGCCTCACCGGCCTGGCCGAGGGCCAGCCGCTCGAGTTCACGCTGGTCGATCGCGGCGGCCGCATTTCGGCCACCGACCTCAAGATCGAGGGCGAGCCGATGCCGGTCCAGGAGCGCGCGCCGCGCGATGACCGGGGCGGCGGCGGCGGCTTCGGCGGAGGCGACCGAGGCGGGCCGCAGCGCCAGCTGACCGGGGAAAAGGCTTCCGGGACGGTCAAGTTCTTCAACGCGATGAAGGGCTTCGGCTTCATCAGCCGCGACGACGGCCAGCCCGACGCTTTAGTCCACATATCGGCCGTCGAACGCGCCGGCATGGTCAGCCTCAACGAGGGCGATCGGCTCGAATTCGAGCTCGAGGTCGACCGCCGCGGCAAGACTGCCGCGGTCAACCTCCACCCGATCCAGTAAGGCTTTGCGGCTTTGCGACGGGCCGGCCGCTCCCCCGGCGCGCCGGTACGTTCGCGACCCGCCCCCCGAGGCCGCCATGCGCATCCTGCTCCTCCCGCTCGCGCCGCTGCTGATCGCGTCTGCCGGGGTCGACGAGGCCAATAGCGGGGATGCGCAATGCCTGCTCGCAATGGGCCGGGTCGCCGCGTCCGATCACCCGGCGACGCGGTCGACGGCGTTGGCCGCGGTGCAATATTATCTTGGACGGATCGATGGCCGGACCCCGGACGTTGATCTCGCCGCTCTGCTGAAGAAGGCGGCGGAATCGATGAAGCCGGAGGACCTGCAGCCGACGCTGCAGCGTTGCGGCCCGCTGTTTCAGCAACGCGGCCGGATGCTCGAGGCGATCGGTCAGAGCCTGGCTAAGGAGCCCACCGGCAAATAATTCGAAGCGACAGGATGTCAGGCGGCGTTGCTCTCGTCCCATACCGAGCGGTGGCCCCGGGACAATCCGCCGGTGCCGCGGGTCGATGCTTCGGCAAGCGGGAGCGCGGTGCTGCAGAAGCCGCATTCGGCCGAAACCCGCCCGACATACCAATGCGTGCGGCCGCAGCCGGGGCAATGGTTGGTTTCATTCTCGCGGTAGACGACGTGGTAGCCGCGGGCGACCGGATTGTGCGGAAAGTCTCCGCCGGCGGCGTCGATAATCGGTCTCAGCACGGCCGTTCCCCTTTTCTCGCTGACTCGAACAATTTGGCGATTCGACCTGCCCGGCCCTATGCCTTGGGGCTAAACACTTGTCATCGGGGCAAATTCCGCCGTCCCGAAAGGGAACGACCAGTCCCGCAGGGATTAAGGGAGGTCGGGAGCGGGGTTCGCCTTCCGGGCGTCCGGCCGCGGCATTGCCTGTAGGTCCAGGCCAAAGCTTTGTCCAAGCTGGGACCTGAACACTTCGTCGCTGCGCGCGGCCGCCCACATGGCTTCCATGGTATCGGCGTCCCGCTTCATGATCTGGGCGGCGCGAAACGCGCCGAACAGCCACGCGAGCACTCCTGCCACCGCTACAATCTGCCATACTCGGGGCCGCTCCCCGATGGACGAACCTACGAGGCCGCAGAAAAAGCCGAACGCAGCGGCCGCGACCCAGTTTACCCCCAAATAATAATAGCTTCGCCGGGTCCGCGCCCATTCGATCAGATCGGAGTTTGCATGACTGTGGTAAAGCCAAACGAAGATGGCGTCATCCGGAGCGCGGAAGATAACCTTCCAGATGTCGTCCGCCCCGGCGCCATCCCGAATGCGCGGTTTCACCATGTCCTTGACCTGTGCGCCCACCACTTTGCGGGCAGGATCGGTGAACAATCGGCCGAAGCCGTCCAGCGCGAGGATATGTGCACCTTGAATCGTGATGCCGAGGATGGGAACCGCGGCCAGCAATGCCGCAGTCGCGCCGTTCAGGTTCAACAAGTAATGGAGGGTCTCCCGAGTGCCTGGCCCATCGACCGCCCAGCAGCCGATCACGATGAATAGAAGGCAGATCCCGCCGGTGAGGGCGTGTCGAAGGATGAAGTGGACGTCACCCATTTCGTCTCGATACACCAAAACGGGCGTGAAACGGCATGAGACTGGGCAGGATTGGACCAAGTTCGAAGCCCGTCCGCGAATTCGGAACTCGCCGAGGCGGGCGGTTCAGTAGCCGGTTGTGGGGCCGAGGGTGTTCGGCGTCAGTCGTCCTCGTCCTCGTAGCCGACCAGGTTGAGCTCGCGCGCCTTGATCTGGCGCATCGCGCACCAGTGGATCAGCGCCTCCTCGCGGCCGTGGGTGACCCACACTTCGGCCGGCGCGAGCTCGGCGATGGTGGCGGTGAGCTCGTCCCAATCGGCGTGGTCGGAGACGATCAGCGGCAGTTCGACGTTGCGCTGGCGGGCGCGCTGGCGGACGCGCATCCAGCCCGAGGCCATGGCGGTGATCGGATCGGGCAGGCGCCGCGACCAGCGGTCGTTGAGCGCCCCCGGCGGCGCCAGCACGATCCGGCCCTTCAGCTCCTCTTTCGGCACGCCGGTTGCGGGGCGGATGTCGCCCAGCGTCACGCCATGCTCCTCATAGAGGTCGCACAGCCGCTGCAACGCGCCGTGGATGTAGACCGGATGATGATGGCCGCGGCGCCTCAGCTCCATGATCAGGCGCTGCGCCTTGCCGAGCGCATAGGCGCCGACCAGCACGCAGCGGCCGGGATTGGCGTGGAGCGCCCCGAGCAGCCGGTCCATCTCGCTGCCGGTGTCGGGATGACGGAACACCGGCAGGCCGAACGTCGCCTCGGTGATGAAGATGTCGCACGACACCGGCTCGAACGGGGCACAGGTCGGGTCGGGCCTGCGCTTATAGTCGCCGGAGACGACCACCCGCTCGCCGCGATGCTCGAGCACGATCTGCGCCGAACCCAGCACATGGCCGGCGGGCACGAAGCTGAGCTCGACCTCGCCAAGCCGCATCGCCTCGCCGTAAGGGACCGTCCTGCCGTTCTGCGGCCCGTAGCGGCACTCCATGATCGCCAGCGTCTCCGGGGTCGCCCACACCGCGCCATGGCCGCCGCGGGCATGGTCGGCATGGCCATGGGTGACCAGCGCGCACGCCTTGGGCTGGCTCGGATCGACCCAGGCGTCGGCGGGCCTCACGTAGATGCCTTCGGGAAAAGGCTCGATCCAGGAACCGAGACGGGCCATCATGAGCTATATGGGTCGAGCGGCGGCAAGGGCCAAGCCGGGCGGCTCGGCAAGCGAGGAAGGAGCGGACCATGGATTTGGGCGGAGCCGGCTGGGGGATCATCACCATCGTCGGGCCGCTGCTGCTGGCGGCGGTGCTGCTCTGGGCTTTGCTGAGGAACCGGAAATCCCCGCCCGAGGAGATCGACCGCACCGAGCAGGCGACCCGCGACCTCTACCGCGCGGAGGACGAGGCCCACCGGGGCGAGGATGACAAGGTCCCCTGAGACCGTTCCCCGGCGGAGGCCGGGGCCCAGTGGGAGCCTAGGCTGGGCCCCGGCCTTCGCCGGGGAACGCAGGCCGTCCGGGCAGACCCGATGAACGACCCGCTCGACTGCCTCCCGCCGGTCATCACCGACTGGTTCGGCGCCAAGGGCTGGACTCCGCGGCGCCACCAGCGCGAGATGCTCGCCGCCGCCCGCGCCGGCCGCAGCGCGCTGCTGGTCGCCCCCACCGGAGCCGGCAAGACGCTGGCCGGTTTTCTCGCCTCGCTGGTCGAGCTGATCGAGCAGCCGACCGACAGATTGCACACGCTCTACGTCTCGCCGCTGAAGGCGCTCGCGGTCGACGTCCAGCGCAACCTGCTCATTCCCATCGCGGAAATGGGGATCGATGTCCGCGTCGAGACCCGCACCGGCGACACGCCGGCGGACCGCAAGGCGCGGCAGCGGGTGCGGCCGCCGCACATGCTGCTCACCACGCCCGAATCGCTGAGCCTGCTGTTGAGCCACGAGGACAGCGCGATCCTTTTCGCCGGCCTGCGCACCCTGGTGGTCGACGAGATCCACGCCTTCGCCACCGGCAAGCGCGGCGACCTGCTCGCCCTCGCCATGGCGCGCCTGCAGCGGCTCGCTCCGGACCTGCGGCGGGTCGGCCTGTCGGCCACCGTCTCCGATCCCGAGGCCTATCAGGGCTGGCTCGCCCCGCACGGCGACATCGGGATGGTGGAATTGGTGATCGGCGACCCGGGAGCCGAGGCCAGGCTCGCGATCATGCTGCCGGAGGAGGACAAGATCCCGTGGGCCGGACATTCCGGCCGCTGGGCGGCGCAAAGCGTCATGCGCGAGATCGAGCGGCACGGGACCACCCTCATCTTCTGCAACACGCGCGCGCTCGCCGAGCTCATCTTCCAGGACCTGTGGGCGGTGAACGAGGCGCATTTGCCGATCGGTATCCATCACGGCTCGCTGGCGCTGGAGGCGCGGCGCAAGGTCGAGAAGGCGGTCGCGGAAGGGCGGCTCCGCGCCCTCGTCTGCACCGCCAGCCTCGATCTCGGCGTCGACTGGGGCGATGTCGACCTGGTCATCCAGATGGGCGCCCCGAAAGGTTCGTCGCGGCTGATGCAGCGGATCGGCCGCGCCAACCACCGGCTCGACGAGCCTTCCGAAGCGATCATCGTCCCCGGCAACCGCTTCGAATATCTCGAAGCCCGCGCCGCATTGGACGCGGTCGAGCAAGGCGCGCTCGACGCCGAGACCTTCCGCCCCGGCGCCGTGGACGTGCTCGCCCAGCACATCATGGCGATCGCCTGCGCCGGTCCGTTCAGCGAGGCGGAGATGCTGGCGGAGGTCCGCTCGTCGGCTCCTTATGCAGGCCTGAGCGAGGAGCTGTTCCGCGCCGTCCTCTCGTTCATCGAAAGCGGCGGCTATGCGCTGAAAGCCTATGACCGCTTCCGTCGCATCACCAGGGATGCAGGCGGACTGTGGCGCGTGTCGCACCCGCGCTTCATCCAGCAGCACCGGATGAACGCCGGCATCATCGTTGACACGCCGCTTTATTATGTCCGCTTCAGGAACGGCCGCGTGCTCGGCACCGTCGAGGACAATTTCGCCGAGACCCTGAGCCCCGGCGACACCTTCTACTTTTCGGGACTGGTGCTGGAGGTCGAGCGGATCGACGGCATCGACCTGATCGTGCACGCGACCAGCAAGTCGGCCCGGATCCCCACCTATATGGGGGCCCGGATCGCGATCAGCACCAACCTCGCCGACCGTGTCCGCGCCTTCCTGCACGACCGCAACCAATGGCCGCGCTTTCCCGATCCGGTGCGCGAATGGCTGCGGGTCCAGGAGCATCGCTCGGCCATCCCCGCGCCCGACCAATTGCTGGTCGAGACCTTCCCGCACGAGGGCGTCCATTATATGGCCGCCTACAGCTTCGAGGGCTGGAACGCGCACCAGTCGCTCGGCATGCTGATCACCCGGCGGATGGAGAGCGCGGGCCTCAAGCCGCTCGGCTTCGTCGCCAACGATTACGCGCTCGCCTGCTACGGCCTCGAGCCGATCGCCGATCCCCGGCCGCTCTTCTCGGCCGACATCCTCGAGAAGGAATTCGTCGCATGGGTCGAGGGCTCGCACCTCCTGAAGCGCGCGTTCCGCGAAGTCGCCGTGATCGGCGGCCTGGTCGAGCGCCACCATCCGGGCAGGCGCAAGTCCGGCAAGCAGGTCACCTTTTCCACGGACCTCATCTACGACGTGCTCCGCCGCTACGAGCCCGATCATCTGCTCTTGAAGGCGGCTTGGGCCGACGCGCGCGAGAAGATGACCGACGTCGGCCGCCTCGCCCGTCTTTTGGACCGCGCCCAGGACACGATGCTCCACGTCGTCCTCGACCGCGTGTCGCCGATGGCGGTGCCGGTGCTCACCATCATCGGCCGCGAGCGGATGGCACAGGGCACGGTCGACGACCAGCTGCTGATCGAGGCCGAGAGCCTCGCCGAGGTGGCGATGCGGATCGATTGAGGGGATGGGAAGCGTGATTGCGGCTAGGCCACCCCAACCGTTGGTCCTGAGGCTGTCGAAGGGCTTTCCTTCCTTTTTTAGAGGAAGGGAAGGCTTCGACAGGCTCAGCCCGAGCGGCTATTTGAGTTGAAAAGCCTTATTTCGAGGAGAATGAACGTGGCACATCGCGCCGTCGTTCTCGCCCTTTCCCTTCTCGCCGCCGCCCCCGCCTGCGCCGAGCAGCCCGCCGCGAAGCCCGCGGTCACCGCCGAGGCGATTGCGACCAAGGTCTTCCAGCTCCCGGCCGGGTCGCGGCCGCACGACGTCGCGCCGGCGCCGGACGGGAAGGTCTGGTACACCGCGCAGCGGCAGGGGGCGCTCGGCATTCTCGATCCCAAGACGGGGGCGGTCCGGCAGGTGCCGCTCGGGCCGGATTCGGCGCCGCACGGCGTGATCCAGGGGCCGGACGGCGCCGCCTGGATCACGGACGGCGGGCAGAATGCGATCGTCCGCTACGACCCGAAGACCGAGAAGATCGACGTCTGGAAGCTGCCCGCGGAGACCGGCTACGCCAACCTCAACACCGGCGCGTTCGACGGCGACGGCATCCATTGGTTCACCGGCCAGAACGGCATTTACGGCCGGCTCGACCCGAAGACGGGCGCCATCAAGGTGTGGAAGGACCCGGACGGCCGCGGCCCCTACGGCATCGCCTCGACCCCGTCGGGCGAGGTCTATTACGTGTCGCTCGCCGGCAGCCACCTCGCCCGCATCGACCGCAAGAACGGCGCGGCGAGGGTGATCGAGCCGCCGACGCCGGGCCAGGGCGCCCGCCGCGTCTGGTCCGACAGCAAGGGCAATTTGTGGATCTCCGAATGGAATAGCGGCCAGCTCAGCCGCTACACGCCCGCGACGGACGCGTGGAAGAGCTGGAAGCTGCCCGGCGCCAAGCCCAAGGCCTATGCCGTCTATGTCGACGAGCGCGACATCGTATGGGTGACCGACTTCGCCGCCAACGCCACCCTCGCCTTCGATCCGTCGACCGAGCGCTGGACCGCCTATCCGGGCAGCGCGCCCGAGGCCAATGTCCGCCAGATCCTCGGCCGCCCCGGCCAAGTATTCCTGCCGGAATCGGGCGCCGACCGGCTGATGATCCTGTACACCGCCGCTCGCCCGTGAGGGTCCCCGCCGGGCTCCTCGCAGCGTTGATGCTGGCTGGAGCCGCTTGGGCTGGCGCCGCCGGTCCGGGCGGCGACCCGGAGCGGGGCTCGCGCGCCTACCAGAAATGCTATGCGTGCCATGCGCTGGAGCCGGGCAGGAACGACTTGTCCGGGCCGAGCCTCCACGGCATCGTCGGCCGCCGCATCGCCGCCGCGCCGGGCTTCGACTACTCGCGCGCCCTCCGCGGCCTCGCCGCGCGCGAGGGGCGCTGGACCCCGGCTTTGCTCGAGCGCTACATCGCCGACCCGGAAAGCGTCGCGCCGGGCACCAGCATGACCTTCACCGGCATGCGCGACCCGCGCGAACGCGCCGACCTGATCGCCTATCTGCGCACCGCCCGTTAGCCGCGCCCCGTGGTCGAGGACCGCCCCTCACTACCCTTCACTAAATATCTGGAAATGCTGTTTTTCTTCTGCTAGCGGCGCGAATCGCAAGAGGGTTGGGCAAGAGCGGGCGAATGACGATTCATACGGGTAACGGCCGGGACGATTATCTCACGGCCTGGGCGGACGGCGACGTCCTGATCGGCAATGGCGGGAACGACTTTCTGTCGGCCAACGGCTTTGCCGTGCGCGCCGAGGGCGGCGCCGGCAACGATCTCTATTCGATCCACAGCGCCGCGTGCGAGCTGATCGAGACCCGCCTCGGCGGCAGCGACACGGTGTGGTATTACGCCGCCGATCCGTTCGTGCTGCCCGACCATGTCGAGAATATCGAATTTTTCAGCTCGGCCGGCACCGATGCGACCGGCAACGCGCTGGCGAACCTGATCGTCGGGAATGAAGGCGCCAATCGGCTGGTCGGCCTCGGCGGCGACGACACCCTCCGCGGCGCCGGCGGCGGCGATCGTCTCGACGGCGGCGACGGCAACGACCTGCTCGATCCCGGCTCCGGCGTGTCATTGGTATCGACCGGGTTCGGCCGCGACGTCCTTTATGTGAACAAGGAAGCGGTCGAAGCTCATGTGACGGTCGGGGATTTCGACCTTTCCGAAGACAGCATCCAGGTTCGCGGCTTCTGGGACTATAGCGTCAGCGAGCAGGGCTCCGGCGCCCTCGTCACTTTCTCGCCCTATGTCACCGTGCTTCTCGAGGGCGTCGACGCCGCGGCGGTCGGCGGCCAGCATTTCGACTTCGCCCCCCGCCCCGACGAGCACACTTTCGTCGGCACCGACCGGAGTGAAAGCCTGTACGGCTGGGCCAGCGGCGATAGCTGCTACGGCCTCGACGGCGACGATTATCTCGGCGACCACGAAGCGGACTGGAGCTATTTCCACGGCGGCAAGGGCAACGACCATTACGAGGTCAACAATCCGCTCGACCAGGTGATCGAAGCGGAGGGCGAGGGCCGCGACCTGGTCTGGCTGTTCATGGCCGGCGGCTATGTGATGCCCGACCATGTCGAGGACATCAACGTGATGGGCGCGGGCGAGATCACCGGCAACGCGTCGGCCAACGCCATCCAGGGTTCCGGCGGCGACGACGTCATCCGCGGCCTCGGCGGCGACGACGTGATCCGCGCCAATTTCGGCGCCGACCTGATCGAAGGCGGCGACGGCGACGATCTGATCGACGGCGGCGGCGGCGACAGCATCCTGGTCGGCGGCGCGGGTGCGGACACCTTCTTCGTCGAATGGGAGTCCGGCAACCACGTCGTGCGCGACTTCAACATCGCCGAGGACCGCTTCGAAGCGGGGAGCTTTGCCCGCTTCGAGGAGCTGCAGCAGATCGGCGACGACACTCTGGTCGTGTTCTGGACCGGCTATGGCGGCGACACCAATGCCATGACCAGCGCCTTGCTGCAGGATGTCGCCGTCGCCGACCTGCGCTCCGAGAACTTCCTGTTCGTCCAGGCCGGCACGATCGCGCCCGACAAGCTCACCGGCGGCAGCTATGGCGACGAGCTCAGCGGCGCCGGCGGCGAGGACGCGCTCAGCGGCCAGGGCGGCCAGGACGCGCTCAGCGGCGGCACCAGCGACGACCGGCTGCGCGGCGGCGCCGGCAACGACACGTTGCGCGGCGGCAACGGCGCCGACCTGCTGATCGGCCATTCCGGCCGCGACCTATTGATCGGCGGCGGCGGCGGCGACGTCTACCTGTTCCGCTCGGTCAGCGATTCGCGGCCCGACGCGGCCGACCGCATCCTCGGCTTCGACGCCGCGGCCGGCGACATGATCGACCTGTCGGCGATCGACGCCGACGCCGGCGCCGATGGCGACCAGGCGTTCGCGTTCGTCGAGGCTTTTACCGGCGCGGCGGGCGAGGCCGTGCTCGCTTACGACGCGGCGCGCGACCAGAGCTTTCTCAGCCTCGACGTGGACGGCGACGCGCTGGCCGATTTCGGCCTGCTCGCGGTCGGTCAGCTCAGCCTGGACGCCGGCTGGGCGCTGTAGCTCAGCCGGCGGGCGCGGCGCCGGGCCGGTCCGGCACGGCGGCGGCAAGTTCGGCTCGGCAAGTGATCTGCGCCAGCCGAAGCGTCGCAAAGCTCGACGTCGGCCGGCACACCCTCCGGCTCGTCATAGCAATAAAGCGACAGCCGATGGGCGTGGCGGAGCACCGAGCGCAGGCACGCCCGCTCGACCGGCCCCAGCCCGAGCGATGCCAGAAGGTAGTGCAGCGACCGGGCGTCGCGGGCCCGGGCAGGCAAGCGGCGCGATCGCTGGGACGGGACGGAAGCTCCACAAGCTCCTGAACCCCGGGCCGAACGCTCTCCGTCACGCCGGGGCTGCGGCGATCTCGTAGAGGAAGTCCGCGAATGCCAGGGTGGCCCCGTCCAGCCCCGCCACCCTCGGATCGCTGCTCTCGATCACGAAGAATTCGTCCGGCGCGTGCGCGCCGCCGCCGCGGCCGATGCCGAACTGCGCGGCCGGCAGCTTGAGCGGCGGCCCGGTGAACACCACCCCCGGCCAGGAGCCCGCGCTGCGCGGAACCAGCGAATAAGTGATGCCCGCGCGGGTCAGCACCGCCTGTTCGGCGCGGATCAGGGCGCTGTCCTCGGGCGTCTCGGTGGGGCCGTAGCCGCCGCTGACATTGACCTCGATGTCGCCGAAACCGCGTTTGGCAAGATGCGCCTTCAATTTGGCGACGGCCTCGTCCTTGGTCATGTCGGGCACCAGCCGGAGGTCGATCTTGGCCTCCGCGCGGCCCGGCAGCACGGTCTTGCCGCCAGGCCCGGTATAGCCGCTGACCAGGCCCTGGATGTTGATCGTCGGCTGCGAGGCGAGCCGTTCGAGGCTGGTTCGGAAGTCCTCGTCGCGGATCCAGCGCCGCACGCCGAGCGCCTGCTTGACGTCCGCCTCGTTCGACTGGCGCGCGCCTTCGGCGATCAGCGCGCGCTGGCGCTCGGTGAGCGGGCGGACATGCTCGAACCAGCCATCGACCGCCGGCGTGTGGCCGTCTGGCCGGATCAGGGTGGCGAGCGCCTGGACGAGGTGCCAGGCCGGGCTGTCGACGCGCGCCATGTTGCTCGAATGCACGTCCTTCAACGGGCCGCGCCCCCAGCGCTCGCCGCTGGCGATGAGCTGGAGCTCGACCGCGCCCTTGGCGCCGAGGGTCAGCGCGACGTTGCCGTTCGATCCCTGGCCGGCGCTGGGGATGATCACGCCGACGCACTTCTTCATCGCCGCCGACACTTCCGGATCGGCGATCACCTGCGGGAAATGCGGGGAGGCGATCTCCTCCTCGCCCTCGGCGACCAGGGCGATGTTGACGGGAAGCTTGCGCCCCGCGGCGCGGATCGCGTGAATGGCGGCGAGGAATGCGGCCTGCGGCCCCTTCTGGTTGACCGCGCCGCGGCCCATCATCACCTTGCCGAAGCCGGGCTTGTCGACGATCCGCCCCTCGAGCGGCGGCGAGCTCCACTCGGCCGGGTCGAACTGCTTCACGTCGTACATGAAGTAGATGCCCATCCAGCGCTTGGCGCCGGCGTCGAGCGTGCCGAACACGCCCGGCACGCCGTCGGTGGGCACGGTCCGGACCCGCTGGAAACCCGCCTCCTTGAGCAAGCGCGTCATATGCTCGGAGCCGCTTTCGACGTTGAGCTTCTCGGCGGCGATGGTCGGGTTGGCGATCCAGTCGCGGATGCGCTTCACCGATGCTTCGTGCCCGGCCGCGACCGCGTGACGGATCGCGGCCATGTCGCTGCGCTGCGCAAGCGCCGCCGCCGGCGCGAGCAGCACGACGCCGGCCGCCGCTCCCCTCAGCAGATCGCGGCGGCCAAGATCGTTGGTCATGGGACTTCCCCTGTGCTGCATAGCGCTCATCAACGCCACGAAGTGCGGCATGTACAGCCGCTTTGGGGCGGTGGACAGGTGGCGCGGAAACAGGAATAGGGTCGCGCCGATGCGCTATTTTCTCGATACCGAGTTCAACGGCTTCGGCGGTGAGCTGATCAGCCTCGCCCTCGTCCCCGAGCATGGCGACCAGGAATTTTACGCGCTGCTGCCGCTTCCCGAGCGGCTCCACCCGTGGGTTGCGCGCCACGTAATCCCTTATCTTCGCTCGGTTCCGCCGGGGCTCGACGGCGGCCCGGTGTCGCGGCTCGAGGCGGCGGCCGGCATTGCGGCCTACCTCGCCCGCGACGACGAGCCGATGATCCTGGCGGACTGGCCCGACGACATTGCCTATTTCTGCGCGTTGCTGGTCACCGGCGAGGGCCAGATGGCGCCGGTCGGGACGCTGCGGTTCGAGTTCGTCAGCAGCCCGGGCTTCAGCACCGCCGCGATCAGCGCAGTGCCGCACAACGCCCTTCACGACGCCCGCGCGCTACGCGATTTCGTGCTGCGCTGGCAGGGTTAGCCTCGGTGGAGTCGCAGCTGGTCTGCTTCTCGAACTCGGCATACGCTCCCTGGCGCCGCCTTGCTCATCCCGCTCGTCTCGTTGCCCGGGAGCAAAGGGCGGAATGCGGCCGCGGTTCCCGCTTTTTCCGGTATTTCGCATGCGCTTGCGTATCGCCGTCCGACCTTCCATGGTCGCGCCGTCGTCGCGAGGGAGGTTGCATGGTCCGCAGGCTTTCATTCTTGTTGCCTCTGCTGCTGGCCGCGCCGGCCTCGGCGCACGAGACGGTCAATCCCACCGACCGGCTGGCGCACGAGCAGATGCTGGTGCTCGACACCCATCTCGACACGCCGATGCATTTCGAGCGCCCAGGGTGGGACTTCGACCGCTGGCACGAATATGCCTGGGACCTGACCCAAACCGACATCCCGCGGATGGAGGCGGGCGGCCTCGATGGCGGCTTCTTCGTCATCTACACGCCGCAGGGCCCGCTCGATGCGCGGGGACTTGCCCAGGCACGCGACGCGGCGCTGCTGCGGGCGGCGGCGATCCAGCGGGTGGTGGCGGAGCATGAGGACAAGCTCGCCTTCGCCTACACCGCCGCCGACGCCGAGCGCATCCACCGCGAGGGTAAGCGCATCGTCTACCAGAGCATCGAGAACAGCTATCCGCTCGGCAACGACCTGACGCTGCTGCCGACCTTCTACCGGCTCGGCGTGCGGATGGCCGGGCCGGTCCATTCGAAGAACAACCAGTTCGCCGATTCGACCACCGACAAGCCGCGCTGGAAAGGGCTGAGCCCGCTCGGCCGGCAATGGGTTGCGGAGATGAACCGGCTCGGCATGGTGATCGACGGCAGCCATTCGTCCGACGCTGCCTTCGATCAGATGCTGGCGCTGTCGAAGACGCCGATCATCCTGTCGCATTCCGGGCCGCGGGCGATCCTCGACCATCCCCGCAACATCGATGACGCTCGCATGCGGCGGCTCGCCAGGGCCGGCGGCGTGATGCAGATGAACACCGTGTTCCTGGTCGCCAACGACACCTCCGACGAGCGCTCGGCGATCGAGGACCGGCAGGCGAAATGGCTCGACCTTAGCCCGGCCGAACGCCGCCAGCTGGTCGCCGACAAGGCCGCGCTCGACGCCCGCCGCCCCTATACCGAGGCCGATTTCGAGCTTTTCATGAAGAGCATGCTGCACGCCATCAAGGTGATGGGCGTCGACCATGTCGGGCTCGGCGCCGACTGGGATGGCGGCGGCGGCGTCAAGGGCATGGAGGACGTCGCGGCGCTGCCGCGGATCACCGCGCGCCTGCGGCGCGAAGGCTTTTCGGACGGCGACATCGCGAAGATCTGGAGCGGCAACGTGCTGCGCCTGCTCCGCCAGGCCGAGCAGTTCGCGCAGCGCCGGCGATGATGGGTCGATGAGCGCCGACCCCCTCGGCTTTCTCGGCGCCGGAGGCGAGATGGGCGCGCGCATGGCCGCCCATGATTGGGGCTCCTCCCCGCTCGGACCGGTGGCGGATTGGCCGCAGTCGCTCCGCACCGCGGCCGGAATCCTGCTCGGCTCGAAATTCCCGATGTTCCTGGCTTGGGGCGCCGACCTCATTTTCATCTACAATGACAGCTATACCGAGATCCTCGGCACCAAGCACCCGGCCGCGCTCGGGCGGCGGTTCGCCGAGGTCTGGCCCGAAATCTGGAACGACATCGGCCCGATCGCCGAGCGGGCGCTCGCCGGCGAAGCGACCTATTGGGAGAATCTTCCGCTCACCCTGCACCGGAAGGGTTATGAGGAGCAGACCTGGTTCACTTTCTCCTACAGTCCGGTGCGCGACGAGAGCGGGGCCGTGGCCGGCATGCTTTGCGCATGCACCGAGACCACCGCCGCCGTGCTCGCCCAGCGCCGTCAGGTCGGCGAGGTCGAGCGGCTGCGCCAGCTGTTCGACAAGGCGCCCGGCTTCATGGCGGCGACGCGCGGCCCCGATCATCTGTTCGAGATGGCGAACGCCTCCTACCTTCGGCTGGTCGGACGGCAGGATCTGATCGGCAAGACCGTGCGCGAGACCTTCCCTGACCTCGAAGGCCAGGGCTTTTTCGAGCGGCTGGACAAGGTGTACCGGAGCGGCGAGGCCTTTTCGGGACGATCGATCCCGATTTCGCTGCGCCGCACGCCCGACGGCACACCCGAGGAACGCCTGCTCGATTTCGTGTTCCAGCCGATCAAGGACCAGGAAGGCGTGGTCACCGGCCTGTTCGTCGAAGGCTATGACGTGACCGAATGGCACGAGGCCGAACGGGCGCTGCGCGAGAGCGAGGAACGATTCCGGCTGATCGCCGACTCCGCCCCCGTGCCGATGTGGGTGACGAAGCTCGATCGCAAGCGCGGCTTCGTCAACATCGCCTATGCCGAGTTCCTCGGCGTGCCCTATGAGGAAGCCCTGGATTTCGACTGGCGTTCGATCATCCATCCGGACGACTTTGATCGCCTGGTCGTCGAATCGCTCGCCGGCGAGGCCACGCTCAAGCCGTTCGCGCTCGAGGCCCGCTACCGCCGCTCGGACGGCGAGTGGCGCTGGCTCAGGTCCGAGTCGCAGCCGCGCTGGGGCCCCGATGGCGAGCATGTCGGCTTCATCGGCGTCGCCCATGACATTACCGAAGCCAAACAGGCGGAAGCGGCGCTGCGCGAGGTCAATGAGACGCTCGAGAAAAGGGTGGAGGAGCGCACCGCCGATCTCACCGCGGCGCTCGACCGGCTCCAGGCCGAGGTCGCCGAACGCCAGCGCGCCGAGGAGGCGCTGCGACAGGCGCAGAAGATGGAGGCGGTCGGCCAGCTCACCGGCGGCATCGCGCACGACTTCAACAATCTGCTCACCCCGATCATGGGCGGCCTCGAATTCATCGCCGCCCGTACCGACGACGCCCGGCTGAAGCGGATTGCCGAGACCGGGCTCGAATCGGCCCGGCGGGGAGCGAAGCTCACCAGCCAGCTGCTCGCTTTTTCGCGCATCCAGCGGATCAACCTGGTGCCGATCGCGGTCAATGACATCATCGCCAACATGAAGGACCTGCTCCGGCACACGATCGGTCGCGAAATCCGCATCGAAACCCGCCTGGATCCGCGAGCGGGGCACGGCACGTGCGATGCCAACCAACTCGAAAATGCGCTGCTGAACCTTGCCATCAACGCGCGCGATGCGATGCCCGCCGGCGGCACGCTCACCATTTCCACCGCCCGCACCCGGATCGAAGCGGCTCCCGATCTGGACGATGGCGAATATGTGCGCGTTTCGGTGAGCGACACCGGCACCGGCATGCCGCCGGACGTTCTCGCCCGCGCCACCGAGCCCTTCTTTTCGACCAAGCCGCTCGGAAAGGGGACCGGCCTCGGCCTCGCCCAGGTCTATGGCATCGCCCATCAATCCGGCGGCACGGTGCGGATCGAAAGCGAGCCGAGCCAAGGCACGACCGTGAATCTCTTCGTTCCCGGCGCGGCAGCGGTCGCGGGCGAGCTCGACAAGGCTCCGCATGCCGAGCCCGCGGCGCCGGGCTCCCGCTGCGAAGGAACCATCCTGATTGTCGACGATGACGAGGAGGTGCGCACCTTCCTCACCGCCTCGCTCGAAAGCCTCGGCTATGAGGTGGTCGAGGCGGAGAGCGGCCAAGCCGGCCTCGCCCGATTGGCGGAGTGCGTGCCCGACCTGATGCTGGTCGATTATGCAATGCCGGCCATGCACGGGGCCGATGTTGCCCGGGCCGCACGGGAACAGCGTCCGGACCTGCCGATCGTCTTCGTCACCGGCTACGCGGAAAGCCGACAATTGGAAGCCGCGCTCGGGCAAGACGTTCCGGTGCTCCGCAAGCCGTTCAGCGGCGCCGATCTGGCCGCGGTCGTGGCGGAGAATCTGCCCGGCGGGGACCGTGCCGCCGGCGGCTGACGGGCGATACCGGGCCTCTTGAAAGCCGGCGGGCGGCTCCTAGATTTCTTCGGCCGGAAGACTTTTTTCGCGGTTTCCGGCCGGTTCAGGGGCGTTCCGCTCCGGCATTGCGCCCCTCATCGTCACTGTTGCTCAATGGAGGACATGATCATGAGAAGCTTCGATTTTTCACCCTATCGCCGGTCCACCGTCGGATTTGACCGGCTGTTCGATTTCCTGGAGAACGCCACCCGCACCGACCCGGCCGACAATTACCCGCCGTTCGACATCGAGAAGATGAGCGACGACAGCTACCGCATCACGCTGGCGGTGGCCGGGTTCCGCCCCGAAGAGATCGACATCACCGCCCGGCAGAATATGCTGGTGATCACCGGCCGCAAGGCGGAGAACCGCAACAAGGACGGCAATTATCTCCACATGGGCATCGCCACCCGTGCCTTCGAGCGGCGTTTCGAGCTGGCCGACTTCGTCCGGGTCGAGAAAGCCGATCTTCGCGACGGCCTCCTCGCCATCGAGCTGGTCCGCGAGATCCCGGAGGCGATGAAGCCCCGCAAGATCGACATAAGCGGCACTTCCTCGCAGACGATCCACGCGCGCAGCGACGACCGCGACCAGATCGAGACCCAGCCCGAGCGGCAGAGCCAGGACGCCTGAGGAAAATGCCGCTGCATCCGGCGCCGGCCCTCCGGCGCCGGATTCTCTTTGCGTAACGCAATAGGCACCTGTTCGCGCTCGCTTTACTCACTCTGCTCAAGCCATTCGGGCGCTTCGTGGCCGGGGGAAAGGCTTGACCGAGCATAGCTGAAGCGCGTTCGTCGCGCCCTTTCGCACTTTCGTCGAGTGCCGCTCGCCGGCGATTCAGGGCAGGTTTAAGTGCCGGCTGGCAGGGCGGAATGCGCGGACGCGCCCGCCAGGCGTCAGGACCAGACGAAAAGAGCAAGGCCATGAAGATAAAGCAGACATTGCAGAACCCGTTCGTGCTCGTCGCGCAGGGATTTGTGGTCGGCGCTGCCTTGTTCTTCGCCACTGCGCCGCGCGAGACCGGCCTTGCGCAGCAGAGCTACGGCAGCGAATCCGCCGCCATCGTCGAAAAGATCGACGCCTGACGGCGAATGCTTGAAAGCTCGGCCCGCCCGTGTAGAGCGGGTGAGATGGTTCGCTTTTCGTTCTCCGGCCATGAATTGATGGCGCTGCCCCAGGGCGCCTTGTTCTGGCCTGCCCGGCGCGCGCTGATCGTCGCCGACCTGCACCTAGAGAAAGCGAGCTGGTTCGCCCGGCTCGGCCAGATGCTGCCGCCCTACGATTCGATGGCGACGCTCGGCGACCTGGCGGCTTTGGCGGTAACCACAGATGCCGCGGAAATCTGGTGCCTCGGCGACTCGTTCCACGACCGCCAGGGCTGCGACAGGCTCCCCGCGCAGGCCCGAGCGATGCTGACCGCGCTCACCGCGGCCACGCGCTGGACCTGGATCACAGGCAATCACGACCCGGACTTTGCGGATCAGTGCGGCGGCGCGATCGCCGACGAAGCCGAAGTCGATGGCCTCATCCTTCGCCACCAGGCGGACCCGACCGAGGGGAGCCCGGAGCTATCCGGGCATTTCCATCCCAAGCTGCGCGTTCATCATCGCGGCCGCCTCGTTTCTCGGCGCTGCTTCGTCGCGACGGCACGCAAGCTGATCCTCCCGGCCTTCGGTTCGCTGACCGGCGGCCTCGACGCCCGCCATCCGGAGATCGTCCGTGCGGTCGGGCCCGACGCGCAGGCGCTGGTGCCGGTGGCCGACCGGCTCCTGAAATTCCCGATCGCCGCCTAGGATCGGTACAGGCGCGGGAATTTCCGCTTGAGTGCCGCCACTTTCGGCACGTCGTGGGCTAATATGTAGGGGTGGCGCGGGTTCTTCTTCATGAAGTCCTGGTGGTAGGGTTCAGCGGGATAGAAGGTGCCGCCTTCGATCCGCGTCACGAGCGGGCGTTTGTACGACCCCGCAAGGCCCGCGATCGCGGCTTCGGCCGCCCGCCGCTGGCCGATATTCTGGGGAAAGACCGCCGAGCGATAGCTGCGGCCGATATCGGGCCCCTGGCGGTTGAGCTGGGTCGGGTCGTGCGCGACCATGAAATGGATGCGCAGCAGATCGGCGTAACTCACCTGCGCGGGATCATAGCTGATCCGCACCGCCTCGGCGTGGCCGGTGCGCTCGCTGGTGACCCTGGCGTAGCTGGCGTCCGCGGCGGTGCCGCCGGCAAAACCGGCGACGACGCTCCGCACTCCCTTCACGTGCTCGAACACCGCCTCGACGCCCCAGAAGCAGCCGCCGGCGAACACCGCCGTCTGAAGCGGGGCCGCTGCGGCGGGCGCGGCCATCACCGCCGCGCCCAAAGCGAGCGCCAGCCTCATGCCGGCCGGAACTTCATCGCCACTCCGTTCATGCAATAGCGCAGGCCGGTCGGCTTCGGCCCGTCGTCGAAGACATGGCCGAGGTGCCCGCCGCAGCGGCGGCAATGGACCTCGGTGCGCTTGAAGAACAAGGTGTTGTCCGCTTTGGTGCCGACCGCGTTCGGCAGCGGCTTCCAGAAGCTCGGCCAGCCGGTGCCGCTGTCATATTTGGCGGCCGACGAATAAAGCGGGAGGCCGCAGCCGGCGCAGACGAACACGCCCTTACGCTTCTCCCGGTCGAGCGGGCTGGATCCGGCGCGCTCGGTGCTTTCCTTGCGGAGCACCGCATATTGCTGCGGGGTCAGCCGCTTGCGCCATTCGGCGTCGGTGAGCTTGACCTCGAAATCGCCCTCGCGCGCCGCGATCGGCCTGCCGCCGAGGAAAGCAAAGCCGCCGAGCAGCCCTACGCCCCCGGCGCCGAGCAGGATCCTGCGATTGATCTTCATCGACTCACCTCCGCCGCCGTGCGCCTAACGCGCGGTGGCTGAGCCGCGGCTGAACGTCAGACGACGATCGCCCGCATCAGCCCGCGCAATGAATTGCCGATAAAGAAGCCGCCGAGCAGATCGGCGTAGCCGAGCTCGCCTTCCTCGGCATCGCCGTCCGCCAGCAGCTGCTCGCGAAGCACGCCGGGCATCACCCCGCGGGCCAGCGGCGGCGTGACCAGCCGACCGGCACGCTCGACGAAGATGTTGGTGAAGCTGCCTTCGGTCAGGCAGCCTTGCTCGTCCTCGAACACTATCTCGAACGCACCGGCGGCTTCCCGCGCCTCGTCGTAGAAGGAACGGTCGCTGGTCTTGTGGCGGAGCCTGAAATCGTCGGCCGGCACCGGCAGCCGCACGATGACGACCTCGACCGGCTCGCGCGGAGGCGGCGGCATCGGCCGACATTCGATCGCCAGCGCGCCGCTGCGCGACAGCAGCAGCCGCAGCTTCTTCTTCTCGCGGATGCGGAAGGTCGCCGCCTGCAGCTCGTTACGCGCCTCGTGCCTGTCGAACACGAAGCCGAGCGCGTCGGCGCTGCGTTTCATCCTGGCCAAATGGCGCTCGAGCTCGACGACGCCCTCGCGCGGATCGAAGCGCATCGTCTCGATCAGGTCGAACCGCCTCTCGTCCGCCACGAACGCCCCCTTCGCCAGACATTCGCGCCATTCGTCGTCGGCGCGACTGTCCGCCACGATCCCCGAGCCGAGGCCGATCACCGCCCGGCTCTGCCCTGTCACGATGGTTAAGGTCCTGATCGCCACATTGAAAGCGGCATCGCCGTCCGGAGCGATCCAGCCGATCGAGCCGGTATAGGCGCCGCGCGGCCCGGTCTCCATCTCGCCGATGATCTCCATCGCCCGGATCTTCGGCGCGCCGGTAATCGAGCCGCACGGAAAGATCGCTTCAAGGACATCGACGGCGCCGGCTCCCTCCCGAAGCTCGGCGGTGACCGTCGAGGTCATCTGATGGAGGGTCGGGTAAGTCTCGATAGCGAACAAAGCCGGGACCCGGACCGTCCCCGGCGTCGAGACTCGCGCGAGGTCGTTGCGGAGCAGGTCCACGATCATCAGATTCTCGGCGCGCTGCTTGGGGTCGGCGCGCAGCCCGCCGGCCGCGTCCGCGTCTTCGGCAGGCGTCTTGCCGCGGACGGCGGTGCCTTTCATTGGGCGGGTCGTCACGCGCCGTTCCGCCACCGCGAAGAACAGCTCGGGCGACAGCGAGAGCAGCCAATGCTCGCCGGTGAACAGGATCCCGCCATGGCCGGCGCGGGCGCGCTGGCGCAGGCCAGCGTACAAGGCCGGCGGACTGCCCGCGATCGCAGCTTCGGCGGCGAAAGTGAGATTGGCCTGATAGATGTTGCCCGCTTCGATGTGCCGCTTCACGCGCTCGACGGCCGCTTCATGGTTTCGCTGCGTGACGAGCGGTCTTGGCGCCGTCACATAAGCGGACAGTGGATCCGGCAGCAATCCGGTGACGGCGGTCGGCGAGAGCGCGCGGAAGGACTTGAACAGGCCGAACCAGAGGAGCGGCGGCGCGTGCGGCTCGGGCGTCCGCCGCAGCGGGTCGAGCTTCGGTTCGAGCGAATGGCCCGCTTCGTAGGAGAGGAAGCCGGCGGCATGGAGCCCGCCATGCTGCGCCGCGCGCAAGCGCTCGAGACAGCCCCGGACCTCGCCCGGCTCGCCCGTCGCCACGATGCCGGCCGGCTCGGTATAGAGCCGGGCCGGCACCGCCTCGGCGCCGCGGGCGTCCTCGAGCAACAGGAAGGGCGCATCGGTGATCATGGTTGCCATATCGCCCCGGCAGCCCCATCTCGGCCCAAGGTCCGCGGCAGCCGGACCATGAGGAGAGAGTCCGTGGCTTCCAGTGTCTTCGATCTGTTCAAGATCGGGGTCGGCCCTTCCAGTTCGCACACCATGGGCCCGATGACGGCCGCCTGCGACTTTGTCGAGGCGCTGGCCGAAAAAGCCTTGCTGGACGTGACAGCGCGCGTGGCGGTCGATCTGTACGGCTCGCTCGCCCTCACCGGCAAGGGCCACGCCACCGACCGCGCGATCCTGCTCGGCCTGTCGGGCGAGCGCCCGCACACGCTCTGCCCGGACGAGGCGGACACGATCGTCGCGCGCATCCGGGCGAGGGGGCGGCTGAGGCTCGGCGGCGAGCGCGAGATCGCGTTCGACGAAGGGTACGACCTGCGCTTCCGCCAGCGCGAGCGCCTGCCCCACCATTCGAACGGCATGCGCTTCACCGCGCTTCGCGGCGACGGCGGCACGCTCGACAGCAAGGTCTATTATTCGGTCGGCGGCGGCGCCATCGTCGACGAGGCCGCGATCGCCCGCAACGCGCCGCCGGAAGGCGGATGGGACCTGCCCTACAATTACCATTCGGCGGACGAATTGCTCGCCATCGCCGAGCGCGAGGGCATGACCATTGCCGACATCGCCCGCGCCAACGAGCGGGCGGGCCTGTCCGACGAGGAGATCAACCGGCGCCTGCAAGCGATCGTCGAGGCGATGTCGGGCTGCATCGACCGCGGCATTGCCCTCGACGGCATCCTGCCCGGCGGGCTCAAGGTGAAGCGCCGGGCGCCCGCGCTCCACCGGCTGCTGATGGAACGAGCGGAGCGGACGCTCTCGGACCCGCTGACCGTGCTCGACTGGGTCAATCTGTGGGCGCTGGCGGTGAACGAGGAGAATGCCGCCGGCGGCCGGGTCGTCACCGCCCCGACCAACGGCGCTGCCGGGATCGTGCCGGCGGTGCTGCGCTACTATCAGCGCTTCACGCCGCGCGCGTCCGACGAGGGGGTCCGGATCTTCCTCCTGACCGCCGCTGCGATCGGCTCCCTGTTCAAGGAGAACGCCTCGATTTCGGGCGCCGAGGTCGGCTGCCAGGGCGAGGTCGGCGTCGCCTGCTCGATGGCGGCGGCCGGGCTCACCGCCGCGCTCGGCGGCACGCCGAGGCAGATCGAGAATGCGGCCGAAATCGGCATGGAGCATAATCTCGGCCTGACCTGCGACCCGGTCGGCGGCCTCGTCCAGGTGCCGTGCATCGAACGCAACGCGGTCGGCGCGGTGAAGGCGCTCGAAGCCTCCCGCCTCGCCCTCATCGGCGACGGTACCCACCGCGTCAGCCTCGACCAGGTTATCGAGACGATGCGCAAGACCGGCCTCGACATGAACGAGCGCTATAAGGAAACCTCGCTCGGCGGCCTCGCGGTCAACGTCGTCGCATGCTGACGCGCAAGCCCGGCCCGCCGACCTCCTTGGCCTGACCCGCTCGCCGCGCGCCGCTGATCGAAGCCCGAACGCGCTTCGTCGGGGCAGGTCCGCGTCGGTCGAACGCTCCCGCCGCCCGATCGAAGGCGCCGCGCATTGGCCGCCGCTTCGGCATAGCTCCTTCGCATCGGCCAGGTCGCGGCGTTCAAACCCGGTCCGATCAACCCGCTAGCCGCGAGCGCAACGCAGAAAGGAGATGCGACATGAACCGTGTGAAATTAGGAGCCGCTGGTCTGGCGATCGCCCTGACCGCGCTCGTCGTGCCGGCGACCGTGCGGGCCGAACAGCCTCTGATCGTCGAGGCGGAACTCGACCGCCCGACCATCTATGTCAGCTATGCCGACCTCAACCTCCGCCACAAGGCGGGCGTCGAACGGCTGAGCGACCGCGTCGCGCGGGCAGCCGACCAGCTTTGCCTGGAGACCGGTGTCCAGCCGGTCTCGCGGGTGGTCGCCGGGCGCGCGTGCCGCGACAAGGCGGTGGCCGGCGCCAACGAACAGATCCGCGCGGCGGTGGCCGGCTTCGGCAGCGGCCAATATGCCGCCCTCACCAGGATCGCGGTCACGCTTCGCTGACCCCCTGCGAAGCAGTGCCTGGGCGGCGTCGGCACCGGCGCCGCCCATTTTCATGATGCCTCGCGCGGCCGCCCGCAGCTTGCATCGGCGCGCCCGGCACGCCATCTGCCGGCGATGCCCAACCCGCCGCTCCGCGCCGCGATCATCCCGGTGACTCCGCTCCAGCAGAATTGCACCCTGATCTGGTGCACCGAGACCATGCGCGGCGCGTTCGTCGACCCCGGCGGCGATCTCGACCGGCTCCAGCCGGTGGCGACGTCGCAGGGGGTCACGATCGAGAAGATCCTGCTCACCCACGGCCATATCGACCATTGCGGATCCGCCAAGCTCCTCGCCGACGCGCTCAGCGTGGAGATCGAGGGGCCGCACATCGCCGACAAATTCTGGATCGACCGCCTCGGCGAGGACGGCGCCAATTACGGCATTCCGGGCGTGCCGTTCGACTCCGACCGCTGGCTTGAGGAAGGCGACGTCGTGACGGTCGGCACGCTTGCGTTCGACGTCTATCACTGCCCCGGCCACACGCCCGGGCACATCGTGTTTCACCACCCCGCCTCGAAGCTCGCCATCGTCGGCGACGTGCTGTTCCAGGGGTCGATCGGACGAACCGATTTCCCGCGCGGCAGCCATCAGGATCTGATCGACGCCATCACCGGCAAATTGTGGCCGCTCGGCGACGACACCCTGTTCATCCCCGGCCACGGCCCGACGAGCAGTTTCGGGCACGAGCGGCGGACCAATCCGTTCGTCAGCGATCGGGCGCTGGCCCGCGCATAGGAACGGGCAAGGGACGGGTGCGTTCTGCATCCGTAATGACTTTTCGGACCCTATTGGCTGCCGGGCTGCTGCTGGCCGGCTGCGGCGCGATCCCGCGGGATCCCGACGGCACCCTCGAGCGCGTGCGCGCGGAGCGGCGGTTCAGGGTCGGCTTGATCGCCGCTCCGGCCGATGTGGGGGGCCGCCGCCGGGACGCGTTCCTGCGTGCGGTAGGTGCGGCGGCGGGCGCGGCCCCCGCGGTCGAGACCGGCGCGTCGGAGCCGCTGCTCGACAGGCTCGAAGCCGGCGAGCTCGACCTTGTCGTCGGCGAGCTGACGCCGAAGACTCCGTGGGCCAAGCGCGTCACCCTGCTGCCGGCGCTCGACGAACAGGTCGGCCGCCGTGGCCACAGCCATCTCGCCGCGGCCGCCCGCAACGGCGAAAATGCGTGGATTGCCCTGCTTCACCGGGAGGCGACGCGGGTGGCGGCCATGCCATGAGCGGACGACTCCCCGCCGAAATCGAGGCGGACCTTCGCCGCGCCGCCCGGCTCGAATGGTGGACGATCGGCTGGATGGGCTCGATCATCGCCGTGGTCGGCCTGGCGATGGGCTCCAGCCAGGCGATGCGGACGGCCTGGGTGGAGGACGTCTTGAGCCTGATCCCGGCGATCGCCTTCCTCGTCGCCCTCCATTTCGAGCGGAAGGGACCGAACCGGCGCTTCCCCTATGGCTTCGAGCGGATGAACAGCCTCGCTTTCCTCGTCTCGGCGGTCGCCCTCACCCTGGTCGGGACCGTGCTGCTTGTCGAAGCGGCGATGACGCTCGTCCGCCGCGATCATGTGACGATTCCGCCGGTGCGGATCGCCGGCGAGACGGTCTGGCTGGGCTGGGTGATGATCGCGGCGCTGCTCTACTCGGTGGTCCCGCCGATGATCCTCGGCCGGCTCAAGCTGCCGATCGCCCGCCGGCTGCAGGACGAGGTGCTTCACACCGACGCGATGATGCAGAAAGCCGACTGGATGACCGGCCTGGCCGGCGCGGCCGGCATCCTCGGCCTCGGTCTCGGTCTGTGGTGGGCCGACGCCGCCGCCGCCGCGATCATCTCTTTCAGCATCCTCCACGATGGCGTGCGGGCGCTTCGGATCGCCGCCGCCGAGCTGATCGACGGCGCGCCCCGCGAACTGGAAAGCAGCCGGATCGCGGCCGATGCCGAGGCCTTGCGCGAGCGGCTCGAGCAAATCTATCCGGGTGCCGATGTCCGATTGCGGGAAACCGGGAGGTTCATCAGCGCCCAGGTCGGCGGCGTTGCTCCGCCCGAAGGGGTCGACCGGGCCGAGATCTGGCCGGGAAGGCCGGAGCAAAGCTGGCGCTTTGCGCAGCTCAGCTTCGTTCCGCCGGATACGGGGCCGCTGCATAAGTGACGCCGGGTGTCGGCGCCCGATCCAGATAAGGAAGCGCGAGCGCATAGGCGGCGAGCACCAACAGGCACGCCCAGGTGAGCACGATGCCGACCACCCGCAAGGCGTTGCCGCCCGTCCGGTCCATCCCGAACGGATGGGCGAGCCGGCCGGCAATGAACAGGATCGCCACCAGCCACAGCCAGGTTTCGGAGCCCCTGGCCATCTCGATCAGGCCGAGCAGGATCAGGAAGAAGGGCGCATATTCGATGAAGTTGGCGTGAGCCCGCATCCGCGTTGCAATCGCGGGATTGCCGCCGTCGCCGATCGAAACCTTGAGCCGCCGCCGGAGCAGGCTTACGCGCAGGCCTAGCCAGACGTTGAGCAGGGCGGCGGCGCCTGCGATGGTGAGCGTGATCGGAAGCGTCGTCATGGCTTGCATCTCCGTGTCCAGGCCCCCAGCTGACATGCCGATGCGATGCTTGCAACATCGCCGGAACCCGCTATAGGCGGCTGCGCTTTCAAGCTGAGCACCCGGCCGCCAGGGCCTGCGGCCGATCCGGCCATTGACCTTGGCCCCGGGCTCGCTAGCAACAGTCACTCCTATTATCGGAACAGGTGCCACAATGGCCGTCCCCAAGAGAAAGACCTCGCCGTCCAAGCGCAACATGCGCCGCAGCCACCATGCGTTGAAGCTGGTCAACTACCAGGAATGCCCGAATTGCGGCGAGCTTCGCCTGCCCCACAATCTGTGCGCCGCATGCGGCCATTATAACGGCCGCGAAATCCGACCGGTGGAGGCCTAAGGGCTGACAGTCAGGGAGGCGAGACCGGTGGGCGCTTCGCCGCGGATCGCAATCGACGCGATGGGTGGCGACATTGGGCCGGCCGTGATGGTGGCCGGAGCCGCCCGCGCCCACGCACGCCGCGCCGACCTGTGCTTCCTGCTGTTCGGGGACGAGCAGGCGATCCGCGCCGAGCTGGCAAGGCACCCGTCGCTCGCTGGCGCGGCCGAAGTGGTGCCGACCAGAGACGTGATCGCCGCCGAGGAAAAGCCGACCCAGGCGATCCGCCGGACCAAGACGAGCTCGCTCGGCCGGGCGATCAACGCGGTCAAGTCCGGCCAGGCGAGCGCTGCGCTTTCCGCCGGCAATACCGGGGCGATGATGGCGATGGCCAAGCTCGCGCTGCGCACCATGCCGGGCATCGATCGGCCGGCTTTGGCCGCCCTGCTCCCGACGCTCGGGGAGAATGATCTCGTCATGCTCGATCTCGGCGCCAATACCGAGAGCGGCACCCAGAATCTGGTCCAATTCGCCGTGATGGGCGCCGCTTATTCGCGAGTCGTGCTGGACATCGAACGCCCGCGGGTGAAGCTGCTCAACATCGGCACCGAGGAATTGAAGGGAACCGACGAGCTCAAGGACGCGGCGGCGATCCTGCGCGAGGCCGACTATCTCGGCATGAGCTTCGACGGCTTCACCGAAGGCGACAAGATCTCGCGCGGCGACGTCGACGTGGTCGTCACCGACGGTTTTTCGGGCAACATCGCGCTCAAGACCGCCGAAGGCACCGCCCGCTTCGTTACCGACCTCCTCAAGCGCGCGTTCACCAGCTCGATCCGTTCCAAGATCGGCTTTCTGATCTCGCGCCCCGCCACGGAGCTGCTGCGCCACCGGCTCGATCCGAACAACCACAATGGCGCCGTGTTCCTCGGCCTCAACGGGCTCGTCGTGAAGAGCCACGGCAGCGCCAATGCGAAGGGCATCGCCAATGCGATCCGCGTCGCCGCGCGGATGGTCCGCGAGGATCTGACCCGCAAGATCGCTGAGGATCTCGAGAACATCTCTGCCCACCGGCTCGAGCAGGCGGCCAAGTGACGCGCCGCTCGACCATCGTCGGGACCGGCTCGGCGCTGCCGCCGCGGCGGGTTACGAATGCTGAGCTGGCGGAGCGCATCGAGACCAGCCATGAGTGGATTGTCGAGCGCACCGGCATCGAGGCCCGGCACATCGCCGCCGATGGCGAGACCACCGCGACCCTCGCCACCGAAGCGGCCGAAAAGGCGCTGGCGGCGGCAGGCGTCGCGCCGGACCGGGTCGGCCTGATCGTCCTCGCCACCGCCACTCCCGACCAGACCTTCCCGGCCAGCGCGACTCGCGTTCAGACGGCGCTCGGCATCGACGATTGCATCGCGTTCGATGTCGCTGCGGTCTGCACCGGCTTCCTCTACGCCCTGTCGGTGGCGGACAACATGCTGAAAGGCGGCATGGCCGATTACGCCCTCGTCATCGGCTCCGAGACGTTCAGCCGCATCCTCGACTGGGATGATCGCGCGACCTGCGTGCTGTTCGGCGACGGTGCCGGCGCCTTGCTTCTGAAGGCCGAGGAGACCGGCGACCGCGGCATCCTCGCCACCCGACTTCACGCCGACGGCCGCCACAACGACCTGCTCTACGTGGATGGCGGCGTCTCGACCACCGGCACGATCGGCAAGCTTCGCATGAAGGGCAAGGAAGTCTTCCGCCACGCGGTGGTGAACCTGGCAAACGTGCTCAACGAGGTCCTGGCGGTCTCAGGGCACCGGGCGGAGGAAGTCGATTGGGTCGTGCCCCACCAGGCCAACAAGCGCATCCTCGACGCGACCGCCAGAAAGCTTGGGCTTGCGCCGGAACGGGTCATCGTCACCGTCGACCAGCATGCCAACACCTCCGCCGCATCGGTGCCGCTGGCGCTCGACGTGGCGGTGCGCGACGGCCGGATCAGGCGCGGCGATCTGATCGTGCTGGAGGCGATGGGTGGCGGCTTCACCTGGGGAGCGGCCGTAATTCGCTATTAATGGCGTGCCTTGCGCAAACGCCGATTGCACTTGACCCCAAGCTATATTAGACTTTTTCGATTATTCTCGGGGAGGGAATGCCCAATGGCCGATGCTGGTACGATCAGGAAGCCCGACGTAGGCACCCTCACTCGGGCGGACCTGGCCGATGTGGTGCATCGCGAAATCGGCCTTTCGCGGGCCGAATCCGCCAATATCGTGGAGCGCATCCTTCATCATATGTGCCATGGGCTCTCCGAAGGTCAGAATGTGAAGATCTCCGGCTTCGGAAGCTTCATTCTGCGCGACAAGGGCGAACGCATCGGCCGCAACCCGAAAACCGGCGTGGAAGTGCCGATCGCCCCTCGCCGAGTGCTTACCTTCCGCGCCAGTCAAATCATGCGCGAGCGGATCGTAAACGGCGGCTGAGGCTGTGGCCGAGGCTCCCCGCAAGAGCGATCAGGCCTTCCGGACCATCGGCGAACTCGCGACCGACCTCGGGGTCCCGCAACATATCCTGCGCTATTGGGAGACCCGCTTTCCGCAGCTGCGTCCGCTGCAGCGCGCGGGCAATCGCCGCTATTACCGCCCTGCCGACGTGGCGCTCGCGCATCGCATCCACCGCCTGCTGAACCAGGACGGCTATACGATTCGCGGTGTGCAGCAATTGCTCGCTGGCGGGGGCGCGGCCGACGGCGAGGATCGGGTGCCGGCGACCGTGCCGACGCCCGCGAACCAGCCTGCGGATTTCCCGGCCGAGGAACTGCGCGCAGTGCGGGACAGCCTTCGCGACGCGCTCGACGACGGCCACTGATCCTTCCGCTCGATTCGTCAGCGGCTGTCCTCGTCGGGACCCAGTTCGGGATCGACGTCCCGCGGCCTCACAAAGCTGGCCAAGGTGCCGATCTCCTCCTCGACCTCGCGCCAATGCTCGACCGGCAGGCTGATCTCGGCCAGCGCGGCGGTCGGGAACTTATCCGCCAGCTCGGCCCGTGCGGCGCCGTCCCCGTCCTTCGTCAGCAGCAATGCGAGCTGTTCGAGCCCCGGATTGTGGCCGACGATCAGCAGCGTCTCGGCCGAGTCGTCGATCTCGTGGATGACATCGAGCAGGGTCCCGGAAGAGGCCAGGTACACGCGCTTGTCATACTGCGGGGCGAGCGGCGCCCCATAGCCTTCCGCCAGGTCGGCCAGGGTTTCGATCACCCGGACCGCCGGCGACGCGACGACGCAATCGAACTTGAGGCCGCGACCGCGCATCTCGCCGCCGATCGTCTTCGCCGCCAGGCGCCCGCGCCGGTTGAGCGGGCGGTCGAAATCGCGCGCCACCGGATCGTTCCACGTCGACTTGGCGTGGCGCAGCAGCGTCAGCGTCTTCATGGCGTCCCTTCGGCTGCTGAAACCGGGTCCTGATGCCCCAAAGCGGTTGCCGTTGAAAGCCGGAAGCGAACCCGCTCGACCGCCTCGGCAAGCCCGATCCGCCGTACCGCCACGCCGGCCGGCAGCGCGCCCAGCAGCCGCGACGGGGCCGCCGCCGAGAGCAATACGAACATGCCCCTATCCTCCTGCCGCCGAATCAGCCGGCCGAACGCCTGGGCGAGCCGGGCTCGCACCACCCGATCGTCATAGGCCGCGCCGCCGCCGGCCGCCCGCCGCGCGGCGTGGAGCACCGTGGGTCGGGGCCAGGGCACGCCCTCCATCACGACCAGGCGCAGCGACTGGCCCGGCACGTCGACGCCGTCCCGCAGCGCGTCGGTGCCGAGCAGCGACGCGCGCGGATCGTCGCGGAAGATGTCCAGCAGGGTGCCGGTGTCGATCGGGTCGACATGCTGGGCGTAGATCTGGAGGCCGTCGCGCGCGAGCCGGTCCGCGATCCGGGCGTGCACCGCCTTCAGCCGCTGGATGGCGGTGAACAGGCCGAGCGTGCCGCCGCCGGCAGCCTCGATCAGCCTGGCATAGCCGCCGGCCAATTGGGCGATGTCGCCGCGCTTGATGTCGGTGACGATCAGCACCTCGCTGTTGGCGGCATAGTCGAACGGGCTGTCGGCGGAAAAGCAGGCCGGGGGCTGATCGAGATGGCAGGCGCCGGTGCGGGCCGCCGCCGCCTCCCAATTCTCCGAATTGCGCAATGTTGCGGAAGTTACGATCACCCCGTGCGCCCGCTTCAACACGGTCTCGGCGAGCGGCCGGGTCGGGTCGAGCCAGCGGCGATGGATGCCGATGTCATATTCGCGCCCGTCGACCCGCTCAACCGCGAGCCAGTCGACGAAATCGGAATCGGCGGGGCCGCCGATGCGGGCAGCGAGCGCGATCCACGCGCCGAGCGACTGGACCCGCCAGGCGAGCCCGCCGATCGCCCCTTCGATGCGGGCGCGGGCTTGGCCGTCAAGCCAGTCGGGGCCGTCCTCGAGCACCGCCTCGAGCCGCTTGCCGAGCGCCACCAGCGGGCGGAGCAGCAATTCCATCGCCTCCACGGCAGGCGCCGCCGCGTCGACCACCGCAGGGTCGAGCTCGGCCATCTCGGTTTCCAGCCCGTAACCGGCATCCTGGGCCGAGGCGCGGGCGTAGACGGTGCCGCGGACCGCCGCGAGCAGCTTTTCGACCGGGCCGAACGGCACGCCCTCGGCAATGCGCCGCAGCCAGTCGTCGCCCGTGAGCAGCCCCGCCGCCTGGATTGCCGCCTCGAGCGCGGCGGCGCCGGCTTCATCGTAAGAGGCGACATCCGTCAATCGGGCGGCGAGCCCGCGCCGCCGGCCGCGCGATTTGCGCTCGGGCCCGATCAGCCAGCGGCGCAGCTCGATCGTCTCCTGGCCGGTGAGCGCGGCCGCGAAGGTCGAATCGGCGGCGTCGAACAAATGATGCCCTTCATCGAACACCAATCGGGTGGGCGTGCCGGCTGTCTCCCGGGCCCGCGCGGCGTTGATCATCACCAGCGCGTGGTTGGCGATCACGATGTCGGCCTCGGCGCTCGCCCGCGCGGACCGCTCGATGAAGCATTTCCGGTAGTGAGGGCAGCCGGCATAGACGCACTCGCCGCGGCGGTCGGTGAGCGCGGTTGCGCCGGCACGCCTGAACAAGGTGGAAAGCCAGCCGGGCAGATCGCCGCCGACCATATCGCCGTCCTTGCTGTAGCCGGCCCAGCGCGCGACCAGCTGCGCGAGGATCGCCGCCCGGCCCGCAAATCCGCCTTGCAGGGCGTCTTCCAGGTTCAGCAGGCACAAATAATTTTCGCGACCCTTGCGGACGACGATCTTCTTCCTGCGCTCCTGCGGGTCCGGGAAGATCCGGCCACCCTCGCGGTCGAGCTGCCGCTGGAGCGCCTTGGTGTAGGTCGACACCCAGACCGCCCCGTCGGCCTTCGCCGCCCACAGCGAGGCGGGCGCCAGATAGCCCAGCGTCTTGCCGATCCCGGTCCCCGCCTCGGCCAGGATCAGATTGGGCTGACCCTCGAGCCGGCGCGGCGCGAAGGCATGGGTCGCCGCCGCGGCAAAATCCTTCTGGCCCAGGCGCTGCTCGGCCTCCCGGCCCGTGAGTGCCGCCAGCCGTTCGACCGCTTCGTCCGCATCGACGCGCACCGGGCGCGGCTGCGGCCGCGGCGCCTTTTCCTCCCACTCGGGCAGCTTCGAGAACAGCCATCTCTCGTCCCGCTCCGGCCGCTTCAGCCGCTCCGCGACGGCGGGCGCCCAGGACCAGCGCAGCCGGTACAGCGACTGCGCCGAAGCCCAGGCGCCTTCGCGCTCGGGCCAGTCCGCCGATTCCATCCGCTCCAGCAAGGCGGCAGCGGCGCGCAGCAGGAAAGAGGGCGCCTCGGCATCGTCGTGCGGCGGCGGCAGGCCAAGTGCGTGAGCCAGCCCCCTGGGCGTCGGCACGGCAAAGCGGGCGGGATGGACGAAGGCGAACAGCTCGAGCAGATCGAGCCCCGACAAATCGGGATAGCCGAGCCTCTGCCCCACCAAAGGCGCATTGAGCATGATCACCGGCGTCTCGGCCGCCCGTGCGATCGCCTGGCCGCGGCCCACTGCCTCGACCCCCCCTTCACCCCTCGCGAGCCAGATACCGCCATGGGTTGCGTGGAGCGCAGGATAAGGCAAAGAGGCCGCCATCCGCCCTAGATGCTATGCGCGGAACGAAAGGGCAACTCTTGTCGGTACCTCAGGAGCTTCGCGAGGCAGCGATGGTGGCCAAGGCTTGGCCCTATGAGGAGGCCCGCAAGCTGCTGAAGCGCTATCCGGACGGCCCCGGCCCCCGCGCGGTCCTGTTCGAGACCGGCTACGGACCGAGCGGGCTGCCGCACCTCGGCACCTTCCAGGAAGTGGCGAGGACCCTGATGGTCCGCCACGCGCTGTCGGAAATGGTCGACTGGCCGACCCGCCTGATCGCCTTTTCGGACGACATGGACGGGATGCGCAAGGTGCCGCCAAACCTTCCCAATCACGAGATGATGATGCAGCATCTCGATCAGCCGCTTTCCAAGGTGCCCGATCCGTTCGGCTGCGGCCATCCGAGCTACGCGGACCACAATAACGGCATCCTCCGCCAGTTCCTCGACGGGTTCGGCTTCGATTACGAGTTCCTCGCCTCGAGCGACTGCTATGGCTCCGGCCGGTTCGATGCGACGCTGAAGGCGGTGCTGCGCAATTACGACGCGATCCAGGGCGTGATGCTGCCCACCCTTGGGGAGGAGCGGCGGGCGACCTATTCGCCGGTGCTGCCGATCAGCCGGGTGAACGGCAAGGTCCTGCAGGTGCCGATCGAGGTGGCCGACCCCGACGCCGGCACCGTCCGCTACACCGATCCGGCCTCGGGCGAGACGGTGGAGCAGTCGATCCTTTCCGGCGGCGCCAAGCTCCAGTGGAAGGTGGACTGGGCGATGCGCTGGGTGGCGCTCGGCGTCGATTACGAGATGTCCGGCAAGGATCTGATCGACAGCGTCGTGCAGAGCTCGAAGATCGCCCGCATCCTCGGCGGCCGGCCCCCCGAGGGCTTCAGCTACGAGATGTTCCTCGATGAGAATGGGGAAAAGATTTCGAAGTCGAAGGGCAACGGCCTGACGATCGAGGAGTGGCTCACCTACGCGCCGCAGGAAAGCCTGGCCTTCTACATCTACCGCGAGCCCAGGAAGGCGAAGCAGCTCTCCTTTTCGATCATCCCGCGGGCGGTCGACGAATATCAGCAGTTCCTCGCCGCCTACCCCGAGCAGGCGTGGGACAAGCGGCTCGGAAATCCGGTCCACCATGTCCACGCCGGGCAGGTGCCGCCGGCGCGGATGCCGCTCAGCTTCGCGCTGCTGCTCAATCTGGTCGGCGTCGCCTCGACCGACGACAAGGATCTGCTGTGGGCGTTCGTCAAGCGCTACGCGCCGGAAGCCGCGCCGGAGACCCACCCGGAGCTGGATGGGCTTATCGGCCACGCCCTGGCTTATTTCCGCGACTTCGTCGCTGGCTCGCTTCGCCGCCGCGCACCCGACGAGCGCGAGGCCGCGGCGCTCCGCGTTCTGGATGCAAAGCTTGCTGCAATGCCTGAGGACACCTCCGCCGAGGATATCCAGACCGAGGTCTACGAGGTCGGCAAGGCGGCGGGCTTCGACAATCTCCGAGACTGGTTCCGCGCCATATACGAGACCCTGCTCGGCACCGGCCAGGGACCCCGCATGGGAAGCTTCATCGCGCTTTACGGGATCGCCAACAGCCGCCGCCTGATCGCCGAAGCCCTGGAAGCTACCGCTTCTGCATGAGCAGTTGCACCGCGAAAGCCCGCTTGTGCTTTAGCGCAGCGCCACGAAGCTTGGAAATCGCGTCCCGTGCTCGAGCCGCAGCTTGTAGGGCGTCTTGGCGTGACGGCCGAAAAAGAGGGTCATAGTCCGCATCGTGTCTGGCCTTTTGCAGCTCTACGAAGGCGTCGGCACAATCCTTCAGGTTTTGCGGAAAGCCGAGATTGCGCGCGGCTTCCGACGCGGTCTTCGCTCGCCCATGGTCCAAGGCACGATACATCTGTTGCCACGCTTTTTCGGATCGGTGCGCCTTGGTCGTACCAACCAGGAGATCAGCCCCGCTTTTCGCCAGAGCGTGAAACAGCGCATAGTAGGCCGTACTGATAGATCGACGCAGATCCGCCTGTCTCGGCCTCCGTGGACTCGCCTTCGCCAAGCGGTCCGCCAATGCGAGCAGATCGTCGATCACTGCCCGGCGGTCACCTCTTGTTTCTCGTCATACTGGTGGACGATGTAAACAAATCGCCGCTCGCCTTTCTGCCAAGCTGCGTCTCGGACAGCGCGATCCCCCTCGAAAATCAGCTTCAGACTTAGTGGCTTAGGCACTAGGTGATGTTTCACCTGCACCATTATGGCGGGCTCCCCGGTATGGTCGTTGGCGATGACCACGTCGACGTTCTCGACACCTGCTTCACCGAAGCCTTCGAGGGCAGCAGACTGCAGCGTTTCCACTGTATCTTGGTCTACAGCCGAGGTATTTGCGTTCGATGCAGCCATTCGTTCCGATCCTGCTACGGTATTTACGCCCGCCCCGCGTTCAGGTCCATACTGCCAGCAAGCCGAACCAGCCAGCTCCTCGCCCGTTAGCCTACATGCTCCTGTCGCCCGACCGCATAGGGCTCGCGGGCGAAGCCCTGCAGCCGCGCCACCGCTTCGGGTGAGTCGAGCCGGAAATGATGGGCGTGATTGCGCGGCGAGAAGGTCTCCACCTTGGTGAAGACCGGGTCCTCAGTGCGCCAGGCCAGGATGAGATGGCCGAGCACCCAGTGCCAGCGCACGGTCAGCTGGGCGAAGGACATGCGCCTTGGAAGGCGATTCGGGTCTTTTCGGGCGCATGGCGAGGAAGGCCTCGTAGATGTCGCGGACGAGCGGCGGCTTGCCGGCGAAATGGCTTTCGAGGTCGTGGCGTCCGCAGGCGTGCGACTGGTAGGCATTGGCGAAGGCGCGGCCGCAGGCGGGGCATTCCAACAGGGGACGTTCGGCCCGCACCGGCGGCTCAGCCCGCTTGCTTGGCCGCGATCCAGTCGTCGATCTTGCGCTCGAGCACGGCCAGCGGCAGCGCACCGGTCATCAGCACTTGCTCGTGGAACTCGGCGACGTCGAAGCGCGGCCCCAGCGCCTTCTCCGCCCGGGCCCTCAGTTCGCTGATCTTGAGCTGGCCGATCTTATAGGCGAGCGCCTGGCCGGGCATGGCGATGTAGCGCTCGGTTTCGGCGGTGGCGTTGCTGAGGCCGCGCGAGCTGTTGTCCATCATGTATTTGATGGTCCGGTCGCGCGTCCAGCCCTTCGAGTGGATGCCGGTATCGACCACCAGCCGGATGGCGCGGAATAGCTGCGAATCGAGGAAGCCGAAATATTGATAGGGGTCGGTATAGACGCCGAGCTCCCGGCCGAGCGTCTCGGCGTAGAGGCCCCAGCCTTCAACATAGGCGGTGTTGCCGCCGAAGCGCTGGAATTTGGGAAGCGCCTCATTCTCCTGGGCGAGGCTGATCTGGAAATGATGTCCCGGCGCGCCTTCGTGAAGGTACAGCGTCTCCATCCCCGGTGTGGTCCGCGACGGCAGGTCGTAGGCGTTGAAGTAGAAAATGCCGGGCCGCGAGCCGTCGGGCGTGCCGGGATTATAAGAGCCGCGGGCGGCGCCCTTTTCGGTGAGGGCGGGCACCGGGCGGATCTCGAGCGGCGCCCTCGGCAGCGTCCGGAACAGCTTCGGGAGCGTCGCGTCGAGCCGCTTGCCGATGGCGACATAGCCCTGCTGGAGCGCCTCGCGCGACTTGGGCTTGAAC
>DASZDE010000184.1:0-11450 GCA_035942355.1 Allosphingosinicella sp. | reverse complement strand
CCCATGTCCACTACAAGGCCGGCTTCCGCTTCGACATGGCCGAGGTCACCGCGCGCGCGCGCGCGGCCGGCGCGCTCACCTTGTGGGACCTCAGCCACAGCGCCGGCGCGGTGCCGCTCAACCTCAACCGGGACGGCGCCGAGCTTGCCGTCGGCTGCGGCTACAAATATCTGAACGGCGGCCCCGGCGCGCCGGCCTTCCTCTACATAGCGGAGCATCTCCAGGAGCGGCTGGTCCCGAAGCTGCGCGGCTGGATGGGCCATGCCTCCCCCTTCGCCTTCACCGACGATTATATCCCCGCCCCCGGCATCGCCCGCTTCCTCGCCGGCACCCCGCCAATGCTGAGCCTGCTCGCGCTCGAGAGCGGCATCGACAGCTTCGCCGGCGCCGACATGGCGGCGCTGTGGGCGAAGTCGGTCGCGCTGTTCCGCCTGTTCGCGGCCCTGGTCGACGAGCGCTGCGCCGGCCACGGCCTCGCATGCGTCAGCCCGCGCGACCCGGAGCGGCGCGGCAGCCACATCTCGTACCGCCACAAGCACGCGTTCGAAATCTGCCAGGCCTTGATCGCGGCCGATGTAATCGGCGACTTCCGCGCGCCCGACGTGATCCGGTTCGGCCTCACCCCGCTCTACCTCGGCTATGAGGACGTGTGGGAGGCAGTGGACCGCCTCGCCGCCATCCTGGGCGGCGCCAGTTGGCGGGAGCCGCGCTTCGCAGTGCGCAGGAAGGTAACCTAGGGGCTTCCAAATAGCCTGATGATGATATATCATTACGATAGGAGGACCGCCATGCGCCTTTCGATCGTGATTGCATCGCTGTTCATCGCCGCCTGCGGAGGCGGCAGCGACGTCCCGATGGCCGCGCAAGATCTTCAGGTGCCCGCAGGCGGCATGGATGGCTTGCCGGGCATCGTCGCCGATGCCGCCGAGCCTGAG
Source organism: Allosphingosinicella sp. (assembly GCA_035942355.1). Classification (GTDB taxonomy): domain Bacteria; phylum Pseudomonadota; class Alphaproteobacteria; order Sphingomonadales; family Sphingomonadaceae; genus Allosphingosinicella. Next base: position 10,515 of record DASZDE010000184.1, on the reverse strand, counting down.
CCGCCCGAAGCCGCCGCCGCGAAGATCGCCTACGTCTACACCATGGCTTACCGGCTCGCCGCCGCGGCCATCCCGGAAGCACAGCGCAAGCATGTCGCACTCTGCGATTCGCTCGGGGCGGCGCGTTGCCGCATCGTATCGATGAGCCGCGACAGCAGCGAAGGGGAATTCGCCCAGGCGGCGCTTTCGCTGCTGGTCGAAGCCCGAATCGCTCGCGCCTTCGGCGACCGGCTGGATGAAGCCGTGGCCGATGCGGGCGGGTCGGTCGGCAGCCGCGGCATCGAAGCCGAGGACTTGTCCAAGCAGATGAACGACACCGCCGCCCGCATCCGCGGCAAGCAGGCGCTCGCCGAGCGTTTGCTCGTCCTCCTGCAGAATCGCAGCGGCAAGGTCGGCGAGCTCGTCGAAGCCGAGCGCGCCTACGCCCAGGCGCAGGAAGAGCTCGACGCCGCCCGCTCGTGGATGGCCGAGATGCAGCAGCGTGTGGCCCTGTCGCGGGTCGACATCGCCTATGCCAGCAACGCTCCCGTCGGCGGCGGCGGCTGGCAGCCGGTGCGTGCCAGCCTCGGCCGCGCCGGTCAGGTGTTCGGAGCGAGCGTCGCGGCGCTGATAACGATCGCCTTGGCGGCGTTGCCGTGGCTGCTGGCCCTGGCGATGACGGTCTGGGCGGCGCGCAGGCTCGGCTGGCTGAAGCGGCTGCGCCTGCCACGGTGGCGCCGGGGCCGGCCCCAACCGGCAACCGGCGATGCCGCGGACGGTGGGCGCGCCTGATCCGCTCTCATTGCGCGGGCTACCACTCTGGTCTATAGGGCTCGTCCACCGCCCCGCCCGCGCGTTTCCAGCCAACGCCGCGTCCGGGGCGCGCTCGTTTTACGCCGGAGGCTATTGTCGATGTCCCGCCGCCGCCAGATCTACGAAGGCAAGGCCAAGATCCTTTACGAGGGCCCGGAGCCGGGCACGCTGATCCAATATTTCAAGGACGACGCGACCGCCTTCAACGCCCAGAAGAAGGGCACGATCTCCGGCAAGGGCGTGCTCAACAACCGCATCTCCGAGCATATCTTCACTATGCTCGGGCAGATCGGCATCCCGCACCATTTCATTCGCCGCCTCAATATGCGCGAGCAGCTGATCCGCCAGGTCGAGATCGTGCCGATCGAAGTGGTGGTGCGCAACGTCGCCGCCGGCTCGCTGTCGAAGCGGCTCGGCATCGAGGAAGGCACCCAACTCCCGCGCACGATTATCGAATATTATTACAAGGATGACGCGCTTGGCGATCCGATGATCGCCGACGAGCATATCGCCTGCTTCGGCTGGGCCAGCCAGGAGGAGATGAACGACATCGCCGACATGGCGGTGCGCATCAACGACTTCATGGCCGGGCTGTTCGCCGGCATCGGCATCCGACTGGTGGATTTCAAGCTCGAGTTCGGCCGGATCTGGGAAAATGACTTCAGCCGCATCATCCTGGCCGACGAAATCAGCCCCGACGGCTGCCGGCTCTGGGACATGGCGACCAACGAGAAGCTCGACAAGGACCGCTTTCGCCGCGACCTCGGCGGCGAGGCCGAAGCCTATCAGCAGGTCGCCCGCCGGCTCGGCCTGCTTCCCGAGGGCGACGCCAACATGGTCCTCGACCTCGAAAAGCACCGGAAGAAACGGGGGAAGTAAGACGTCGCCCCGGCGAACGACGGGCCGCCAACGAGAACCCGCCGCCGCGGAATGATCTTGCCGGATTAGAGGGGCCTCGAGCTACTGAATGGCTCCAGCGACTCCGCGTCCCGGGATCCCGGCCTGCGCCGGGATGACGGAGCCATTGCGCCGGGATGACGGAGCCGTGAATAGGCCGCCGGCTTCCCGGAGAGGCTCATCCTCTCCCGTGTATTGGCGCCGTTACTTGGTGGGGACGCGCGGGCCGCCCATCGCCACCTGCCGGGTGGCGGCGGCGGCGCGGCGCTGCACCGCGAGCAGATAGTCGTTCGACTGCATGAACGGGACCGGGTTCACGGCCTTGCCGTCGATCCGCACTTCATAGTGAAGATGGCTGCCGGTCGAGCGGCCGGTCGAGCCCATATAGGCGATGAGGTCGCCGCGCTTCACCCGCTGCCCGGCACGCACCATGGAGCGCGACAGGTGGCCGAAGCGGGTCTGGATGCCGCGGCCGTGGTTGAGCTCGACGAGGTTGCCGTAGCCGCCGACCCATTCGGAGCGCTGCACGAAGCCGTCGGCGGTCGCGTAGATAGGAGTGCCGAGCGGCCCCGCCAAATCGATGCCGGCGTGCATCGCGGCGCGGCCGCGAAACGGGTCGGAGCGGACGCCGTAGCCCGAGGTGAGCGAAGTGCCCCGGACCGGCTGGGTCGACGGGATGGCGATGGTGCCCTGCTCGATCTGGTCGAGCTTTTTCCAGCTCATGAACAATTGCTTGAACTTGGGATCGGCCTTGAGCGGCTGGACCGCCTCGAACGGGCCGCCGGTGCCGGTGAAGCGCTTCGGATCGATGCCGAGCTTGCGGACCTCGCGCTCGGTCAGCTGGTAGCGCTGCTCGGCCGCGGCCTTGATCGCCTGGACGTCGGCCTGCATCGCTTCGACCTGGCGCTCCATGCGGGCGACATCAGCGGCGTTGGCCGGCGGGGCGGCGAACAGCTGGGCGGCGGCAAAGGCGGACCACAGGACCAAAAGAAGGGCAGCCAGGGCCGCCGAAATCTGAACCGGAACGCCGATGCTGATGCGCCGCAGGCTCCTGCCGTCATGGAAGAAAAAATCACGTGGTCTGAAAAAGTTACGGAACTTCCGAGCCCCCGGAACATTCTTCGCCTGAACCAAATTCGTCATTGCAATCCCCGGTCGACCCCAACGGTCGGCACGGCCACGCACGGCGACCATGAGTCCCTCAAAAAGGCATTTCTGCCCGGCTTTTTCGTCAGGAAGTTGCCCACCCCGTGACGTGTGGCTGGAGAGTGTTAAACATCCTCTTGCTCAGCAAGCCCTAAATAGTAATCGCGGGATAAACCGGCTTCATCGCGCGCCGAAGCGTTGAACGGAGGCTTCAGGGTGCCCCGAAAGTAGCGGGTGATTAACTGTTTCCACTGCGAAACGGGCTCGATTTTGCGGGATTCGCAGGCCGATTTGAACCATCGTGCGCCGGCTGCGACATGCCTGATCTCGTCGCGGTAGATGCGGCTGAGGATCGCCGCCGAACGAGCGTCGCCGGCCGCTTCGAACCGCGCCACCGTGGCCGGAGTCACGTCCAGGCCGCGCGCCTCCAGCACCATCGGCACCACCGCCAGCCGGCCCAGCGCATCGCCGGCCGTCGCCGCGGCCGCCTCCCACAGGCCGTCATGCGCCGGAAGCTCGCCATAGCCGGAGCCGAGGCTCCTGAGCCGCCGGTCGAGCAGGGCGAAGTGGATCGCCTCGTCGGCGCCGACCCCGATCCAATCGTCGACGAACGGTCGCGGAAAGCCGCTGCCGAAGCGGCCGATCAGATCGAAGGCAAGGTCGATCGCGCCGAACTCGATATGGGCGAGCGCATGGAGCATCGCGATCCGTCCCCGCTCCGATCCGCCCTTGCCGCGCTTCGGCATCTGCGAGGCCGGCCGCAGCTCGGGGCGCGCGGGCCGTGCCGGCCGGTCCGGCATTGCGACATCGAACCTATGGAGGAGCATCCCGCGCCGCCAGTCGCGAGCCGCAGCGCGCGCCGCGGCGACCTTGTCCCGAGGGTCGGCGGCGAACAGCACGGCCCGCGCCGCCTGGGCTATGGTCGCGGCTCCAGCCTGGATCGTCATCGCCCCCCGTTTGCCCCAGGCGGGAGGCCGGCACCACCTCGCTGTTGCCTCGCACGCAAATCCATCGCAGACAGGCCCGATCCATTTTGGGGGATCGGCTGACATGCGTGCACTTCGTCTCGGCATTCTGCTGCTCGCTGCAACGTTCGCCTCCTCCGGGTTGGCGCAACAGGCCCGCGTCCCCGCCGCGCACGAGGCGCAGGCCAAGGAGATATTGAAGCGGTCGGTCGCCTTCAAAACCGTCGAGGGGCAGGGCCAGGTGCCGGCCTATGCGGCCTACCTCGCTTCGGTGCTGAAGCAGGCGGGCTTTGCCGACGGCGACATCGAGATCGCCAAGATGGGCGAGACCGCCACCCTCGTCGCTTACTATCGCGGCACCACCGACGCAAAGCCGATCGTCCTGCTCGGCCATATGGACGTAGTCGAGGCGAAGCCGGCGGACTGGCAGCGCGATCCGTTCACTGCCGTCGAGGAGAATGGCTATATTTTCGGGCGCGGCTCGGAGGACAACAAGTTCGACGTGTCGATGATGGTGGCGACGCTCGCCCGCCTCAAGGCCGAGGGCTTCAAGCCGCGCAGGACGCTGGTCCTTGCGCTCTCGGGCGATGAAGAGACCCAAATGGCGACCACGCGTGCGCTCGCGCAGAAGTTCAAGGGCGCCGAGATGGCGCTGAACGGCGATGGCGGCGGCGGGCTCCTCAGCGAAGCCAACCAGCCGGTCTTTTACGGCTTGCAGGCGGGCGAGAAGACCTATGCCGATTATCAGATCGAGATCACCGATCCCGGCGGTCATTCGAGCGCGCCGACCGGCACCAACGCCATTTACCGCCTGGCGCGGGCGCTCGACCGGCTCGACCGTCATGCGTTCGCACCGATGTCGAACGAGCTCACCGTCGCCTCGCTCAAAGCGGCCAGCCGGCAGGTGGGCGGCGAGCTCGGCGCGGCGATGGCGCGCTATGCGGCCGACCCCACGGACATGGCGGCCGCGAAGCTGATTTCGTCCAAGCCGGAATATGTAGGCCAGATCCGCACCACCTGCGTCGCGACCATGGTCAGCGGCGGGCATGCGCCGAACGCACTGCCGCAGCGCGCGACCGCCAACGTCAATTGCCGCATCTTTCCCGGCGTATCGATCGAGGCGGTGAAGCAGGAGCTGGCGAAGGTGATCGCCGACGGCACCGCCAAGATCACCGTGATCGACGACCCGGCGTTCAGCGACGCCTCGCCGCTGCGGGCGGATGTGATGGCGGCGGTGACCAAGGCGGTGAAGGCGCGCTACCCGCGGCTGGAGGTCACGCCGAGCATGTCGGCCGGCGCCACCGACAGCCTCCATTTCCGCGCTGCCGGCGTGCCGAGCTACGGCGTGTCGGGGCTGTTCATGCGGGCCGAGGATGGTTTCGCGCACGGGCTGAACGAACGCATCCCGGTCAACCAGATCGCCCCCGCCCTCGCCCATTGGCGCTCGATCCTAACCGACCTCAGCCGCTGAGCCGCGGCGCCTCGAGCTGCGCGTCGAGCCAGCGCACGGCCATCGCGCGCGCCTCCTCGGCCGAGAAGGTGGCCGGGTCGAGCGACAATTCCAGCCACAGCCCATCGACCAGCGCAGTCAGCGCGATCGCCGCCGGCCCCGCTTCGGCACGCGCAACGCCGCAGCCCTCGAGCAGGGTCTCGAGCTCCGCGCGATAGTCGTCATAGGTTCGGCGATGAACCTCGGCGATGGCTGGCCGGGTCTTCACCAGGCTCCAGAAGGCGAGCCATGTCGCGAGCAGCGAGGCATCCGCGATCGGGGCGCGGAAGCTGGCGGTCAGGAAGCCAATCAGCCGAGTGCGAGGATCCGGGCCCGCCGCGTCGGCCGCTTCGGCCAATGTCCGCGACACCCGGGCGGCGACCTCCCGATAGGTCGCGACGATCAGCGCGTCGACGCCGTCGAAATAATGCCGCAGCAGCCCCGGCGACACGCCCGCCCGCGCGCAGATCGCCCGCACCGAAGTGCCCGCCACGCCGACCTGCGCCAGCGAGGCGGCGGTTGCCTCGATCAGCGACTGGCGCCGGACGTCGGCGGATTCGCGGGTGGCGGCCGCTCTGGTCATTGCGCTTACCTACTCCTTATTATACAGTCGTACAAACAGCCGGGATAGCCGCCATGACCCAGCCCCTCGCCAAGCGCCTTGCCAATGTGGATCCCGACGAGGGCTGGAGCCTTCCCGCCTGGACCTATCACGATCCGGAATGTTTCCGGGTCGAGATGGAGCGGGTGATGCGGCCGAGCTGGCAGGTGGTCTGCCACCTCAGCGACGTGCCGAACACCGGCGATTGGCATACGCTCGACTTCCTCGGCGAGAGCATCGTCGTGGTCCGCGGCAAGGACATGGCGGTGCGCGCCTTCACCAACGTCTGCCGCCACCGGGGATCGCGCATCCTCGACGGCGCCTCAGGCTGCACCAGGAAATTCGTCTGTCCCTATCATGCGTGGACCTACGAGCTCGACGGGCGGCTCGCGGGCGTTCCGGGCAAGAGCGGCTATGCGGGCCTCGACACCGGCAAGCATGGCCTGGCGCCGGTCGAGCTCGAAATCTGGCGGGGCTTCGTCTTCGTCCGGCTGGCCAGCGGCGGGCCGTCGGTCGCGACCATGATGGCGCCCTATGAGGAGCGGATCGCGCCCTATCGCTTCGAGGAGCTTCGCGCCGGGGGCCGCGTCACGCTGCGGCCGCGGCCGGTCAATTGGAAGAATGTCGGCGACAATTATTCTGACGGCCTCCACATTCCGATCGCCCATCCCGGCCTAACCCGCCTGTTCGGGCGCGGCTACGGGGTGGAGGCCGAGGAGCATGTCGACCGGATGTGGGGCGCTATGATCGATCGGCCGTCCGCCAATTGGTCCGAGCTCATGTACCAGCGCATCCTGCCGCCGGTCCCGCATCTGCCGGTGGAGGCGCAGCGTTACTGGCTCTATTTCAAGCTGTGGCCGAACGTCGCTTTCGACATATATCCGGACCAGATCGACTTCATGCAGTTCCTGCCGCTCTCGCCGACCGAGACCCTGATCCGCGAGATCAGCTATGTGCTGCCCGACGCCTATACGCCTGAAAAATGGCGCCGCCAGATGAAGGCGGCGCGCTATCTCAACTGGCGGATCAACCGCCAGGTCAGCGCCGAGGATGGCGCGCTGATCGCCCGCGTCCAGGAGGGCATGCGGTCGCAGAGCTTCACCGTCGGCCCGCTGAGCGAGGAAGAAGTATGCCTGCGCAGCTTCTGCCGCAAGATGCGGGCGCTCATTCCGGAAACGCGGCAGCGACATGCGCCGGCGCCGGGCTGGAGCCACAGAGCCATGCTGTCGCCAGTCCATTAACGTCATCCCCGCCAAAGCGAGGATCCAGCTGCCAGCGCTGGTGCCAAGGAAGCTGGATTCGCGCTTCCGCAGGAATGACGAGGGAAAATGACGAACAAGTATGACGCGATCATCATCGGGGCGGGCCATAACGGCCTCGTCTGCGCCTTCTATCTCGCCCGCGCGGGCCTCAAGGTCCGGATCGTCGAGCGGCGCGGCGTGGTGGGCGGCGCCGCGGTGACCGAGGAATTCCACCCGGGGTTTCGGAACTCGGTGGCGAGCTACACGGTGAGCCTGCTCCAGCCGAAAGTGATAAGCGACATGAAGCTCGCCGAGCACGGCTACAAGGTGATCGAGCGGCCGATCTCGAACTTCCTGCCGCAGCAGGACGGGAGCTATCTCAAGCTCGGCGGCGGCCTCGAGAAAACCCAGGCCGAGTTCCGCAAATTCTCCGCCCGGGACGCCGACACCCTCCCGGCTTATTATGCCGCGCTGGAGAATGTCGCGGACGTGCTCCGCGATCTCGCGCTGCAGACGCCGCCGAACCTGGGCGACGGCCTCAAGACGCTGATCGACGGCGCCCGCCAGGGCCGCCGGCTTGCCCGCATGCCGCTCGAGCAGCAGCGGGACGTGCTCGACCTGTTCGTGAAGAGCGCCCGCGTCTTTCTCGACAGCTGGTTCGAGAGCGAGCCGGTGAAGGCCGCATTCGGCTTCGACGCGGTGGTCGGCAATTACGCCAGCCCCGACACGCCGGGCAGTGCCTATGTCCTTCTCCACCACGTGTTCGGCGAGGTGAACGGCAAGCGCGGCGCCTGGGGCCACAGCGTCGGCGGCATGGGCGCCATCACCCAGGCGATGGCGAAGGTGTGCCGAGCCGCGGGGGTCGAGATCAGCCTCGAGGCGCCGGTCGCGCGCGTGCTGGTCGACGGCAACAAAGTCGCCGGGGTGCGGCTGGAGAGCGGCGAGGAGATCGCCGCCGGCACGGTCATCGCCAACGTGGGTCCCAAGCTGCTTTACGAGCGGATGATGGACCCGGCCGATCTGGGTCCTGAATTCGTTCGCCGCATCAAGGCGTTCAAGGCGGGCTCCGGCACCTTCCGGATGAACGTCGCCCTGTCCGAACTGCCGCGCTTCGCGGCGCTACCGGAGCCCGGCGAGCATCTTCAGTCGGGCATCATCATCGCGCCGACACTGGACTATATGGATCGCGCCTTCCTCGACGCGAAACAGTTCGGCATGTCGCAGCAACCGATCGTCGAGATGCTCATCCCCTCGATCGTCGACACCAGCCTCGCGCCGCCGGGGCAGCATGTCGCCAGCCTGTTCTGCCAGCAATTCGCGCCGGACCTTGAATGGGACGCGCATCGCGACGGGGCGGCCGATCTGATCATCGACACCGTCGACCGATATGCGCCCGGCTTCAAAGCGTCGGTGCTCGGCCGGATGAGCCTGTCGCCGCTCGACCTCGAGCGCAAGTTCGGCCTCGTCGGCGGCGACATCATGCACGGCAACATGACCCTGGACCAGCTCTGGTCGGCGCGGCCGGTGCTCGGCCACGGCGCCTATCGCGGGCCGGTCAAAGGCCTCTATATGTGCGGTGCCGGCACCCATCCGGGCGGCGGCGTGACCGGCGCGCCCGGCCACAATGCCGCGCGCGAGGTGCTGGCCGACCGCTCCTTCCTGGGCAGGCTGATCCGCCGCGGCTGAGCGCCGCGCCCACAGGGGGAAGGGCAGGCATCACCATCGGCGCCAGGCTCAGCAGGCCGGGCATACGTTCCCCGATCACGGCCCCAGACCCGCACATGCGGCAGCGCCCGCCTGCGAGGCGGCCGCGAAGCGACCGCACTGCCTTAAAACTTGGTACCGATCTTCAGTCCGATCGTCCGCGGCTGGCTCACCCAGGTATAGATTTTCGGCCCGATCCGGGTTTGGCCTTCCGGATCGCCGCACACGGTTTCGAGGCAGTTCACCCCGCGCGTGACCTGGCCGAGCTCATCGAACAGATTCTTGACGAACAGCTCCGCCGACCAATTGCCGCTCTTCAGCCCGGCGCTGAGATCGACGATATTGTAGGAGGACAAGTCGCCGATGATGGCGCGTTCCGCCAGCCGCAGGTCTGGGGTCCGGCGACCCTCGTGGACCAGCCCGGCCTGGACATGGGCATCGAACGTGCCCACCGGGAACTCGTAGCGGGCGAGGATATTGCCCTTGAACCTGGCAGTGACCGGAAGCCTGGTGCCGGCCGGCGCCAGCAAGGCGTTTTCCTCGCCGTCGGGGCCGGGAAGGGCGCAATTGAACGCTTCATTGGCGATCAGGCAGAAATCCTCGGTGATCTCGGCATCGTTATAGGCCGCGCCGGCGCTGACGGTCAGGCCCGGCGCCAGCCGAGCGAACAAATCGATCTCGGCGCCGCGTATCCGGGCATTGCCCGCATTCCTGATCTCGGTGAGCCCGTTGGCGCCGAGGAACGACAGCTGGATGTCGGACCAGTCGAGCTGGTAGATCGCGCCGTTCAGCCTCACCCGGTTGTCGGCCCAGCTGGTCTTGAAGCCGAACTCCCAATTGTTGATGAAGTCGGGGAAATAAGGCGGCAGCTCGCCGCGGCGGTTAATGCCGCCCGGCCGGAAGCCCCGCGACTGGGTCACATAGATCAAGGCGTCGTCGTTGAACTTGTAGGTCAGGTTCAGACGGTGGATGAAATCGGTGTCCGCGGTCTGCTTGTCGAGATTGGTGCAGGGCGAGCCCGCGCCCACGGCGGGGGCGAAGCACGCCGCGACGCCGGTCCTGCTGCTGTAGCCGGCGCTGTAGCCGAAAAAGCCGACGAGCGAGTTGTCGTAACGGTAGACGCGGGTGCCGATCGTGAAGCTGAGCTTGTCGGTGATGTCTCCCGTCATCTCGCCGAACAGGGCGTAGTCGCGATCGACCCTGAACTGCTTGGTCAGCCAGATGTTGCTTTCGGTCCCCGGCACCGTGATCGCATCGGCGATATCGTCGATGATGTAATTCTGCTCGATATTGTGCGTCTGGCGCTGATAAAAAAGGCCGCCGATGAACCGCACGCGGTCTTCGGCCGGCGTCGCAAAGCGCAATTCGTGGCTCTGCTTGGTAAAGCGGTCGTCGGAGATAATATACTGGTTAGGATTTACCAAATCCCCGTCATTGTCGTAGAAATAGGCGCCGTAACCGGCCAGAGCATCGTAGAAATAGGCATAATCCACATAATCTGACGAGCCGCTGACCCGGCGCTTCAGATAGGCGCCCGCATAGGTGATGTCGAAGATGCCGATCTTGCCCTCGATCGTCAGCGCCGCCTGCCACCAGCGGTCGTTGAAACGCTCGGGATTGAACTGCTGCACCTGGAGCTCACCCAGGCCCGATTCCTGGGCGAAGAGGCCGTGGCTGACC
>DASZDE010000183.1:0-11185 GCA_035942355.1 Allosphingosinicella sp. | reverse complement strand
GTCGGGCGAAGAGGCTCTGCGTCACCTGCTGAAGGGCGAGTTCGCGGTGATCCTGCTCGACGTCTACATGCCCGGAATGGACGGCTATGAGACCGCCCAGATCATCCGCGGCCGCGAGCAGACCAAGCGGATCCCTATCGTCTTCCTGTCGGCGGTGAACAAGGAAAAAGAGCATTTGATGCGCGGCTACGCGATGGGCGCGGTCGATTATGTGTTCAAGCCGGTCGAGGCCATCGTGCTCCGCTCGAAGGTGGCGGTGTTCGTCGACTTGTTCGTCATGACCCGCGAGATCGAGCGCAAGGCGCAGCAGGAGCAGGCGCTGCTCGATGCCAATCTCAAGGCCAATGCCGAGCGGCTGCGGGTCGAGCAGGAGCTCAGGCTCGCCCAGCAGCGGCAGGCGGCGATCATCGAGTCGCTGCCGATCATCCTGTACCTCGAGCCGCTCGACGTGAATCCGCGCGTGCCGGCGTTCGTCAGCGGCAATTTCGAGGCGGTCACCGGCTATAGCTACAAGCACGTACGGGAGCATCCGGACCTGTGGGCCGAGCAGTTGCACCCCGACGATCGCGAGCGCGTTCTCGCCGCGCTCGCCGCCCGGGGTGAAACCGGAGCCTTTTCAGTCGAGTATCGCTGGCGGTGCGCGAACGGCGAATACAAGCACTTCCTCGACCAGACCGTGCTGCTCAGGGACGGTGGCGGCCGCCCGGTTGAATTCGCGGGCACGCTGATGGACGTCACCGACCGCAAGCTGCTCGAGACCCAGCTGATCCACTCCCAGAAGATGGACGCGATCGGCAAGCTCACCGGCGGCATCGCTCATGACTTCAACAATTTGCTCGCCGCGGTGCTCGGCGGGCTTGGGCTGATCGAGCGGCGGGTCGCGCTCGATGACGACCATCGCCGGATCGTCACCATGACCCGCCACGCCGCTGAACAGGGCTCCGAGCTGGTTGGGCGGCTGCTCGCCTTCGCGCGGCGGCAGAAGCTGGAGCCGGCGAGGATCCAGATCGGCAAGCTTTCGGCGACCGTCACCGATCTGCTCGCCCACACGCTCGGCGGCCTCGTGCAGCTCGAGTGGCAGACGAACGACGACCTGTGGTGCGCCTATGCGGACGAGACGCAGCTCGAGCTGGCGCTGATGAACCTCATCATCAACGCTCGCGATTCGATGCCCGAGGGCGGGCCGATCAGGATCTCGGGCAGCAACGTCGTGGTCGATGCGGAGGGCGAGCTCGGCGTGCCGCCGGGCGAATATGTCGTGCTCGCCGTCAGCGACAGCGGCTGCGGCATCGCCCCGGATATCCTCGAACAGGTGATGGAGCCGTTCTTCACCACCAAGGATGTCGGCAAGGGCACCGGTCTCGGCCTGTCGATGGTCTACGGCTTCGCCAAGCAGTCCGGCGGCGCGATCCGGATCGACAGCAAGGTCGGCAAGGGGACCCGCGCCGAGATCTGGCTGCCCAGGGCTCCGGCGCGTGCGGAGGGATCGACCGAAGCGATCAGGGAGGAGCCGAGCCTCGGCCGCGCCAACGACGCCGGGTCGCTGCGCATCCTGCTGGTCGACGATCACCCCGGGGTGCGGGCCACGACCGCCGCCTTGCTCGAGGATCTCGGGCACGAAGTCAGCCAGCTGGCGGACGGAACCGAATTGCTCGCGACGCTGGCGCGTGCTCCTGGGGCTTGCGACCTGATCGTCAGCGATTATGCGATGCCGCTCGTCTCGGGCGCCGACGTGATCCGGCGGGCGCGCGAGATCGTGCCGGGGCTGCCGGCGATCATCATCACCGGATATGCGGACATCCAGTCGATCTCGAAGCGGCCGGAGGACGTGATAGTGCTGACCAAGCCGTTCACGCCCGAACAGCTCAGCGCCGCGATCGGGAGCGTCTGCCCCGCCCGCGAACGGGCGGCGGAATAGCCTTCACGACATCGGGTTGGGCGGCGGCGGCGGACCCGGCGGCAGCGGGATGAACTCGCCGTCGTCGAGGTCCGGCAGCTTCATGCGGCCGGCCCGCCAGTCCGCCTTGGCCTGTTCGATCCGCGCCTTCGAGGAGGACACGAAGTTCCATTCGATGTAGCGCGGCCCGAGCGGCTCGCCGCCCAGCAGCATTAGCGTGGCCGCGCTTTCGGCTTCGAGCACGGCGGGCGGGCCCGGGGCGAACACGATCATCTTGCCCTCGCCGAAGCGCTCGCCGCCCGCCTCGACATGGCCCAGCACGACATAGGCCGCGGTCTCCGAATAAGCCGGCAGCTCGACCCGCGCACCCGGCGTCAGCTCGACATGGGCGTAGAAGATCGGCGAAAGGGTCCGCACCCGCGCCGTCTCGCCCCACCCCTGGCCGGCGATGATCCGCGCGCGCACCCCGCCATCCTCGATCACCGGCAGGTCGGCCTCCGGGTGATGCCAGAAGCCGGGCGCGATCTCCTCATCCTCTTCGGGCAGCGCGACCCAAGCCTGGATGCCGTGCATATGGTCGCCCTGGCTGCGCGCCTTCTCGAACCGCTCCGAATGGGTGATGCCGCGGCCGGCCGTCATCCAGTTGACCTCGCCCGGCCGGATCGGCTGCTCGGAACCGACGCTGTCGCGGTGCATGATCTCGCCGGCGAAAAGGTAGGTGACGGTCGACAGGCCGATATGGGGATGCGGCCGCACGTCGACCGTGCGCGCAATGCCCGGCGGGAAATCGGCCGGGCCCATATGGTCGAAGAAAATGAACGGGCCGACCATCCGCCGCCGCGCGTCGGGCAGCACGCGGCCGACCTCGAAGCCGCCGAGATCCTTGCGGCGCTGATCGATGACGAGGTCGATCATCCGCCGCTCGCCCCGATCGCGCGGCGATGGTCGGGATGGACGAGGTCCTGCTCCTCCGGATGCTCGGCCAGATGGCGCGCGAAGAACGGGCAGGCGGGGATCACCTTCAGCCCGCGCTGGCGCGCCGCCCGGAGGCCGGCGCGGATCAGGGCGGTGCCGATGCCGCGGCCCCGTATCGCGTCCGGGACGAACGTGTGGCTGAACAGGATCGTGCCGTCCCGCAGGCTGTAGTCGGCGATCGCAAGGTCATCGCCCACACGGATCTCGAAGCGCTTGGCTTCGCTATTGTCGGTCGCGGCCAGATCCTCGGCGTTCATCGGCGTCGCTCCCTCATTCGGCGCCGAAAGCTAAGCGCGCGTGCAGGCGGATTCGTCAAGCGAAGACGGCTCAAGCGGGTTTAACGGCGGGCGGCATGCTGGTAGCGACCCGCCCATGTCCGAACCCTTCGTCTCCGGCTTCGACTTGGCCTCGTTCGTCAACCGCGTGCTGGCCGAAGATCTGGGCGAAGGCGGCGACGTCACTTCGGCCGCGACCGTTCCGGCGGACGCCCGCTTCGAGGCGGTGATGGCGACGCGCGAGCCCGTCACGATTGCCGGGCTGCCGCTCGCCGCTCTGTTTTTTCGCGCGCTCGACGCCGAAGCGGCGATCGAGCAGCTGGTCCAGGACGGCGCGACCGTCGCCGCCGGGACCGAGCTGATGCGGCTGTCCGGCAAGGCGCGGCCGATACTGGCGGCGGAGCGGTCGGCGCTCAACAGCGTCCAGCATCTGACGGGAATCGCCACGCTGACGCGCCGCTATGCCGATGCGATCGCCGGCACCGGCTGCATCCTGCTCGACACCCGCAAGACGGTCCCGGGGCTGCGCGTGCTCGAAAAATATGCGGCGCGGATGGGCGGCGCGCACAATCACCGCATGCGGCTCGACGACGGCGTGCTGATCAAGGACAACCACATCGCGGTGGCTGGCGGGATCGCCAAGGCGGTGCGCGCCGCCCGGAGCGCCGGGCTGGCGCTGCCGGTCCAGGTCGAGGTCGACCGGATCGATCAGATCGAGCCCGCGCTCGCCGCCGGCGCCGACCGGCTGCTGCTCGACAATATGAAGCCGGCGACGCTCCACAAGGCGGTGGCGCTGGTCGCCGGCCGGGTTCCGACCGAAGCGTCGGGCGGCGTCCGGCTCGACACGATCCGCGCGATCGCGGAGAGCGGCGTCACCTACGTGTCGGCCGGCCGCATCACCCAGTCGGCGCCGGCGGCCGACATCGGGCTCGATTATGCGCCGTCCTCGTCGCCGCGCGCATAAGCGGCCGCCGCGCCGAGCAGGCCGGGCTGCGGGTGGGTGATGAGCTTGACCGGGATATTGCGCATGCGCGGCTCGAACCTGCCTTTGGCGGCAAAGCGCGCGGCGAAGCCCGACGCGGGCAAATGCTCGGCGAGGCGAAGGCCGAGGCCGCCGGCGATCACCACGCCGGCCGCGCCCTGGGCCAACGCGAGATCGCCGGCCACCGCGCCGAGGCTGAGGCAGAAGCGCTCCAGCGCCAGCGCCGCGAAGCGATCTTCGCCGGCGAGCGCAAGATCCCAAACTTCTCGAACTTCGCCCTTATCGAAGCTCGCGCCTTCGGCGGCGGCGAGCGCGGCGGCGATGGCGGCGAGGCCGGGGCCGGACAGGATCCGCTCGGTCGATACGCGTCCGAAACGATCCCTAAGATGGGCCAGGATCAGATCGTCGACCGCGTCGACGGGGGCGAAATCGGCGTGGCCGCCTTCCGTCTCGACGACATGATAGTGGCCGGCGGCGCGCAGCAGCAGGCCGACGCCGAGGCCGGTGCCGGGGCCGACGATGGTGATCGCGCCGTCGTTGGGGAGCGGGCGGTCGGGGCCGCAAATATGGCGGAAGCAGGCGGCGCCGGCATGGGCTACGGCATGGCTGAGGGCGCCGAAATCGTTGATCAGCCGGTAGAAATCGAGGCCCAGCGCGTGGTGCAGCCGCGCGACCGGGAGCGTCCAGGGACTATTGGTGAAGCCGAGCACGTCGTCGCGGACCGAGCCGGCAATCGCCAGGGCGGCGGCGGCCGGCGGCGGCTGGCCGAGATGGGCGGCGAAGGCGGCCCACGCCTGCTCGAGGCCGGGATGATCGGCGGTCCGGACGGTGAACGGCTCGCCGAGCGACAGCACCCGGCCGCCCTCCACCTCGGCGATGGCGAAGCGGGCGTGCGTCCCGCCAATGTCTGCCGCGACTAGCTCGGTCATCCCGCTTGCTCCTAGAGCCTGACGCGGCGGCAACCAAGACTTCAGCAGATTACCGCGCTCCGCAGGCGGCGGCGCTCGGCGTCCTCATCGGCGTGCTGCTACCCCGTTGACCGCCGCCGCCGCGCCTCATAGATGGCTATCCCACTGAAATACCGCGCAAATCATTGCGGCGGTGGAACGGGAGTAGTTATGGCTGATCCGACCAATGGCGACGACGTGCTGAACGGCACCGAGAATGACGACCGCATCAACGGGCGCGGCGGCAACGACACGATCAATGGGCTCGGCGGCAACGACGTGCTGAACGGCGGCACCGGCATCGACACGCTCCGCGGCGGCAACGGCAACGACATCTATATCGTCGACACGGCCGGCGACCGGGCGATCGAGACCGCCGCCAATACCCACACGCCCGGCGGCCGCGACGCCGTCAAGAGCTATATCAGCTTCGCGCTCGGCAATTATGTCGAGGATCTGTTCCTGCTCGGCACGAACGCGATCAATGCGAACGGCAACGATCTCAACAACCGGCTGACCGGCAATTCCGCCGCCAACATCCTCAACGGCCGCGGCGGCGCCGACCGCATGGTCGGCGGCAACGGCAACGATACTTACGTCGTGGACAATGCCGGCGACCTGGTGATCGAGACCAACGCCGACCGCAGCGTCGGCGGCACCGACACCGTCAAGAGCTCGGTCGACTTCGCGCTCGGCGACAATGTCGAGCGGCTGACCCTGATCGGCGGCCAGGACGTGAACGCGATCGGCAACGCGCTGGCGAATATCATCACCGGCAACAGCGGCGACAACGATTTGGTCGGCGGCGAGGGCAATGACGTGCTGCGGGGCGGGCTCAGCGGCGACGAGCTGACCGGCGGCGCCGGCGCGGACCGGCTGGTCTACGGATCCGCCGCCGAATCGACGAGCCTCAACTACGATACGATCGAAGGCTTCAACTACGAAGAGGACAAGGTCGACCTGCCGGTGGTCGTGACCGGCTATGACGGGGTGGTGGAGAGCGGCCGCCTCGACGAGGATAGTTTCGATGCCGATCTCGCCGCGGCGATGGCGCCGGTGCTCGAGGCCGGGCATGCCGCCTTCTTCGCGCCCAGCACCGGCGACCTCGACGGCAAGCTGTTCCTCGTCGTCGACGGCAACGGCACTGCCGGCTACCAGTCCGGAGAGGACTTCGTGTTCCGGGTCGAGGACGCCGCCCCGCCGGCCGCGCCTACGATCGAATTCTTCACCTAGTCGTCGAACGGCTCGACCGCCGTGCGCCTTCCGGCGAGGAAGGCGTCGGCGACGAGCCGGAGCGGGCGCAGATCGACGTCCGAGGTGCGGGTGTCGATAAGGTCGAGGAAGCGCTCGTAGATCGAGGCATATTCGCCGGGACCCTCGGCGGCGGCCGCCGCGCCGTCCAGGGCGAGGCGCCGGCCGCCGCCGGTCAGCTCGAGCCTCCGGCCGGCCCCGGTCCGAACGGCGATCGTCCAAGCTTCGCCGCCGCTGTGGCGCCAGTCGAGCGTCACCGGCATGTCGGCAGCCGCCGACGGGCTGAACAGGGCGAGGTTGGCGGCGATCGGCGCCTGCCGGTTGGCCGGGTAGAGCAATTCCGCTTCGCGAACGAACAGCGCCCCCGGGAAGATGTGGGTGGCGATCGAGAAGGCGTTGATGCCCGGGTCGAACACGCCGAACCCCCCCGGCTGCCAGATCCATTGCTGGCCCGGGTGCCATTTGCGCACGTCCTCGCGCCAGACGATCTCCATCGCCGCGACAGTCTGGCCGGCCAAGGCCTCGGCGGCGGCGGCGACGGCCGGATTGTGGCGCGCGTGCCAGGTTGCGAACAAGCTGACGCCCTCGCTCTCGGCAAGGCAGGCAAGGTCCTCGATCTCGCCGAGCGTCACCGCCGGCGGCTTTTCGAGCAGCACGTGGAGGCCGGCAAGGATGCAGTCGCGGGCGATCGGGTAGCGCGCCGCCGGCGGAGTGCAGATCGCGGCCGCGTCAAACCCGCCTTCGGCAAGCAGGGCGGCATGGCTGGTGAAGCAGCGCACGCGCTCGGCCCCTGCGCCCTGCCGGCTGACGGTGGCGGCGAGCTCGAACCGCGGCAAGCCGGCGATCGCCGGGACATGCTGGTCGCGCGCGATCTTGCCGTAGCCGATGATTGCGATGCGGAGCGGCTTCACCGGCCGAGCCCGGCGACATAGGCGCGGGCGCGCGCCTTGACCTCCTCGGGCCGCTGGCCGGGCTTGTAGAGGCCGGAGCCGAGGCCGAAGCCGCTGGCGCCGGCCTCCAGCCAGGGCCGCATGGTGTCGGGCGCGATCCCGCCGACCACCAGCAGCGGCACCTCCCTCGGCAGCACCGCGCGCTGCGCCTTGATCACCGCCGGCGAGGCGGCCTCGGCCGGGAACAGCTTCAGCGCATGGGCGCCGTAGCGCAAGGCGGCGATCGCCTCGGTCGGCGTGAAGAAGCCGGGGCACGAGACCAGGCCGGCAGTCACGGTGGCCGCGATCACCGCCTCGTCGGTGTTGGGCGAGACGATCAGCCGGCCGCCTTCCTCGGCGACCCGGGCGACGTCGACCGCATTGAGCACCGTGCCGGCGCCGATCAGCGCGCGCTCGCCGAGGGTGCCGACCAGCCGGCGGATGCTGACCAGCGGCTCCGGCGAGTTGAGCGGCACCTCGATGATGCGGATGCCGCCGGCGAACAGGGCCTCGCCGACCGCCTCGGCCTGATCGGGGGTGACGCCGCGGATGATCGCCACCAGCGGGCACAGGCCGAGATATTTGGCAAGCAGCGGGTTCATCTCATCAGCTCCGCCAGATGCCGGATGCCGGCGAGGAACGCGGTCTCGCCGTCGACCTCCCGCGGCGCGCGGCCGGCGACGCGCAGCGCGGCGGCGTAGAGGCGGGTGAGCTCGGGCCGGCCCATTGCGACGATCTCCCCGTCCGCGGCGGTGCGCAAGCCGATGGTGAGGTCGGCGCCGATCAGCAGCCCGCTGGTGAAGGAAGCCGCGTCCTCGCGCCGCGCCTTGCCGAGCAGCACCCGCGCGCGCACCGCGAACAATTCGGCGGCAAGCTCGCCACGCTCCAGCCCCCGCCGCACGCCAGCCTCGAATGCCGCGTCCGGCTCGGCGTCGCGTTCGAGCAGGTCGGCGAGGATGCTGTGCTCCCGGAGCAGGCTGAACAGCTCGCCCGTCATGACGGTGCGGAACGAAGCGATCCTGCCATCCTCGAGCCGGACCCATTTATTGTGGGTGCCGGGGTGGCACAGGGTCGTTTCCGACGGCACCAGCCCCTCGGCGAACGCGCCCAATATCTGCACTTCCTCGCCGCGCATCACGTCGGCGTCCCCGCCCGCCTCGCAGCAGACGCCCGGCACGATCGCGGCCCGGCCGGGCTCGATCCAGCGGAGGCCGGCGGCGAGCTCGGGCAGGCCGGCGGGGCAGGGGACATAGGCCGCCTCCGCCCAGCCGCGGTTCGAGCCGACCATGCCGGCCATCAGCAGCGGCCGGTCGCCGAGCTGCGCCCGGATCTCGCCCGCCGCGGCCGGGAACCCGCCCGCCGGCACGGCGAGGATGCCGCGCTCATCCTCCATCTCGGCGGTCATCCGCCCGTCCGCGCCGAGGGCATAGCCGCGCCGGTTGGTGGTCCCCCAGTCGACCGCGATCAAGCCTTCAGCCCAGTCCATCCGTCCTCTCGCCTCATCGCTCCAACGCCCAAACCGGCTTTGGGTCCCCCGCCCTTGCGTCGATAGGAGCGCAAGCTAGGGAAAGGCGATGGCCGACAGCGCATCCGTCACCTGCCTCGCCGACGTCAAGGCGGTGCTCGGCGAGGGCCCGGTCTGGGTCGAGCGCGAGCAGGCGCTCTACTGGACCGACATCAGGGGCCGCCGCATCTTCCGCCGCGGGGCCGGCGGCGAGCTCGACGAGTGGGCGACTCCGTTCCGGATCGGCTCGCTGGCGCCGCGGGCGGACGGCGGCTTCGTTGCCGGGGCGGAAAGCGGCTTTGCCTTCATCGACCCCGCCGCCGGCAGCTTCGGCCTGCAGTTCGATCCCGAGCCGGAGCGGGCGAGCAACCGCTTCAACGACGGCAAGCTCGACCGTGCCGGCCGCTTCTGGGCGGGCACCATGGACGATGCCGAGACGGAGGCGTCGGGCGCCCTCTACCGGCTTTCGCCCGGGGCCGGGCCGGTCCGCGTCGACGACGGCTACAAGGTCACCAACGGCCCCGCCTTCAGCCCTGACGGGCGGCTCATGTACCACAATGATTCCGCGCTTCAGATCACTTACGAGTTCGATCTCGACGCCGACGGCGGGGCGTCCAACCGGCGCGTGTTCCTCCGGTTCGGCGAGGGCGACGGCTATCCGGACGGAATGACCGTCGATGCCGAGGGCTGCCTGTGGATCGCCTTCTGGGACGGCTGGTGCGTGCGCCGCTTCTCCCCCGCCGGCGCGCTGCTGGCGACGATCGAGATGCCGGTCGCGCGGCCGACCAGCTGCACGTTCGGCGGGCCGGAGCTGGATCGCCTGTTCGTCACCTCGGCCCGGATCGGGCTCGACGATGAGGCGCTCGCGGGTCAGCCGCATGCCGGCGGCTTGTTCGTGCTCGAGCCGGGCGTCGCCGGCCTCGCCGACACGCCGTTCGCAGGCTAAGCAGCATCGCTGCTCCCGTCCGCACCGGGCGCACAATGACCCAATCAGGACTTTGGCGCGCAAAATAAGGTTGCGGGAACATCTCCGCCTGATCTCGGGCCGTCAGCATTGGGCGGCGGCGTTGAAGGATAAAGTTGAACTTGATACAACTTTGATCCACGAGGGACATCGACACCGCCCGTCAGCTGATCTGGGAGAGGGTAATGGAACAGGAAACCTTGCTCGCGCTTACCGCCGATATCGTTGCCGCCCACGTTGCCAACAACACTGTTTCGGTTGGCGATCTCCCCGAACTCGTCAAGCGCGTCCACGGCGCGCTTGCCGGATTGGGACAAAGCGAGCCGGAGCCGGCGCAGGAGAAGGTTCCGGTGGTCTCGGTGCGTGCGTCGATCAAGCCGGACTATCTGGTGTGCATGGAATGCGGTCGCCGGCAGAAAACGCTGAAGCGCCACCTCCAGACGGCGCACGGCATGACCCCCGCCCAATATCGGGCGGATTACGGGCTGCCGAGCAGCTATCCGATGGTCGCGCCCGAATATTCCAAGCGGCGCAGCGAGATGGCGAACGCCATCGGCCTCGGGCGCAAGCGCGGCAAATCCCGCGCGGCGCCGAAAGCGGCGGCGGCACGCGGCGGCAATAACGGCAACGGCAACGGCGATGGGCGCAAGGCCGCGGCCAAGCCGGGACGGCGGCGCAAGGCGGCTCCCAAGGCTTCCGAGTGAGGCCGCTGCCGTCCTGACCGGGCGCGGCCATAGGGCAAGGCCATAGGGCAGGGGAGTCCCGGCATCCGCTGCCCATCGAGCGGGATGATGCGGGTGCGGTAATCGTCCCGCCCGTGCAACTTTATCCCCGCCGACTCTTTTTTCGCGCAACCGGTCGCACGCGGCATGGCGCTCGCGCGCCCGCGCCGCTAGCTCCGGACTCGCGCGCCGCCGAGGGAGGGTCACATCGCCAATTTCATGTTCGCGACCGGGATCGAGAACAGCATCCCGACGATCAACAACGGCCGCACCCGCATCGATCAGATGGAGACGTGCGACCATTATGTGCGCTGGCGCGAAGATTTCGACCTCGTCCAGGATATCGGCATCCATTTCCTGCGCTACGGGCCGCCGATCCACCGCACCTGGCTGGCCCCCGGCCGCTACGACTGGGAGTTCGCCGATCTCACCTTTGCCGAGCTGAAGCGCCGCGACATCATTCCGATCGTCGACCTGTGCCATTTCGGCGTTCCCGACTGGATCGGCAATTTCCAGAATCCGGACCTGCCGCGGCTGTTCGCCGTCTATGCCGCCGCCTTCGCCGACCGCTACCCGTGGGTGCAGCTCTACACGCCGGTCAACGAGATGTTCGTCTGCGCCACCTTCTCGGCGCGGCTCGGCTGGTGGAACGAGCAGCTCGCCAGCGACCGCGCCTTTGTCACCGCGCTGAAGCACATCGTCAAGGCCAACGTGCTCGCTATGCAGGCCATCCTGGAGG
>DASZDE010000182.1:0-21496 GCA_035942355.1 Allosphingosinicella sp. | reverse complement strand
GCCTGAGGCCCCGCTTCGACATCGACCCCTCGGTGGCGCGGGCGCGGCTGCCGTCATTGCTGCTCCAGCCCCTGGTCGAGAATGCGATCAAATATGCGGTGACCCCGCAGGAAGAGGGCGCGGACATCGAGATTTCGGCGCGCCTCAACATCGACCGGGTGGTGCTGACGGTGCGCGACACCGGCCCGGGGGCCGAGGACCATTGGGTCAAGGCCCAGCAGTCCACCGGCGTCGGACTGGCGAACATTCGGGACCGCCTGGCGCAAGCCTATGGCGCCGATCATCGTTTCGAAACTGAATCGAACATTAAGGGGGGCTTCCGCGTTACCATCGAAATCCCGTACCAGCTTGAACCTGTCGAGGAACCGAAATGACGATCCGCACGATTCTCGTGGACGACGAGCCTTTGGCCATCCAGGGCCTGCAGGTCCGGCTGGACAAGCATGACGACGTCGAGGTGGTCGAGACCTGCTCGAACGGCCGCGAGGCGATCCGCGCGATCAAGACCCACAAGCCCGACCTCGTCTTCCTCGACATCCAGATGCCGGGCTTCGACGGCTTCTCGGTGATCCAGGGGCTGATGGAGGTGGAGCCGCCCTTGTTCGTGTTCGTCACCGCTTATACCGACCATGCGATCCGCGCGTTCGAGGCGCAGGCGGTGGACTATCTGATGAAGCCGGTCGAGGAGGACAGGCTCGCCGACACGCTGGACCGGGTGCGGCAGCGGCTGGCGGAGAAGCGCGGCGTCGAGGAGGTCGGGAGGCTCAAGGAAGTGCTCGCCGAGGTCGCTCCCGAGGCGGTCGACGTCGAGGGGGTCGAGGACGCGCACAGCTCGAGCCGCTACGAGAAACTGATCAACATCAAGGACCGCGGCCAGATCTTCCGGGTCGACGTCGACACGATCGAGAAGATCGACGCCGCCGGCGACTATATGTGCATCTATACCGGCGACAACACCTTGATCCTGCGCGAGACGATGAAGGATCTGGAGAAGCGGCTCGATCCGCGCCGCTTCCAGCGCGTCCACCGCTCCTGCATCGTCAATCTCGATCTCGTCCGGCAGGTCAAGCCGCACACCAACGGCGAA
The DNA here is from genome assembly GCA_035942355.1 of Allosphingosinicella sp. GTDB lineage: Bacteria > Pseudomonadota > Alphaproteobacteria > Sphingomonadales > Sphingomonadaceae > Allosphingosinicella. The sequence continues at coordinate 20,409 of DASZDE010000182.1, read as the reverse complement.
TGCTTCCTGGTGCTCGATTCGGGCAGCCAGGTGAAGGTCAGCCGCTCCTATCGCGACGTGGTGGCGAGGTTCGTGCACTGAATACAATCTCCTGATCTAATGCTTTGAAATAACATTATTCAGATTCGGCGACAGAGCCCGCCGCTCAGCAGAGCGGAACCCGATCAACACCTCATCGAGCGAGGACACAACCCCATTAAGGGGACACCAACCTTATGAGAGGGACAATGCCAATTGCCGCCGAGACAGTCCCCAATTCCGCCGGGATGCTCAAGCAGCCTTTGGGCGATAGCGGGGCTTCGGGACCGGGATGCCTTCGTCGCGGGCGGTGTCGAGCCATAGCGTGATCGCCTCTTGCGCCTCCGCCGCCGCTTCAGCCGGCGTGCGGCCGTGCGCCGAGCAGCCGCGCAGATCCGGCACGTCGGCGATCCAGCTTTCATCCTCGTCAGACCAGAAAAGGTTGATGTGGTAGCGGGGGTTCATCACTCCTCCATCCCAAGTCCATGCCGGCGCATCATATCCAAAAACATGCGCACCTGATAGGACTGCGCATCCTTTCCCTTCGGCTGCACCGTCAGCACCTCTGGTACGCGCGGGTGGCGATAGGATCTGTGGCTACCACGCTCACGTTTGCACTCGAACCCCGCCGCTTGGAGCAGCCGCTCGAAGTCGCGAAAAGCGATCACCTGAGCCGGATTAACGAGCAAATTCGCGTAAAGTTTAGCAGGCTTAGTCACGATGCTTTCTCGGCTCCCGCGAAGCCGACCGTCATCCAGTCGCCCCACTCAGAGTGGCTTTGCTTACTCGCCAAGCGCCTCCGCAGCCATCCACTGCCTGAATTCTTCTCTTGATCGCAAGCCGTGGGAGGCGCTGTCGCAGCGCCTGTGCTAAAGCGCCGCAATGACCAGCGCCGAGAAGTTCGCCCGGTTCGCCGGCCTGCACGTGCCGGGGCGGCCGCTCATCCTCTACAATGTCTGGGACGCGGGCAGCGCCAAGGCCGTCGCCGCCGCCGGCGCCAAGGCGATTGCCACCGGCAGCGCGTCGGTCGCCGCCGCCCACGGCTTCCGCGACGCCGAGGCGCTGCCGCTCGAGCTGGCGCTGGCCAATGCGGAGCGCGTGGCGGCGGCAGTCGAGCTCCCGGTCACGATCGACTTCGAGGGCGCCTATGCCGCCGAGCCGGAGGGCGTGGCGGCGAACATGAAGCGGCTGGCGGACACCGGAGCCGTCGGCTGCAATTTCGAGGATCAGGCGATCGGCGGCGACGGGCTGCATTCGCGCGAAGCGCAGGCGGCGCGGATCCGCGCGGCGCGGGAGGCGGTCGGCGCGAGCTTCTTCATCAACGCGCGGACCGACATCTTCCTCAAGGCGAAGCCCGAGACCCATGACGAGGCCAAGGTCGACGAAGCGCTGGCGCGGGCGCGGGCCTATGCCGAGGCCGGCGCGAGCGGCTTCTTCGTCCCCGGCCTCGCCGACCTCAGGCTGCTCGCGCTGCTGTGCGCCGCCTCGCCGCTGCCGGTCAATTTCATGGCGTTTCCCGGCGCGCCCGGAGCCGCCGAGGTGGCGGCCGCCGGCGTCGCCCGGATCAGCCACGGCCCGTTCCCCTACCGGCAGGCGATGAAGGCGCTGGAAGCGGCGGCGCGGGCGGCCTACGCTCCAGGCTGAAAGGGAGTCGCGCGATGGCGAGGATCACGGGGCTGGGCGGAATCTTCTACAAGGTCGAGGATCCCGAGCGGACCCGCGCCTGGTACAAGGACAAGCTGGGCATAGGCGGCGAATGGGGCGCAACCTTCCCGTGGAAGGCCGATGCGTCCGGCGAAGCCTTCAGCCTGGTGTCGCCGTTCAAGGCGGCGAGCGACTATTTCGACCCCAGCCGGGCCGGCTTCATGATCAACCTGCGGGTCGACGACCTCGAGGCGATGATGGAGGAGCTGAAGGCGAAGGACGTCGCCATCCTCGGCACCCAATATGAGGATTACGGCAAGTTTGCGTGGATCCTCGATTGCGACGGCATCAAGATCGAGCTGTGGGAGCAGATCGGGCCGGCGCCGGAAGGCTGAGCGGTCAGGCCCTGGCGCGGAACAAAGCGAAGAAGGATTCGGGGGTTTCCGACTTGAGCACGGTCAGCCGGAACAGCCGCGCGGCCAGCCGGATGACCAGGAATATCCACAGCAGCTGCCACAGCATCGCTCCGAAATGCGGCCACAGCGAGGTCGATTGGGCGGCGACCGAGATCATCGCCAGCGGCGAGCTCAGCGGGAAGATCGCGGCGACCCAGGTCATGGTGCCGCCATCATCGCCGACCACCATGCTGGCGAGCAGGAAGATCACGACCTGGGCGAGGGTGACCGGCATCGACAGCGTCTGGATCTCGCGGACGTTGCTGGCCTGGCCGCCGATGCCCAGGAAGACCGCGCCGAGCAGCATGTAATTGGCCGCGAAATAGACGGTCAGCAGCAGGCAGAAAGCCGGCCAGCCCAGCGCCGGGGTGACCGGCACGCTGATCCGGTCCTGGACGAACAGCAGCCCCGGCACCGCGATCGCCCCCCACACCAGGATGCCCACCAGCGACACGCCGAGCATCGCCACCAGCTTGCCGAGGAACACCGCGTCGAGCGGCACCGCGGCGGCGAGCACCTCGATCACCTTGTTCGACTTCTCCTCGACCAGGTTCGAAAGCAGCATCGTCGCCAGCATCAGCGTCAGGAAGAAGACCAGCAACTGCGACCCGCGGGCGAGGCCGTGCTGGACCATGTTCATGCTGCCGCGGGATTCGGCGGTGGGCACCCTGGCGATGGCGACGGGCGCCGGCGTCACCCCGGCGGCGCGCATCGCCTCGCTGCGCCGGGCCTCCTCGATGAGCAGGCCGACCTGCTTGCCGAGCCCCTCGAGCGCGCGCCCGGGGCCGGTCAGCGTCGGCCGCCTGACACTGCCGGTGAGCACCGCCGACACGCCTTCTTCCCGGCTCGACAGCAGCAGCCGCGCCTGCGCCGCCGGATTGGGCGCGGGCGCCTCGAACTTCAGCTCGGCCAGGCTGCCGTTGCCGAGCGCTTGGCCGAGCCGCTCATAGGCGGCGCGGATGGCGGCGCTGTCCTCGGTCTCCATCGCCACCGCGATGGCCGGGCGGGTCGCGGCCACGTCGGCCCGGCCGGTCAGCTCCCCCGCCAGCACGACGAACACCATCGTCACGATCGGCGCCAGCAGGAACAGCAAGAAGGAACGCGACCAGACCGTCGCCACGAAGTCCCGCCGCGCGATCACCCAGGAGGCGGCGAACAGCCGGTTCATGCCGCTTCTCCCAAATCCTCGGAGTCGTTTTCTTCCATTTGCTGGGCGGCGGCGGCGCCGGCGATGAGGACGAACGCGTCATGCAGGCCGGGCCGCTCGATCGACAATTCCTCGATGCCGGCGCCGCCGTCGAGCAGCGCCTTGAGCAGCGGCTCGATGCCGCGCTCGGGCAGCTCGAAATGCCAGACCCCCGCCACCTCCTCGGCCTCGGCGGGCAGCGCGCGGCGCCACGCTCCGTCGGGGGTCCGGGTGCGCAGCCGCACCTGCGGGCTGAGCTGCTCGCGCGCCTCCGAGACCAGGCCCTCGAAACGGATCCGGCCGCCGGCGATGATCGCGATCCGCTCGCACAGCCGCTCGGCATGGGCGATGACATGGGTCGAGAAGATGATGGTCGCGCCCTCGGCGGCCTCGGCCCGGATCAGATGCTCGAGCCGGCCCTGGTTGATCGCGTCGAGGCCGGAGAAGGGCTCGTCGAGCACGATCAGCTTCGGCCGGTGGACGATGGTGCCGAACAGCTGCACGGTCTGGGCCATGCCCTTGGACAGGCTGCGGATCGGCTTGGTCACATAGTCGCCGAGGCCGTTGTCGGTGAGCAGGCCCTCGGCGCGCTTGCGGCCGACGTCGAGCGGCAGGCCGCGGAGCGCGCCCATGAAGGCGATCGCGTCGCGGGTGGTCATCGCCGGATAAAGGCCGCGCTCCTCGGGAAGGTAGCCGACGATGTGGGCGGCCTCCATCGGCCGCTCGTGGCCGAGCAGAGTGCGGCGGCCGCGGTCCGGGTCGATGATGCCGAGCAGCATGCGCAAGGTCGTCGTCTTGCCGGCGCCGTTCGGGCCGAGCACGCCGTAGATGCTGCCCTCCGGCACGGCGATGTCGATTCCGTCGACGGCGAGCTTGCCGTCAAAGGCCTTGACCAGCCCCCTCGCCTCAATCGCAAGCCCCATGCGTTTTGCCCGTCCCCCTAACGCTTTCAATGTGGTAGCGGCAGCGCGCGATGGATGGCAAGGCAAAGCTGCGCCACGGCCTGGAGGAACAGGCGCGCGCGCTCGGGTTCAGCGCCGTCGGCGTCGCGCGCGCCGACGCCGCGCCCGAGGCCGCCGGCCGGCTGCGCGAATGGCTCGATGCCGGCGCCCATGGCGGCATGATCTGGATGGAGGAGACGGCCGAGCGGCGCGGCTCGCCCGCCGCGCTTTGGCCCGAGGTGCGGTCGGTGATCTCGCTCGGCATGAGCTATGCGCCGGCGGCCGATCCGCTGGCGCTCGCCGCCGAGCCGGAGCGCGGCCGCATCTCGGTCTATGCTCAGGGCGGCGACTATCACGACGTGATCAAGAAGGCTCTGAAGGCATTGGCCCGCTGGCTGGTGGCGGAGGCCGCCGCTTCGACAGGCTCAGGACAGGGGTGCGAATTGAAGGTGTTCGTCGACACCGCCCCGGTGATGGAAAAGCCGCTCGCCGAGGCGGCCGGGCTCGGCTGGCAAGGCAAGCATACCAATTTGGTCAGCCGCGCGGACGGCAGCTGGCTGTTCCTCGGTGCGATCTACACCGATCTCGAGCTCGATCCGGACGCGCCGCACCGCGCCCATTGCGGCAGCTGCACCGCCTGCCTTGCCGCCTGCCCGACCGACGCCTTTCCGGCGCCGTTCCGGATCGATGCCCGGCGCTGCATCTCCTATCTGACGATCGAGCATCACGGGCCGATCCCGCACGAGTTCCGCGCAGCGATCGGCAACCGCATCTACGGCTGCGACGACTGCCTCGCCGTATGTCCGTGGAACCGCTTCGCCGCCAGCGCCCGCCGCAACCAGGCGTTCGTCCCGCGGGCGGAGCTGGCCGCCCCGGCGCTCGCGGACCTGCTGGCGCTCGACGACGCCGCCTTCCGCAAGGTCTTTTCGGGTTCGCCGATCAAGCGGATCGGCCGCAACCGCATGGTCCGCAACGCGGCGATCGCCGCCGGCAACAGCGGCAGCGCGGCGCTGGTGGAGCCGCTGCGCAAGCTGACGAGGGACGAGGATCCGGTGGTCGTGGAGGCGGCCGAATGGGCGCTGGAGCAATTATCCTTCACGTCCACTTTGGCGACGGCAAGCATCCAGAACAAGGGGAGCTAAGGCGAGCCTCCGTTCGGGCTGAGCCTGTCGAAGCCCTCTCCTCCGCTTCCCAACAAGAAGACCCTTCGACAAGCTCAGGGTGAACGGTGATTGGCAACGAGCCGTTCAGCGTTCAGCGCTGCCCCAGCGCGGCGACGCAGCTGGCGCGGTCCAGGTCGCTGCCGTCGGGGCGGCGCGCGTCGACATGGGTGACGACCGCCTCGCCGCCCCGCGCCGGCGGGTAGAGATAGGCGTCGAGCACGCAGGCGGGGCCGGAAAATTGGAGCTTGCGGGCGCTCCCTTCGCGCACCTCGAGGTCGGGCCTGCCGAACCGGGCCTCGAGCGCGCGGGCGCTCCGCCCCAGCACGCTCTCCAGCCCGAGCGTGCTGAAGGCCGGCCTGGCCGGAACAACCGCCGGCCGCTCGACCGCCACATTGGGCGCGCAGCCGGCGAGCAGGAGGGCGGCGAGCGCGACTGAACGGGATCGGCCGAAGCATTTCATCGCGCCTGCTTCGCCCAGCCGCCGCCGACCGTCAATCACTAGTGTCTAGAGGATGAAATCCGTTCCGATCAGGGTGCCGACATTACCCTCGATCGCGATCTGGAACTCGGCCGTGAGGTCGCCATCGACATTGCCGGAAACGATCGTCTGATCGAGGCTGGCGCTATAGACGTAGCGCAACTGCCCTGGCGCCGTGAACGCGGCGGTGCCGATGAAGGTGAATGCATTGTCCGCACCGCCTGCGACCGCATCGATCAATCCCAGATCGACCCGGTCGCCCCCGGCTGCGCCGGCGCCTTCGAAATCCTGGATGGCATCGCATGTGGCCCCCAGGCCTGCATCGTCGACAGAGGCAAACCGGAAGCGGTCCGAGCCGTCGCCACCCGTAAGGAGGTCGGAACCGCCGCGGCCCTGGAGGATGTTCATCCCCGCGTTCCCGATGACGCGGTTACCAAATTCGTTGCCCGTCAGGTCGATAGCATCGGTGCCGGCGGCAGCGTCAGTGGACAGCGTCTCGACGTGCACTCCAGATTTCAGGATGTAGTCGACGCTGGCGAGCACGCGGTCGTTGCCCTCTCCGGCAAGGTCGATAACAATGTCGGCTGCATCGCTGACATAATGCGCGTCGTTGCCTGCCCCGCCCTCGCTGCGGTCGCGGCCGCTGCCGCCGCGCAGCACGTCGTTGCCGCCGAGGCCGATGAGGCGATCATCGCCACCGCCCCCGCTCAACCGGTTGGCTCCGCCATTACCGGTGACGATGTTGTCAAGTTCGTTGCCGGTAAGGTCGATCGCGGCGGTACCGTTGGCCTGGGTCGTACCGAGATGCTCGACCCACGCCCCTGCCGTCAGCACATAGTCGACGCTGGCGGTGACGCGGTCCGCTGTACCTTCGCCCGCCCTCTCCACGACACGGTCCTTGGCATGATCGACAAAGTGGCGATCGTTACCCGCACCGCCGCCTGTCGCGTCGGCCCCCGTTCCTCCATTCAGCCGGTCCGCATTCGCGCCCCCGTAAAGCTGGTCGCTTCCGGCTCCTCCAAAGAACTGGTTGGCTTCTTCATCTCCCACCATGGAGTCTGCGAAGGCAGAGCCGACGAAAATCTCGACCTCAGAGATCACGTCTCCATCCGCGTCGCCGCCATAACCTCGGGACTGAGATGTGCCTTCCCCAAGCACGATCGTCACTGCGGCCACCGACGCAGTGTAGTCGATGGTGTCGGTTCCATCCCCTCCATGAAGCGTGTCGATTCCGCGGCTGCCCACCAGGCGGTCGTTTCCTTCGTCGCCGCGCATAACATCATGATCCCCGCCCCCGGTGAGAACGTCGTTGCCCTCACCGCCGAACATCGTCAGGCGGGGCCCGATCATCCCGATCCCCATAGCGGAACCGTCCACTCGATCGTTGCCGGCCTCGGTCACGATCATGATCCCGTTCACCTCGGCATTGTTTTGAAGCGCGCCTGTCATAACAACAGTGTAATCCAGGCCGCTGAGGCGGACATTGGACGCGGTCGGCAAGATCGTGATGATGTCGGCAGTCGTCGTGCCGTGATACCTTGCGTCCTTGCCCAATCTGCTGAAGTCGACGATGATCTGGCGGATCTCCGTGCCACTGAGGTCCTGTACGGTCAGCCCGTTGTGCGGACCGCCGTCCAGCCAATCGATCGTAAGCCGCTCCACGCCGTCGAACGTGGTTGTGTCGACACGTATTTGGGAGCCGATCGCGGAGACATTGACGGATTCATTTTCAAAAAGGTCCTCCGAGCCGAACCAGGAGAAGGTGTCGAACCCGGCTCCACCCGACAGGCTGTCACCGCCGTCGAACGCTCTATAAAGGAAGTGATCGTCCCCATCGCCGAGATCGACAATGTCATCGCCGCCGCCGCCCTCGACGAGATCGTCGCCCCCGCCCGCGCTGATCGAGTCGGACGCACTTGACGGCGCGGCGGCTCCGCTCGCAGTCACGGTGGGGGAAACGAGCTCGGGTGTGATCGTCTCGTTGGCGGTCGTGCCGATGAAAGTAGCCATTGCCGGGTCCCCTGTCGCCGAACTGTGGAGGGCCCACTCTCCGTGACCCCCACCTTCCAGCCGGCGATAATGCAAAATCGGCCGCGGGTCTAAAGAATTAGCGTCAAATCAGGGGCCTGGCTGGCTTCAGCCATCTTACCAAGTTTCCTGCGCATCTGGGATCCCCTGCGCTGGTTGCGTGACGGCCGGTGGATGCAGAGCACCTTCCGGAGAGCAGTTATAGAATTTGTGGGCCCGTCGGGATGGCGAACACCGAGATTTTGGCCGGTTCATTCCTCGTCGGTTTCGTCGGGGTTGCTCGGCGGGCGGACGCAGGCGTCGAGCTCCGCGGTCGTCGGCGTTCCCGACAAAGCGGCGTTGAAGACCGGCCTGCCGTCCTTCCACACCTGCAGCGACGTCGCTCCGCCGATCAGCTTGCGCAGCTCGGGACCCGCGTAAAAGCCGATCGATCCGGGGGTCTGGCCCCTGCATTGCCCGCCCAGCCGATCGCCGGCACCCGCCGCGCCGGATCGCCGACGGAAATCTCGATACTGTGGTCCTCGCTGTCGCTCCAGCTGGAGAAGGCGCTGTCGACGAAATCGATCACCGGGTCTTCGTCGCCTTGGCCGATCCCTCCCCGGATCCACTTTTCCGAAGGATCGTGCATCGTCCAGTAGCAGCCGACGTCTCCCCTCTCAACGTAAGGAACCACCGGACGTGCGGGCGGAAAAGGCGTGGCGTCGGGACCGGTCGCTCCAGCGAGGAGCATTGCGGCAAGAGCGGTGGCAACGCGCCGCGGTTCGACGCGTCTAGTCATATTGCTTCGGGACCGGATGGGGTCGAACATCAGAGAACCGCGTTTGCTGTGGATCGGATCGCTCTGAGCAACTGTTCCTTCGATCAATTCCATCGCCCACATACCTGATCCCACATTTGTGTCGGACAGCATACCGAATGCGCGGGACGGGGCATATCGGCACCCAGCCAGCGGCGCATTTGCCCCTCGCCGACAAACGCCGTGAATGTGAGCGGGCGGCCAGCCTCGCGGGAACGAGAGGCGCCTTGCCGGCCGCGCCGAGCGGGGGCCGGGGCGGTAAAATTCAAACTGAGACACTCAATCACTTCGGTTGATCGAAACCGGCGCCGCGGCTAGGCGGTCGCCTCCCGCCATCGCCAAGAGTCTGCCCACGTGACCGACCCGCGCCTCGACGTCCTCGCCATCGGCAACGCCATCGTCGACGTGATCGCCGCCGCCGACGATGCGTTCCTCGAGGCGGAAGGGCTCGCCAAAGGGTCGATGCGGCTGATCGACGCCGAGGAGGCGAGCCGGCTCTACGGCCGCATGGCGGCGGGGCGGGAGACGAGCGGCGGATCGGCCGCCAACACGGTGGCGGGGATCGCCGCGCTCGGCGGCCGGGCCGGCTTCATCGGCCAGGTCGCGGCCGACCAGCTCGGCGAGGTGTTCACCCACGACATACGCGCCCTCGGAGTCGAGTTCCGGACTCCGCAGAGCGGCGGCGGCATGCCGACCGCGCGCTGCCTGATCCTGGTGACGCCGGACGCGCAACGGACCATGAACACCTTCCTCGGCGCCTCCCAGCATCTCCCCGCCGCCGCGCTCGACGCGGCGCAGATCCGCGGCGCCGCCATCCTCTATCTCGAAGGCTATTTGTGGGACCCGGAGGAGCCGCGCGCGGCGATGGAGCGGGCGATCGCGATCGCGCGCGAGGCCGGGCGCAAGGTCGCCTTCACCCTTTCCGACAGCTTCTGCATCGCCCGCCACCGCGACGGCTTCAATGCGCTGATCGACGGCGGCCGGATCGACATATTGTTCGCCAACGAGGAGGAGATCAAAGGCCTCAGCGGCGAGCCGGAGTTCGGCGCGGCGGTCGCCGCCACCGCCGCCAAGGTGCCGCTGCTCGTCGTCACCCGCAGCGAGAAAGGCGCGATCGCGGTGCGGGGCGAGGAGCGCGCCGAGGTGGCGGCCGAGCCGGTCGCGAAGGTGGTCGACACGACCGGCGCCGGCGACCTGTTCGCCGCGGGATTCCTCGCCGGCCATGCGCAGGGGCGGTCGCTCGAGGACAGCCTTCGCATGGGCGCCATCGCCGCCGCCGAGGTGATCTCGCATTACGGCGCCCGGCCCGAGGCGGACCTCCAGGCGCTCGTCAAGGCCCGCCTCGGCTGAAGCTTGCCGCTACGGGCGGACCGTGGGCTCCCCGTCGGGGCCGGTCGGGGCGTCCTCGGGAAACATCGGCAGCTCGTCGTCGGCCAGGACCGTATGGCCTTTGGCCAGTTCCGAATTGTGCATGCCGTAGACGAAATAGATCAGGACCGCGCCCAGCACATACCAGCCGAAGAAGGTCAGCACATGCGCCGGCACGGTACTGATCAGCCAAAGGCAGGTCAGGATGCCGAGAGCCGGAACCACCGGATAGAGCGGGACGCGGTAGCCGCGCGGGATATCAGGATGGGTCCGCCGCAGCCAGATCACGGTCAGGCAGACGATCGCGAAGGCTGCGAGTGTTCCGACGGAGGTGGCGTCGCCGAGGAAGTTGATGTCGAAGAAGCCGCCGGCGATCGCCACCGCCAGCCCGACGACCAGCGTGTTGATCCAGGGCGTGCGGAACTTCGGATGAACCCGCGAGAAGACCTTGGGCAGCAGCCCGTCGCGCGCCATCGTATAGAAGATGCGCGTCTGGCCGTACATCAGCACCAGGATCACCGAGGTGAGGCCGATGATCGCGCCGACCTTGATGGTGGCGGCGAACCAGGCCCATTGCGGGCCGAAGGCGTCGACCGCGACCGCCACCGGATCCGGCACGTTGAGCTGGTTGTAGGGGACGATCAGGGTGAGGACGATCGACACCAATATGTAGATGATCGTGCAGGCGACCAGTGAGCCGATGATGCCGAACGGCATGTCCTTGGCCGGATCCTTGGCCTCCTGGGCCGCGGTCGACACCGCTTCAAAGCCGATATAGGCGAAGAACACGATCGAGGCCGCGCGCAGGATGCCGCCGACGCCGAACTCGCCGTCCTTGCCGGTCGGCTCGGGAATGAACGGGTCCCAGTTCGGAGCGAAGGTGCTCCAGTTGGACAGGATGATGAAGCCGCCGACGAGGATGAAGGCGGTGAGGACGGCCACCTTGATGGCGACGATGATGTTGTTGACCCGCGCCGATTCCGAGACTCCGAGACAGAGCAGCCCGGCCAGGACGGCGCAGACGAGGAAGGCCGGCAGGTTGAAGACGGTCGTGATCGTGCTTCCGTCCGCCAGCGTCTTGGGATAGCCGGCCGGCCCGGTCAGCTCGGGCGGCACGATGATGCCTATGTCGCCGAGCAGGCTGACCATATAGCCCGACCAGCCGACCGAGACGACCGAGGCGGCGAGGCCGTATTCGAGCAGCAGCAGCGCGCCCATCACCCAGGCGGCGAACTCGCCGATCGTCGTGTAGCTGTAGGTGTAGGCGGAACCGGACACCGGCAGGGTGGAGGACAGCTCGGCATAGCAGAGGCCCGCAAAGGCGCAGACGATGCCGGCGATGACGAACGAAAGCAGCACCGCGGGACCCGCGTGCAGCGCTGCGGCATTGCCGGTGCGCACGAAGATGCCGGCGCCGATGATGCAACCGATGCCGAGGAAGACGAGGTTCCAGGGGCCGAGCGACCGCTTGAGCTCGCTGGTCTGCGTTTCGCGTTGGACCTGGGCGACGGTCTTGCGCAGCAAGATCCGCGCGAGGAAACCCCTTGGAGCGGCACTGGCCATCATCATCCCCTGTTATGGTTTGCGGCGGAACCTAGCCAGTAATCGGCGGCGCGCAAAGGGCTAAACCGCGTCAGCGGGCGAGCATCGGCCCCAGCGGCCGGCCGCCGAAGACGTGCACGTGCAGGTGCGGCACTTCCTGGCCGCCGTTCCTGCCGACATTGGCGAGCAGCCGGTAGCCGGGAGCGACCAGCCCCGCCTCGCGGGCGATGCGGCCGACGGCGCGGACGAAGCCGGCAATTTCGTCGGCCGAGCCGCGCTCCGCAAAATCGTCCCACGACACGTAGGCGCCTTTCGGGATGACGAGGATGTGGACCGGCGCCTGCGGGTTGAGGTCGTTGAAGGCGAGCGCATGCTCGTCCTCATAGACCTTGCCGCAGGGCAGCTCGCCGCGCAGGATGCGCGCGAAGACGTTGCTGTCGTCATAGGGGCGGGTCGCGTCGATCGGCATGGCATCCTCCGTCGCGCCAACTAAGCACCGGCGGCATCGCGCGCAACGCGCTTGACCCGTGGCCAAGCTGCGTTACCAGTTGCCCCATGAGCGACGACACGCCCGACAGCCTGATTCCGTATGACGAGATCGTCCAGGAAGCGCTGCGCGCGGTGGTCGGGCGGGTGCTGGGCGAGGTGGAATCGACCGGCACGCTGCCCGGCGAGCATCATTTCTACATCACCTTCAAGACCGGCGCCGCCGGCGTCGAGATCCCCAAGCACCTGGCCGAGCGCTTTCCGGACGAGATGACGATCGTGATCCAGAACCGCTTCTGGGATTTGAAGGTCGGCGAGGACGGCTTCGAGGTGGGCCTCAGCTTCAACCAGGCGCCGGCCAGGCTCGTTATCCCGTTCTCGGCGATCACCGGCTTCGTCGACCCGGCGGTCAATTTCGCGCTCCAATTCCAGGCCCAGGCCGAGGAAGCCGGGCCGCAGGCGCACGAAGCGGCCGAGAACGACCCGCCCGCAACCGAGCCGGTCGGCGACGGCTCCAACGTCGTGTCGGTGGATTTCAAGCGCAAGAAGTGACGGCCCGGGAGCAGGCAATCCGTTCGGGCTGAGCTTGTCGAAGCCCCCTCCTTTCCCTAACCGCCGGTGAAGAAGAGAGCCCTTCGACAGGCTCAGGGCGAACGGAGCTTTTCGTATGACCTCCCTCACCACGACCCGCACCGAGAGCGACAGCTTCGGCCCGATCGAGGTCCCCGCCGATTGCTATTGGGGCGCGCAGACGCAGCGCTCGATCGACAATTTCCCGTTCGGCCCGCGCGAGGCGATGCCGGTCGAGATCGTCCACGCTCTGGGCTTCGTCAAGCAGGCGGCGGCGCGGGTCAATGCGCGCATCGGCGGGCTCGATCCCGCGCTCGCCGAAGCGGTCCAGCAGGCGGCCGGCGAGGTGGCGAGCGGCGCCCATGACGACCAGTTCCCGCTGGTCGTCTGGCAGACCGGCTCGGGCACCCAGTCCAACATGAACGCCAACGAGGTGATCGCCGCGCGCGCCAATGAGATCCTTACCGGCAGGCGCGGCGGCAAGGACCCGGTCCATCCCAACGACCATGTCAACAAGAGCCAGTCGTCCAACGACAGCTTCCCGACCGCGATGCACGTCGCGGCCGCGCGCTCGGTGCACAAGCGGCTGCTGCCGGCGCTAAAGACGATCGGGGCCAGGCTGGCCGAACGGGCCGCGGCGTGGGACGATATCGTCAAGATCGGCCGCACCCATTTGCAGGACGCGACGCCGCTCACCCTCGGCCAGGAATTTTCCGGCTATGCGGCCCAGATGGCCGACGGCCTCGCCCGCGTCGAGGCGGTGCTGCCGCGGCTCCACCGGCTCGCCCAGGGCGGCACCGCGGTCGGCACCGGCCTCAACGCCCCCAAGGAATTCGCCGCCGAGTTCGCGGCCGAGATCGCCCGGCTGACCCAGCTGCCGTTCGAGACCGCCCCCAACAAGTTCGCCGAGATGGGCGCCCACGACACCATGGTCGAGCTGTCGGGCGCGCTCAACGGGCTGGCCGTGTCGCTCACCAAGATCGCCAACGACATCCGCCTGCTCGGCTCCGGCCCGCGCTCCGGGCTCGGCGAATTGAAGCTGCCCGAGAACGAGCCGGGCAGCTCGATCATGCCGGGCAAGGTCAACCCGACCCAAGCCGAGATGCTGACCATGGTCGCGGCCCAGGTGATGGGCAACCATGTCGCGGTCACCGTCGGCGGCCTCCAGGGCCATCTCGAATTGAACGTGTTCAAGCCGCTGATCGCGGCCAACGTGCTGCGCTCGATCGACCTGCTCGCGACCGGCATGGAAAGCTTCACCGAGCGGACGCTCGACGGGCTCGAGGCCAATGAGGAGCGGATTGCCGAGCTGATGGCCAAGTCGCTGATGCTGGTGACCGCGCTCGCGCCCGAGATCGGCTACGACAATGCCGCCAAGATCGCCAAGCACGCCCACGAAAAGGGCCTGACGCTGAAGGAAGCGGGGCTGGAGCTCGGGCTTGTCGACGAAGCCACGTTCGACCGAGTGGTGCGGCCGGAGGCCATGCTGGGCCGGTGAGGCCGTATGTTCGCCCATCATTTGGCTGATGGATGCGGAAGAGCGGAAGAGCTGCGGTTGCTCCGCGGCGGTCCCCCTGTTATACAAATATGACAAGGAGCTGCTCATGCTGGCTGTCCGCCTAGACTCCGAAACCGAGCGCCGCCTCGCTGAACTCGCTGCCCGCACCGGCCGCAGCAAGAGCTTTTACGCACGCGCGGCGATCGAGCGCCATCTCGAGGATCTGGAGGACCATTTCCTCGCCGAGGAAGCGATGAGAACCTACGATCCTTCCGAGAACATCACGCTCGCCGAACTGAAGAGGCTCTATGGCTTGGACGATCGAGGTTTCGAAGGCGGCGAGAAAGCAGCTTGACGCGCTGGACCAGGTCGCCCGCGCCCTCATCATCGCCTATCTCGAAACCCGCGTCCTGGCAGAGCCCGACCCGCGCCGCCTCGCCACGAGGCTGGTGGGCGAAGACTCGCCCAACTGGCGCTATCGCGTCGGCGACTATCGCATCGTCGTCCGCTTCGAGGACGAGCGCCTGGTCATCCTCGTCGTCCGCGTCGCCCATCGGCGGGAGGTGTATAGGTAGGCAGCGAATTCGGGATCGGGTCCTCAAAAGCCCACCCACAAAGCGAAAGGACTCCCAACCGCCGAAGCTGCGTTCCCCTGCGTTCGTGGACTAATAGCCGTTGCCAACGATATTGGTGTTCGTATCGTCGTAGTAGGCGTCAGCTATGTTTCCAGTAGCTGCTGCCGCCGCCGATTCCTCAGCGAGGCGCTTCTCCTCTGCCTCACGTTGTGATTGCAACCTCAATTCTTCCTCTCCTCTTCTGGCAGTATCTATGCGTTCCTGCTCAGCCGCGGCGAGCTTTTCCTGCTCCCGCTTTACCGCTATGTCCGCAATCTGCTGCTCTCGCGCTGAGATGCATGGGTCTAAAACGCTTCTAAGACCTTCATCCGTTTGATCGAGTTCGATCGTTTCCTCACCTTCCTGCAGTAGAAAGCGAAGGGTTAGCTTGTTGGCGCGCGCCATTTCATCGAAATCATCTATGATCCCGGCATGGGAGACGAGTTCGACCTCATTATTGAAGCGAGGGTTTGAATGCGGCCGAACCTTCGCGAGACCATCATCCACTCTCACTTGGTAAGGGACATCCGTTCGCCCCATCCAGCCGACAGAAGTTCGCATGGGCGCTCCTTCCCCGCTCTTGTCGAAGGACAAGAATCGGTAAGCGAGCACACCAGCCTCAGCATCACACGTGACTTCTGTTTCGATATCGAACTGTTCACCGGAGAAGTCCGGGAAGCAGTCGTGATTGTCTTATCGCTCATTGGATCCGTTTCCGATGTGACCGCCCAAGTCCCATTGCAGCCAGCAAGCACCGTCAACGCCGGCACCAAAGCCACCATCCACGTCTTCAATGCAGCCTCCTCCTTTATTCCGTCAGCAAGTTTGGGTTGGCCTGACGAGCTTCGCAAGGGGATCGTGCGTATATGGTATCCCCGGCCGTGCTCGATGGGCGCGCCGATCGCGATCGCGTCCGCCTCTTCAGCGCCGGGGAGGATGGAGTCATCGCGGTCGTCTCGGTCGAGGACATGATCGCCGACCGCATGGGCCAGTACGCCTCCGGCACCGCGCGCGACATGCTCGTTCAGGCGCGCATCCTGTTCAGCCTGTATCCCGACGCCGATCTCGATTATCCTGAGCGCCGCGTTCGTGAGGAAACGGTCGGCGACTATGGCATCGAGCAGCTCAGAGCCTGAGGGAGGCGCGGTTCCGCTGGAGGAGTTCGCGCGCGAGGTCGCCTGCCGCCGCGAGGCCGCCGGCAATCCGGACATGCCCCGCAATTCCGGCACCAGGCGGACGCCGTCCAAGCGCGCGCTGCTCAAGGCGATCGAGGAGGCCGGCGGCAAGTGGTGATCCCCCTCCGCTTGTCCTGAGCTTGGCTCCGGGAGAGGCAGCCATTCGCTCCCTCCGACAGAGGCCAAGCTGGCGGGAACGGATAGCACAGCAAGCCTTGCAATGTAGGATTTCGCTTGGTCTACCCTGTCGGATGGTAACGACTCGCACGCTCTCGCCTGACGCTTCATCCAGCGACGCAGCCGCCCCCCTACGGGATGCGCGAGATCGTGAACTTCACGAACTTCGCGAGCGCGCGGAGGCCGCCTTGCTAACCCAGATCAGCGAAGTCGCGGGGAACCTGCCGCGGGCTTTTTTGTTCTCCCGCCGAAACCAATAGCCGGTTGTTCGCGGCTGCTTTTCCGAAGAGAGTTTGATGCTGTTCGACTTCGCCACCGCCGGCGGCGGCGCCGCTGCCGCCTCCGACGCCGGGCTCGGGGCCGATGCGCGGCCGCGCTGGGGGGTGGATTCGGAATATGGCCGCCTCACCGACGTGCTGCTGTCGGCGCCGCCGCATCTCGAGGTGCTGCCGTGCAACGCGGTCGCGGTCGAGGCGCTGGCGAACGGGCTCGCCTGCTGCCCGGTGACCGCCGAGACCCAGCACCAGGCGCTGGCGCGGGCGCTCGAAGCGGCCGGGGTGCGCTGCCATTTCGTGCCGCCCGCCGAGCCGATGCCGGACCTCAGCTTCACCCGCGACGCGGCGCTGATGACCCCTTGGGGCCTGCTCGAGCTCCGGCCGGCGGTCGCGCACCGCCGGGCCGAGGCCGCGCATGTGCGCCGGACCGCCGAGCGCTGGGGAATCCCGATCCTCGGCCGGCTCGGCGAAGGCAGGGTCGAGGGCGGCGACGTCTGCCTGCTGCGGCCGGGGGTGGCGATCGTCGGCTATTCGGGCGAACGCACCGATCGGGCCGGCGCCGGCGCGCTGGCGCGGCTGTTCGAGGCGCGCGGCTGGCACGTCATCCGCTACCGCTTCGATCCGCACTTCCTCCACCTCGACACCCATTTCACGATCGTCGACCGGCATCGCGCGGTGGCCTGCGTCGATTTCCTCGAGCCCGGCTTTCGCGCCGAGCTGGCGGCGCTCGGCATCGACCTCGTCCCGGTCACCTATGACGAAGTGCAGCGGCTGGGCGGCAACATCCTCAGCCTCGGCGACGGACGCCTGCTGTCTTCGGCGGACAATCGTCGCCTGAACCAGGAATTGGAGCGCCTCGGCTACACGGTCATTCCGGTCGGGATCGACCAGTTCGTGCGCTGCGGCGGCGGCGTTCACTGCCTGACGCTGCCGCTGTCGCGCGTTGCAGGATAGTTAGCCGACCCACGTCGGGAATCGGATTCAGGCGGAACTGCCGTTCGCCCGCACCGGTTTCCTGGCAACGGTATATGAGGAACCGACATGACACATTCGCTCACGCCCCCTCCCGATGACACCGCGCCCGGCGACGAGGCCCCGCCGGGCACGCCCGGCACCGGCGAGAACCTTTGCCGCCATTGCCGGGGCACGGGCGAGCATGACGGCGAGCCCTGCCCGGTCTGCGACGGCACCGGCAAGGTCGTCGAAGGGATCGGCGGAGCCTGACCGGTCCATTGGAGCAGGTACCGCTTGACGGGAATCGTTCCCCGGCGAGGGCGGGATGCCCGCCTATCCTTCCTGCTCCCCTTGGTCCGTCATCCCCGCGAAAGCGGGGATCCCGCTTCTTCTTTGTTCCAACAGCTCGTGAGCAGCGGGATTCCCGCGTTCGCGGGAATGACGGGGATCGGGCATCCTTAGGCAAGGGTCCCGCGAAAACTGAGGTCCGGTTTCCGCCTTTGTCTGGACCCCGGCTTTTGCCGGGGAACAGGAAGCGATCGCACCAGTCGAAATCCCCCCTAGCCGGCCTGCCATGCCCGGACGGCATCGACCGGCGCGACCAGCATCAGGACGTTGAGCGTCAGATTGTCGCGGATCGTCCATAAGGTCAGCAGCTCGAAGGCGACGGCGATCGCGACCGTCGCGGCGGCCGGGAGCCGGCGCGCGAGCAGGAAGCCGATCGTCATCCAGCCGATGTCGGCGAGGCTGTTGACGACGCTGTCGCCATTATAGCCGAAGGCGAAAGTGGCCTCCCGATAGCGGTCGATGATGTACCGGCTGTTCTCGAGCAGCTCCCAACCCGCCTCGATCGCCACTGCGGCGAGGAAGCGCTCGCCCATCGGGTTGCGGCGGCGCAGGAACAGCCACCCGAACCAGTAGAACAGGAAGCCGTGGATGACATGGCTGGGCGTATACCAGTCGGCGAGATGCTGGCTGTTGTCCGCGCTCTGCACCGCGCCGGTCCACAGCTTGACCTCGCCGCAGGTGCAGATCGGCGGCCGCCCCATCAGCAGCAGCACCGCCGCCGCCAAAGCGAGCAGGGCGAGCGCGATCAGCCAGTGGCGGCGCCCGATCCTGTTCATCCGGCCAGCATCTCCTGCAATTTGACGACGGTGCGGAAATTGCGGGCGGTGACCGGCGAGCCGACGAGGCGGTCGAACAGCGACGGCGCCAGCCGCGACGTGCCGGAGCCGGCCGGGAAATGGACCCACAGGGCATCGCCGGCCTGCTCGATCCGCTCGCCGTCGCGCGCCCGCTCGCGGAGCCCGGCGGCCGCACCGGCTTCAGGCGGCTGCTTGGACAGCATCAGCATCAGCCGGTTCGGCTCCTTTTCGGCGGCCTCGGCAAAGGGGTTGCCGGGCGGATAGGCCGCCCAGCGCGAGGCGGAGCGGACGATCACGGGAATGGCGATGCCCAAGCGCGTGGCGATCGCCGCCTCGAGCGCCGCCTCCATCCGGGCGGGCTCATCGTCGGCTGTAAAGACCAGATTGCCGCTTTGGATGTAGGTCGCAACATCGGACCAGCCGAGCTTCGCGCCCAGCGCGCGCAGCTCCGCCATCGCAATCCGGTTGCGGCCGCCGACATTGATCCCCCTGAGGAGCGCGACGAACCTCTCCATGCCTCTCCCCCGTCCCCTCCTCTCTTGACGCATATGCGCCCTGCACGCCAGTAGCGGCCATGGCGACCAGCACCCAGCTCAGCCGGCGCGGCCTTCTGTTCGTGCTCTCCAGTCCCAGCGGCGCCGGCAAGTCGACGATCGCGCGCATGTTGCTCGGCCGCGACGACGGCATCTCGATGTCGGTCTCGGCGACGACGCGCCCGCCGCGCGAGGGCGAGGTGAGCGGACGCGACTATCATTTCGTCTCCGATGCCGAGTTCGACCGGATGACCGCGAGCGGCGCGTTTCTCGAATGGGCCAATGTGTTCGGGCGGCGCTACGGCACCCTGCTTTCGGAGGTCGGCCAGTCGATCGGGAACGGCTGCGACGTGCTGCTCGACATCGACTGGCAGGGCACGCAGCAGCTGAAGCAGGTCGATCCCGATATCGTCCGGGTGTTCATCCTGCCGCCCTCCATGGCCGAGCTCGAGCGGCGGTTGCGTACCCGCGGTACCGACAGCGACGACGTGATCAGGAGCCGGATGGAGCGGGCGGCGGCCGAGATCAGCCATTGGGCCGAATACGATTATGTCCTGATCAACGAGGATGCCGACGCCTGTCTCGGCAAGGTCCATTCGATCCTGGAGGCGGAGCGGCTCAAGGCGTCGCGGCGGACGGGGCTGCACGATTTCGTCAGGAGCCTGATCGGCTAGGCCGCGCCTTTGCCTCCGTCCGCCAACTGCGTTAGTCTCCGCCGGCAACGAAAGGGGTTTGGCATGATCGGACGGGCACTCATCGGCGCGGTCGCGGCAGCGGTCGCGATGTTCATCATCGGCTTCATCTTCTTCGCGACGCCGCTCTACAAGATCGGCGCCCGCACCGCCGACGACGCCCAGGCGGCGGCGGTCCAGCAGTCGCTCGCCGCCAACCTTCCCCGGACCGGCACCTACTTCATCCCGAGCGCCGACACGCCCGAGCAGGCCGGCATGTACAGCCGCGGCCCGGTCGCGACGGTGCATTACAATAGCAGCGGGTTCTCGCATTCCGACCCAGGCGTGATGATCGGCGGCTTCATCCACATGCTGATCGTCGCCTTGCTGATCGCCGTCGGGCTCTACACGCTGTCGCGCTACCTGCCGAGCTTTGCCGAACGAGCGAAATTGCTGATCCTGGGGGTGCTCGGCGCGACCATCTTCATGCGGCTCGGCGAGCCGATCTGGTATCATCACGATTGGGCGCACGCTATCTATCTGCTGGTAGCGGACAGCGTCTCGCTGATCGTGGCGGGGCTGATCATCCTCAAGCTGCTGCCCGAGCGTCTCAGCCGCGCAGTCCCCTCCGAGGAGGCGACTACGGACGCCTGAGCAGTTCCAGGAAGCGGTGAGCGGCGGCGAAGTCGCGC
>DASZDE010000181.1:0-20238 GCA_035942355.1 Allosphingosinicella sp. | reverse complement strand
CTCCGGCTCATCCGGGGTCCGCATTCTTCCCGGACAACGAGCACGGCTACAAAGAAAAGGGCCGGAGGCGCTGCCTACGGCCCTTCCCTTTTCAGTGCGTCGAACGTGGACTTAGAAGTCCATGCCGCCCATGCCGCCGCCGGGCATTCCGCCGCCGGCCGGCTTGTCCTCGGGCAGCTCGCTCACCGCCGCTTCGGTGGTGATGAGCAGGCCCGCCACCGACGCGGCGTCCTGGAGCGCGGCGCGCACGACCTTGGTCGGATCGATCACGCCGGCCTGGACGAGGTTCTCATAGACCTCGGTCTGGGCGTTGAAGCCCTGGGTCTCGTCGTCGCCGTCGATCAGCTTGCCGGCGACGACGGCGCCGTCCCAGCCCGCATTCTCGGCGATCTGGCGGAGCGGCGACTGCAGCGCGCGGCGGACGATGTCGATGCCGCGGGTCTGGTCGTCATTGCCGCCGTCCATGTCCTTCAAGGCCTTGATGGCGTAGAGCAAGGCGACGCCGCCGCCGGGGACGATGCCTTCCTCGACCGCCGCGCGGGTGGCGTGGAGGGCGTCGTCGACGCGGTCCTTGCGCTCCTTGACCTCGATCTCGCTACTGCCGCCGACCTTGATCACGGCGACGCCGCCCGCGAGCTTGGCGAGGCGCTCCTGGAGCTTCTCCTTGTCATAGTCGCTGGTGGTGGTCTCGATCTGCTGGCGGATCGCCTCGACCCGGCCCTTGATCCGGTCGGCCTCGCCGGCACCGTCGACGATCGTGGTGTTGTCCTTGTCGATGGTGACGCGCTTGGCCTGGCCGAGCATGCCGACGGTGACGTTCTCGAGCTTGATGCCGAGATCCTCGCTGATCATCTCGCCGTTGGTCAGGATCGCGATGTCCTCGAGCATCGCCTTGCGGCGATCGCCGAAGCCCGGCGCCTTGACCGCCGCGACCTTGAGGCCGCCGCGCAGCTTGTTGACGACGAGCGTGGCCAGCGCCTCGCCCTCGATGTCCTCGGCAATGATCAGCAGCGGACGGCCCGACTGGACCACCGCTTCCAGGATCGGAAGCATCGCCTGCAGGTTGGAGAGCTTCTTCTCGTGGATCAGGATGTAGGGATCCTGGAGCTCGACCTGCATCTTCTCGGGATTGGTGATGAAGTAGGGCGAGAGGTAGCCGCGGTCGAACTGCATGCCCTCGACGACGTCCAATTCGAACTCGAGGCCCTTGGCCTCCTCGACGGTAATCACGCCTTCCTTGCCGACCTTGTCCATCGCCTCGGCGATCTTCTCGCCGATCACGGTGTCGCCGTTCGAGGAGATGATGCCGACCTGGGCGATCTCGTTCGAGCCGGCGACCGGCTTGGAACGGGCCTTCAAATCCTCGACGACCCTGGTGACGGCGAGGTCGATGCCGCGCTTGAGGTCCATCGGGTTCATGCCGGCCGCGACCGACTTCATGCCCTCGCGGACGATCGACTGGTCGAGCACGGTCGCGGTGGTTGTGCCGTCGCCGGCGAGGTCGTTGGTCTTGGACGCGACCTCGCGCAGCATCTGCGCGCCCATATTCTCGAACTTGTCCTTGAGCTCGATCTCCTTGGCGACGGTGACGCCGTCCTTGGTGATGCGGGGGCTGCCGAAGCTCTTGTCGAGGACGACGTTGCGGCCCTTGGGGCCGAGGGTCACCTTCACCGCGTCGGCGAGGATGTCGACGCCGCGCATGATGCGCTCGCGGGCGTCACGCGAAAAGCGAACGTCTTTCGCTGCCATGTTGATTGCTCCTTACTTCTAGTTGTTTGAACCGGAAAACCGTTCGGGCTGAGCCTGTCGAAGCCCTCTCCTTCCGCTTCCTCCCGAAGAAGGAAGGCCCTTCGACAAGCTCAGGGCGAACGGAACGGGTTTCGACCCTCAGGTCAGCCGACGATTCCGAGAATGTCGGATTCCTTCATGATCAGCAGGTCCTCGCCGTCGAGGCGGACCTCGGTGCCCGACCATTTGCCGAACAGGATGCGGTCGCCGGCCTTGACGTCGAGCGGCGTGATCTTGCCGTCCTCGGCGCGGGCGCCGTCGCCGGCGGCAACCACTTCGCCCTCTTGCGGCTTCTCCTTGGCCGTGTCCGGGATGATGATCCCGCCGGCGGTCTTCTCTTCGGCCTCGACGCGGCGCACCAGCACCCGGTCGTGGAGCGGACGAAAATTCATGCGCGTTCCTTTCTTGCTGTCAGCAACCCGCCCCTCGCATAGCGGGGGCAGGTCGCCGTCTTGTCCATGTTAGCACTCGCGAGGTGAGAGTGCCAGCGCCGCGGATGTAAGCGTTGTTCATCGGCCGTCAAGCGTGTCGATCAACATTTTTGCGGCTGGCGGAGCGCGGCCCCGGACGCACCGTGCATTTACTCTCCCCGGCCGGTGGGCTAGCGCCGGGCCGAGCTTTGGGACGGGATACAAGATGCGCTTCGTAGGAAAGGTCTGGCGGCTTCTGGTCGGAGTGAAGGACGGGCTGGTCCTGCTCTTCATGCTGCTTTTCTTCGGGCTTCTCTACGCGGCGCTTTCCGCCAACCCCTATGCCGGCAGCGCCGACGAAGGTGCGCTGCTGCTCGACCTTTCCGGCGCCATCGTCGAGCAGCCGGCCCAGGTCGATCCGGTCGACGTGATCGCCGGCGACTCCTCGCTGGTGCGCGAGTATCGGTTGCGCGACGTCGTCCATGCGCTCGAGACCGCCGCCGGCGACGGCCGGGTCAAGGCGGTGGCGCTCGACCTCGATGTGTTCACCGGCGGCGGCCAGGCCGCTTTGAGCCGGGTCGGCGCAGCGATCGACAGCGTCCGCCGCGCGAACAAGCCGGTCATCGCTTATGCGACCGGCTATAGCGACGACACCTACCTGCTCGCCGCCCATGCCAGCGAGATCTGGCTCAATCCGCTCGGCGGCGTGCTCGTCACCGGGCCGGGCGGCTCCAGCCTCTATTTCAAGGGCCTGCTCGACAAGATCGGCGTCACTGCCAACGTCTACCGCGCCGGCGCCTATAAGGCGGCGGTCGAGCCGTTCACCCGCACCGACATGTCGCCCGAATCGCGCGAGGCCAACCAGGCGCTCGCCGCGGCCCTGTGGGAGAATTGGCTCGAAGAGGTGCGGCGGGCGCGGCCGAAGGCGCAGCTCGCCGGCTATGTGGGCGCGCCGGTCGATCGGATCGCGGCAACCGGCGGCGACCTCGCCCGCGCCGCGCTCGCTGCCGGGCTGGTCGACAAGCTCGGCGACCGCACCGCCTTCGGCAAGCGGCTCGCCGAGATCGTCGGAGCCGATGAGGAATTGGTGCCGGGCAGCTACAAGGCGATCGATTACGATGCGTGGGTGAACTCCAACCCGGCACAGGCGACCGGCGGCCGCGTCGGCGTGATCACCGTCGCCGGCGAGATCGTCGATGGCCCGGCCGCGCTCGGCACGGCGGGCGCGGAGACGATCGTCGAGAATCTCCAGAACGGCCTGCGCGACCATGATCTCGCCGCGCTGGTGGTGCGGGTCGATTCGCCCGGCGGCTCGACGCTCGCGTCGGAGCGCATCCGCCAGGCGGTGCTGGACGCCAAGGCGAGCGGCCTGCCGGTGGTGATCTCGATGGGCTCGGTGGCGGCGAGCGGCGGCTATTGGATCGCCACCGCCGGCGATCAGATCTACGCCGAACCCGAGACCATTACCGGCTCGATCGGGGTGTTCGGGATCCTGCCGAGCTTCCAGGGGACCTTGGCCAAGCTCGGGGTCGGCGCCGACGGGGTGAAGACGACGCCGCTGTCGGGCGAGCCGGACCTATACCGGGGCCCCTCCGACCAGGCCGACCGGCTGATCCAGCTCAGCATCGAGAACACCTATCGCCGCTTCGTCGGGCTCGTGGCCGCGGCCCGCAAGTTGCCGGTAGAGCGCGTCGACGAGATTGCCCAAGGCCGCGTGTGGGACGGCGGCACGGCTCGCCAGCTGGGCCTGGTCGACCGTTTCGGCTCGCTCGACGATGCCGTCGCCGAAGCTGCGCGGCGCGCCAATCTCGATCCCGACAGTGCCGGGCCCGTTTACCTCGAGCCGGAACCGGGCCTGTTCGAGGCCTGGCTCAACAGCGCCGCCGCCGGCGACGGCGCGCGGGCGGCGCGCGATCCGTTCGGCACGGTCGCGGCCCGGCCGCAGCTCGTGCTGATGCGCGCGCTGCACGATGCCCAGCGGGTGCTGGCGGGACCGGCGGTCCAGCTGCGCTGCCTCGAATGCCCGCCCAGCGCGCGGCCGCTCCGCCGCCGCGAGCGGCAGTCGCTCGGCGCCTGGCTGGCGGGCCTCATCGCGGCGTGAAGCTCCGCGCCGCGACGCCGGCGGATGCGGCGGCGATCGCGGAGATTTACGCGCCCTATGTGACGGCCACCGCCATTTCGTTCGAAACCGTCGCGCCCGACGCGGCGGAAATGGCGGCCCGGATCGAAGCCGGCCTTACCCTCTACCCGTGGCTGGCGGCGGCGGACGATTCGGGTACGATCCTCGGTTATGCCTATGCCGGTGCGTTCAGGGCGCGTCCGGCCTATCGCTTCGCGGTCGAGACCACGGTCTACGTGGCCGATAGGGCCCAGCGGAAGGGGATCGGGCGGCTGCTCTACCGCGCCCTGCTGGGTACGCTGCAGGCGCAGGGCTTCACCCAGGCCATTGCCGCGATCACGCTCCCCAACGAGGCCAGCGTCGCCCTCCACCAGGCGCTCGGATTCGAAGAGGCGGGCGTCTACCGGCAGGTCGGCTACAAATTGGGGCAGTGGCGCAGCGTCGGATTGTGGCAGCGCGGCCTGGCTTCGCCGTCGCCCTGGCCGGCCGAGCCCAAGCCGGTCGCCGACGTCTGGAGCGGCTAACGACGGTTGCGCGACGCCGGGCTTCAGCGCCGCCGCGAAGCGGCTCCGTCCGGCCGCCGCCGCCGCCGCCGGAGCGTCATCGGCAGGAGGATCAGCGCCATCAGGATGGAGACCAGGCTGACCGCCGAAAGCCCGACGAGCCACGGATTGTTGAAATCGTCGCGGGTGTCGAGATCGAGGATGTGCAGCCCCCACAGCAAGTCGTAGACCCGCCACAGCGGCGTGCGCCGGGCGAGGATCTCGCCAGTCGCGGCATCGACGTAGAAGCGGGTGCCGTCATCGAAGCTGACGCGCCAGGTTGCGATGGGCCGGCGGAGCTCGACCGGAGGAGCCTCGGCGGAGGTGCGGTCGACGGCGCTGATCCTGGCCTGGCCGACATAGCGCGCCCGCACCGCCGCCGCAGCCTCGGCTGCGGTCAGCGCCGGCAGCAGCCGCCCGGTGGCGGGATCGGCGAGCCGCGCGCCGCCGTCGGCATAGCGCACCACCCATCTCGCACCGCCGGGCCGCTGCTCGAGCCGCAGCGATTCGACCGGGCGCGGGCCGATCAGCGGCGGCACCGGCGGAGCGTCCAGCGCGAGGGTCGGCACGTCGTTGACGAGATGCTCGCCGCGGACGGTCTCGATCGGCTGGGCGGCCATGAACAGGCCGCTCGCGGTCCAGATCAGCAGCGGAATGCCGATCACCCAGCCGAGCCAGATATGGACGCGCCGGAGCGCGAGACGCACCTTCATGCCGGCCCCCTTCGCCTCCCGCTGCCGCGGGAGCGATCTTCATCGGGCGTCAAATCTCAAAAGGGAAGAGCGATCTGGCGGTCGGCACGTCAGCCATATCGCTCGACGCACTGGCGCATGACGGCCATCGGGCTGCCGAGCTTCGCCGCCTTGGCAAGGGCCCGGCGGCGCGCCTCCTGCTGCGCCTCGAGGCCGCTGCCGGCGCGCGCGCGGAGCCCCGGCCCCAGCGCCTGATCGAGCTTGCGCGCCAGCTCGCGATATTCGGCCAGCTGGTTGCCATATTCGGCCTCCTGGCTCTGCAGCGCGGTGCCCATGAAGTCGCCGAGCTCGTCGCAGGCGAGCTGCGCCTCGAACCGGTCGGCGGGCAGCGTCACCTCGGTCACCTCCGCCTGCGGGAAGGCCCGGCGGCAGGCGGGGGCGAGCTCCTGCCACTTGCCCTCGGTGATAGTCTCCTGGAGCTCCGACATGCGGGTGTTGGCCGCGGTCGCCGCCTCCGCCGAGAATTCCTCCCCCTCGGCGCCGGCAAGCAAGGCATAATGCACGATCCTTCCCTGCGCGGTGAAGGGCAGCGACTGCTTGATGTCCGGCGTGGCGGCACGCGCCTCGGCGGCGGCGACGACGCCGCAAGTCGCCGCCCGGTCGACCGCCTGCTCCGGCAGCGCCAGCTTCTCCGGCCCGCAGGAGAGCAGCAGCAAGGCGGCGGCGGCCGCGGCAGGATATCGAGTCATGGTGCGCCTCGTCCGTAACCGTTTCGGAAGCTCAACGGACTTGGCGGACGCAGGTTCCTAGACGTGGATCGGCCTGCCGGTCACCGCCATCGCCGCTTCCTTGATCGCCTCGTTATGGGTCGGATGGGCGTGGCAGGTATAGGCGATGTCCTCGCTGGTGGCGCCGAACTCCATCGCCTGGGCGGCCTGGGCGATCATCGTTCCGGCCACCGACGCGACGATGTGGACGCCGAGCACGCGGTCGGTGCGCGCGTCGGCGATCACCTTGACGAAGCCGTCCGTATCGCGGTTGGTCTTGGCGCGGCTGTTGGCCAGCATCGGGAACTTGCCGGTCCTGATCTCGATGCCGTCGGCGCGAAGCTCCTCCTCGGTCCGGCCCACGGCGGCGATCTCCGGATAGGTGTAGACCACGCTGGGGATCACGTCATGGTTGATGATGCCGACCTGGCCGGCGAGGATCTCGGCGACGGCGATCCCTTCGTCCTCCGCCTTGTGGGCAAGCATCGGCCCCGGCGTCACGTCGCCGATCGCGTAGACGCCGGCAACGCCGGTGCGGAACTCGTGATCGACCTCGATCTGCCCCTTATTGTTGAGCTGGACGCCCGCCGCTTCGAGGTTGAGCCCGTCGGTGTTCGGGCGACGGCCGATCGAGACCAACACCACGTCGGCGGCGATCGTCTCGGCCGCGCCGCCCGCGGCCGGCTCCACGGTGAGAGAGACGCCGTCGCCGCTGCGCTCCGCCTTCGTCACCTTGGTCGAGGTGCGCAGCGCGAAGCCCTGCTTCTTGAAGATTTTCGCCGCTTCCTTGCGGACCTCGCCGTCCATGCCCGGCAGGATCTGGTCGAGATACTCGACCACGGTCACCTTCGCACCCAGGCGCCGCCAGACCGAGCCGAGCTCCAGCCCGATCACGCCGCCGCCGATCACGACGAGATGGTTGGGCACCGTGGCCAGCTCCAGCGCGCCGGTGCTGTCGACGATCCGCTCCTGGTCGATCTCGACGCCGGCGAGCGGCGTCACCGAGGAGCCGGTGGCGATGACGATGTTCTTCGCCGTGTAGGCGTCGCCGCCGACGTCGACGGCTTTCGGTCCGGTGAACTTGGCGTGGCCCTTGAGCCAGGCCACCTTGTTCTTCTTGAACAGGAACTCGACGCCGCCGGTCAGCCCCTTTACGGCCTCCCTGCGGCCGGCGTGCATCGCGTCGAGGTCGAGCTCGACCTCCCTGGCCTTCACGCCCCATTTGGCGAGCGTGCCGTGCGCGGCTTCCTCGAACAGCTCGGACGCGTGCAGCAGAGCCTTGGACGGGATGCAGCCGACGTTGAGGCAGGTCCCGCCAAGCGTCTCCCGGCTCTCGACGCAAGCGGTCTTCAGCCCCAGCTGCGCCGCCCGGATCGCGGCGACGTAGCCGCCGGGTCCGGCCCCGATCACGATCACGTCGAAATTGGTTTCGGTCATTGCTCAACTCTGTTGGGGAAAGGGAGTACGCCGATCATGTTCGTCACCGACGACGGTCATATGGCCGTTGAGCCGGTCGAAATCCAGCAGCCGGATGATGCGTGGAATGATGTCCGCCACATCCTCCGGCTCAAAGCGGACATAGATGATCGCAGGAGGTGGCGGCGCGCCGCGCTGGAAGATGAGTTCACCGAAATCTCGGTCACATGTGACGAGCACGCGCGCATTCGCGACAGCATAGGCCAGAACCTCCCGATCGTCGGCATCGGGTGTGACGTGGATCGCTCGTACAACGTCGTGACCTTCCGCAGCCAGCGCCCGGGCAATCCGACTGCCGATATTGGCGTAGCAGATCAGCTTCAAGCGGCGCGCGCGCGGCCGGCCGCGATATAGCTTTCGTCGTGCATCAGCTCCGCGGCGAACAAGGCGGCGGCCCTGAGATGCTCCGGCAGGATGCCCGGATATTCGTCCGCGATCTTCTCATAGTCCCAGCCGGCGCCGACCAGCTTCAGGACCCGCTCGACGGTGTAGCGCGTGCCGATGAAGACGGGTCTGCCGCCCATCGTTCCGTCAACAGAATGGATATGATCGCGCCAATTCATGCTCACAAGTCTATCAGAAGCCGGGTCGGGTCTTCCAGCGCTTCCTTCATCCGCACCAGGAAGGTGACCGCCTCGCGGCCGTCGACGAGGCGGTGGTCGTAGCTGAGCGCCAGGTACATCATCGGACGGGCGACGATCGCGCCGTCCCGCACCACCGGCCGCTCCTCGATGCGGTGCATGCCGAGCACGGCCGATTGGGGCGGGTTGATGATCGGGGTCGACAGCAGCGAGCCGAACACGCCGCCGTTGGAGATGGTGAAGGTGCCGCCGCGCATCTCGTCCATGCCGAGCGTCCCGTCCTTGGCGCGCCGGCCGAAATCGGCAACCGCCTTCTCGATCTCGGCGAAGCTTAGCTTGTCGGCGTCGCGGATGACCGGGACGACGAGGCCGTTCGGCGCCGACACCGCGACCGATACGTCGACATAATCGTGGTACACGATCTCGTCGCCCTCGATAGCGGCGTTGACGGCGGGGATGTCGCGGGCGGCGAGGCAGGCCGCCTTCACGAAGAAGCCCATGAAGCCGAGCCGGATGCCGTGCTTCTTCTCGAACAGGTCTTTGTACTTGCCGCGGGCTTCGATCACCTCGGTCATGTCGACGTCGTTGAAGGTGGTGAGCAAGGCGGCGGTGTTCTGCGCCTCCTTGAGCCGGGTCGCGATGGTTTGGCGGAGCCGGGTCATCCGCACCCGCTCCTCGCGCCGCTCTCCGGCCGCCGCGGCCGGCCGCGCAGCCGCCGCGGCCGCGGGCGGAGCGGCGGCGGACGCAGGCTGCGCCTTCTCGGCCTTGGCGGCGGCGAGCACATCGTCCTTGGTGAGGCGCCCGTCCTTGCCGGTGCCCCTGATCTTCGACGGGTCGAGATGATGCTCGAGCACCACGCGCCGGACCGCCGGCGAGAGCGTCAAATGCGGCTCGTCGCCTTCCTTGCCGTCGGCCTCCTCTTCCTTCACCTCGATATTCTCGCCGGCCCCTTCGGGATTCACCGGCGTCGATTCGGGCAGCTCGGGCCGAGCCGCGTCCGCCGCTTCGATGCGCGCGATCACCGCTCCGACCTGGATATTGTCCCCCTCGGCCGCCAGCTGCTCACCCATCGTCCCCGCGACCGGGGCATTGACCTCGACCGCGACCTTGTCGGTCTCGAGGCTGGCGACGGCCTCGTCCGCCTCGACCGGGTCGCCCGGCTTCTTCAGCCACTGGCCGAGCGTCGCCTCGGTGATCGATTCCCCCAGCGTCGGTACCTTTACCTCAATGCTCATTCGCTTCGTTACCTCGTCAGAAATTCGTCGTTCCCGCGCCAGCGGGAATCCAGCTGCCTTGTCCGCGCATCGGCAGCAAAAAAGCGGGATCCCCGCGCCGGCGGGGATGACGCGGAGAGTTGCGCCGCCACCGCTCAGCTCGCCTTCTTCCGAGCCGCCGGCGCCTGCGCCTGATGGCCAAGTGCGTCGGCGATCAATGCCGCCTGCTCGGCGGCGTGCCGTTTGGCAAGCCCCGTGGCCGGCGAGGCGGCGGGTTCGCGTCCCGCATAGATCGGCCGCTTCGGCTTCAGGCCGGCCTCGCCGAGGCGGCGCTCGATCCGCGGCTCGACATGCGCCCAATAGCCCTGATTCTTCGGCTCCTCCTGCGCCCAGACCACTTCTTCCACATTGGTCATGCGCTTCAGCCGCGCGAGGAACGCCTCGCCGGGGAACGGATAGAGCTGCTCGATCCGAACGATCGCCACATCCGCATCGCCCGCTTTGTCGCGCGCCTCGAACAGCTCGTAGGCGAGCTTGCCGGTGCACAGGACGAGCCGCTTCACATCGGCGTCTCTGGGAGGGTTCGGGTCTGACAGAATGCGCCTGAAATGGCTGTCGCCGGTGAAGTCGGCGAGGCTGGAAACCGCGAGCTTGTGACGGAGCAGCGACTTGGGGGTCATGATCACCAGCGGCTTCCTGAACTCGCGGTGCATCTGGCGGCGCAGGATGTGGAAATAATTGGCCGGAGTCGTGCAGTTGGCGACCTGCATATTGTCCTCGGCGCAGAGCTGCAGGAAGCGCTCGGGCCGCGCCGAGCTGTGCTCGGGACCCTGTCCTTCATAGCCGTGCGGCAGCAGCAGGACGAGCCCCGAGGCGCGCAGCCACTTGGCCTCGCCGGCGGCGATGAACTGGTCGATCATCACCTGGCCGCCGTTGGCGAAGTCGCCGAACTGCGCCTCCCACAGGACCAAAGTCTGCGGGTCGGCGAGCGAATAGCCATATTCGAAGCCGAGCACGCCGAATTCGGACAGCGGGCTGTCGCGCACCTCGAACCGGGCCGGCCCCACTTGCGTCAACGGGATATATTTGGTGCCCTTATTCTGGTCGACCCAGACCGAATGGCGCTGGCTGAACGTGCCGCGGCCCGAATCCTGGCCGGAGAGGCGGACCGGATGGCCTTCGCGGAGCAGGGTGCCGAAGGCGAGCGCCTCGGCGGTCGCCCAGTCGAACCCCTCGCCGCTCGCGAACATCTCGCGGCGCGCGTCGATGATCCGGCCCAGCGTCTTATGGACGGCGACGTCGGCGGGGACGGCGGTGAGGATCTCGCCGATCTCGCGCGCCAGCGCCTCGCTGATGCCGGTCGAGGCGTTGCGGCGCTCGGTGATCGCCTCGTCGGGCCGGCCGAGGCCGCTCCACGCCCCTTCGAACCAGTCGGCCTTGTTGGGCAGATAGGATTTGGCGGCCTCGAACTCGCTTTCGAGCAGCGCGGTGAAGGCGGCGACCTCAGCCTCGAGCCAGCCTTTGCCGATCACCCCTTCCTTCTCCAGCCGCTCCGCATAGAGCTGCGAGACGGGCGGGTGCTCCCTTATCTTCGCGTACATGAGCGGCTGGGTGAAGCTCGGCTCGTCGCCCTCATTGTGGCCGAAGCGGCGGTAGCACCACATGTCGATGACGATGTCGCGGTTGAACGTCTGGCGATATTCGATCGCCAGCTTGCAGGCGAAGGTGACCGCCTCCGGATCGTCGCCGTTGACGTGGAGGATCGGGGCCTGGACCGCCTTGGCGACGTCCGACGGATAAGGCGACGAGCGGCCGAACTGCGGCGAGGTGGTGAAGCCCACCTGGTTGTTGATCACGAAATGGAGGCAGCCGCCGGTATTGTAGCCGGGGATGCCGGAAAAGCCGAAGCATTCGGACACGATGCCCTGCCCGGCGAAAGCGGCGTCGCCGTGGAGCAGCACCGGCAGCACCGAATCGCCCTGGACGTCGTTGCGGGCGACCTGCTGGGCGCGGACCTTGCCGAGCACCACCGGATCGACCGCTTCCAGATGGCTGGGGTTCGGCACCAGCGACAGGTGCACATTGATGCCGTCGAACTCGCGGTCGGACGAGGTGCCGAGATGATATTTGACGTCGCCCGAGCCGCCGACATCCTCCGGATTGGCGGAGCCGCCCGCGAATTCGGAGAAGATCGCCCGGTAAGGCTTGGCCATGACGTTGGCGAGCACGTTGAGGCGGCCGCGATGGGCCATTCCGAACACCATCGAGAGGGCGCCGTACTGGCCGCCATATTTGATCACCGCCTCGAGCGCGGGGACCATCGATTCGCCGCCGTCGAGGCCGAAGCGCTTGGTGCCGACATATTTGCGGGCGAGGAACTTCTCCCACTGCTCGGCCTGGACGACCTTGGTCAGGATCGACTGCTTGCCCTCGGGGGTGAAGCGGATCTCCGCCTCGCGGCCCTCCATCCGCTCCTGCAGGAAGCGGCGCTCGTCGAGGTCGTTGATGTGCATATATTCAAGGCCGACCTTGCCGCAGTAATTGCGGCGCAGGATCTCGACGATCTCGCGGACGGTCGACTGCTCGAGCCCCAGCGTTCCGCCGACATAGACGGGCCGGTCGAGCGCCTCGCCCGAGAAGCCGTGATATTCCGGGGTCAGCTCGGCCGGCATGGCGCGGGCGGCGAGGCCGAGCGGGTCGAGGTCGGCGGCGAGGTGGCCGCGCACCCGGTAGGTGCGGATCAGCATCATCGCGCAGATCGAATCGTTGGCCGCCCGCTTGATCTCCTCGTCGGACTTGCCGGCGGCGGCCGCCGCCGCCCCCGCTTTGGCGGCAATCGGAGCGACGAGCGCGCTCATCGTCGGATCGAGCCCGGCATTGACCTCGTCGAGCTCGATCAGCGGCCAGTTCGCCCGTGCCCAGCTCGGGCCCTGCTCCCCCTCTCCGATGCCGATGCCGTCCACCAGGTCCGCCTTCCGAATCTTCTACCGCTGAGAATGATGGATGTTCCCCGGCGAAGGCCGGGGTCCAGTCGAGCGCCCGAGCTGGACCCCGGCCTTCGCCGGGGCGCTAGAACAGCGTCGCGTACAAATCGTCCCAACCAGGATTCATCTCTTCGATCACCCGCAGCTTCCAGGCCCTGCGCCACTCCTTCATCTGCAGCTCCCGATGGCGAGCCGAATCCAGGCTGTCAAACGCTTGGTACCAGACCAGAAGCTTGCAGCCATGTCTCCGCGTGAACCCGCCGATGACGCCATTCCGATGCTCCCAGACGCGTTTCGGCAGATCGCTCGTCCCGCCAAGATAGAGGGTGCCGTTGCGCCGGCTGGCCATGATGTAGACATAGCCGGCCTTCTCCACCGTCTGCCTTCCCTGTTTACCGGCGGAGGCCGGTATCCAGTCAAACCTCGCTCCTGGACCCCGGCCTTCGCCGGGGAACGCCTCAGCCCTTCAACAGGGCGCTCAGCGTCGTGCCAAGCTCAGATGGGCTTGGGCTGACCCGAATTCCAGCCGCCTCCATCGCTTCGATCTTGTCGTCGGCGCCGCCCTTGCCGCCGGCGACGATGGCGCCGGCATGGCCCATGCGGCGGCCGGGCGGGGCGGTGCGCCCCGCGATGAAGCCGACCATCGGCTTGGCGCGCCCGCGCTTCGCCTCGTCGGCGACGAACTGGGCCGCATCCTCCTCGGCCGCGCCGCCGATCTCGCCGATCATGACGATCGAGCGCGTCTCCTCGTCGGCGAGGAACATCTCGAGTATGTCGATGAAGTTGGTGCCGTTGACCGGATCGCCGCCGATGCCGACCGCGGTGGTCTGGCCGAGCCCCTCGTGCGAGGTCTGGAACACCGCCTCATAGGTGAGCGTGCCCGACCGGCTGACGATCCCGACCGAGCCTTTGCGGAAGATGTTGCCGGGCATGATGCCGATCTTGCACTCGCCCGGCGTCAGCACGCCCGGGCAGTTCGGCCCGATCAGGCGCGATTTCGAGCCGGTCAGCGCCCGCTTCACCTTGACCATGTCGAGCACCGGAATGCCCTCGGTGATGCAGACGATCAGCGGCACTCCGGCATCGATCGCCTCGAGGATCGAATCGGCCGCGAAGGCCGGCGGCACGTAGATCACCGAGGCATCCGCCCCGGTCGCCTCGACCGCCTCGCGCACGGTATCGAACACTGGCAGCCCGATATGCGTCTGCCCGCCTTTGCCCGGCGTGACGCCGCCGACCAGCTTCGTGCCGTAGGCCAGCGCCTGCTCGGAGTGGAAGGTCCCCTGCGACCCGGTGAACCCCTGGGTGATGACTTTTGTGTTCGCGTTGACGAGAATGCTCATTCGGCTCACCTTGCTTGTGGGGGTTCTTTCCAGACGCGCTTCTTCTTCGGGCTGCTCAAGGTTCGACGCTGCGCTTCGGCCTCCTTCGCCGCCTCAGCTTCGTCGAGGATAGCGGTGGCCATCACCGTATAGCTTCCCGATCGCCAGGCGCGCACCCTGTAGCGATACTGGGGCACGCTGATTTGCCACACCATTGTCATCAAGGATCCCGGGCTCGCGTCGAGGCCCGCGCTCAGGAGCGACGACAATTGGCGGATGGCCGGAAGGAATTCGACGCCGTCGGACGCCAAAATGCATTCGTCTTGATGGCCGTAGCGGGCGGGATCGTCGAACTTCCTAACCACGAGATAGGCCGGTGCCGGAGCGTCGATCCGGACATAGGTCGTGCGGGCCTTCGCCTCATGGCCCGTTCTGAGCCAGCGTAGGCGGGACGGAAGATCCAGCCGGCCGATAATTTCCCCATGTCCTTGAGCCAGCCGCAATTCGCCCTTCACGCAGGCGTCGATAAAGATATCGACCAGGCTGCGCTCCGGTTCCGCCGCGGCGGAAATCACAAGGGAGAGAAGCAGCCCCGTCATCGACCGAAGCTGCCAGCACCTTGGTAAGTCACCAACGGGTCCTTGCCCGCCGGGGAATGTTGGCGTTCGCATTGACGAGGATCGACATGAAGATCGGGATCCTTTCCGCAGGCTTGCCGTTCGGGTTTGCTTACCGGGCCGGGCTTTCAAAGACGGTGGTCATCAAAATCATGTGGTCGCCTTCATCCAGCAGGGTCTTGCGGTAATGGTATTCGGGGACGTCGATATGCCACATTCCACCGGCGCCGGAGGTTGAGGCGCGGACCCGCTTGTCCGGCGTGCCTTCAGTGAAAATCCGGGCGGCTTCCTTGCGATCGATCGCTCCGGAAATGACGACGCATTCGGAGATGATGTTTCCGGGATGTGACTTGTCGTACTGGACCATCGACAAATAGGTCTCGGGCGCCTCATGGATCTTGAAGTATTTGGCCAGTTTCTCGTTCTGGTTGATGAGCTTGAACGTCCCCACCGACGCCGGCAGGTCGCGCCACTTGATCTGTTCTCCCCGGCTCCGCGTCAGGCGAAGCTCGCCGTCTATACAGGCCTCCCGGAACAGGTTCCCCACAGGGAGGCTGTGGGGATTGGCTCCGGCGACCAACGCCGCAATGACCAGGCCGGCAGGCATCAGGCAAGCGATGCGTCGATTGTCTTGCAGGCGATCAGCAACTCTCTAACCGCGTCGACCGACACCTGGAAGTTCGCCCGCGCCGCCTCGTCCAGCTCGATCTCGACGATGCGCTCGACGCCGCCGGCGCCGATCACCACCGGCACGCCGACATAAAGATCGTCGACGCCATATTGGCCGGTGAGGTTGGCTGCCGCGGGCAGGACCCGCTTCTTGTCCTTCAAGAAGCTCTCCGCCATCATGATCGCGGCGGTCGCCGGCGCGTAATAAGCCGAGCCGGTCTTGAGCAAAGCGACGATCTCGCCGCCGCCGCCGCGGGTGCGCTGGACGATGGCGTCGATCCGCTCCCGGGTCGACCAGCCCATCTTGATGAGGTCCGGGATGGGGATGCCGGCCACGGTCGAATAAGCCGGCACCGGCACCATCGTGTCGCCATGGCCGCCGAGCACGAAGGCGGTCACGTCCTCGACCGACACGTCGAACTCCTCGGCGAGGAAGTGGCGGAATCGGGCCGAATCGAGCACGCCGGCCATGCCGACCACCATATGGTGCGGCAGGCCGGAAAATTCGCGCAAAGCCCACACCATCGCGTCGAGCGGGTTGGTGATGCAGATCGTGAACGCGGTCGGGGCGTGCGCCCTGATGCCCTCGCCCACCGCCTTCATCACCTTCAGATTGATGCCGAGCAAATCGTCGCGGCTCATGCCGGGCTTGCGCGGCACGCCGGCGGTGACGATGCAGACGTTGGCGCCGGCGATGTCGGCATAATCGTTGGTGCCCTTGAGCCTGGCGTCATAGCCGTCGACCGGCCCGGCCTGGGCGAGGTCGAGCGCCTTGCCCTGGGGCACGCCCTCGGCGATGTCGAACAGGACGATGTCGCCCATTTCGCGGCCCGCGGCGAGGTGGGCGAGCGTGCCGCCGATCATGCCGGCGCCGATCAGCGCGATCTTCTTGCGAGCCATGGGGGCCCAGGCCTTTCTTTGTTCCAAGCGGGTACTGGCCGCGTCGAGCAGCCGCGAGACGGGCGTCCGCTTAGACCGGCCCGTTCGGGGGAGCAACCGCCGCCGCTCGAAATCGCGACTTTTTCAGGCGGAGGCGATAAGCTAGGCGGGTGACGGAATAATCATGCCGATGCGCCGTCTCTCGATCGCTTTTGCGCTGGCGGCCGCCACGGTCCCGCAGCCGGCCGTGGCGCTCGACCGGGACGATTGGAATGCCGCCAGCAGGCTTGGGGAGGTGGCGCTGGTCGCCGCCGCGCTCGGCTTTCCCCTGGCTCATGGCGACGGCGCCGGGGCGCTGCAGGCGGGCGGCAGCCTCGGCGCGGCGTGGCTCGCCACCGAGGGGCTCAAGCAGGCATTCCCTTCGCGCCGGCCGGACGGCAGCGACCGGCGCAGCTTTCCGTCCGGCCACACCTCGATTTCGTTCGCCGCCGCGGCGACGCTCCACCAGCGCAACGGCTGGGAAGTCGGGCTGCCCGCGACCGTCGCCGCCGCTTTCGTCGGCGTCGCCCGGATCAAGGCCGACAAGCATCGCTGGTACGACGTGCTTGCGGGCGCCGCGATCGGCGAGGCCGCCGGCTTCCTGATCACCTCGCCGCGCAACGCCAATGTGAGGGTGCTTCCCTGGGGCGACACCCAGGGCGGCGGAGTCGCCGTGGGCCTGCGCTTCTAGCGTCACGCCTCGCCATGTCCGGTCGCGAGATACTCCGCCGACTGCATCTCGATCAGCCGCGAGGCGGTGCGCTCGAATTCGAACGCGCCGTCGCCGCTCGGATAGAGCTCGGCCGGCGCCGCGTCGGCCGCCGCGAGCAGCTTCACCTTATGCTCGTAAAGCGCGTCGACCAAAGTGACGAAGCGCGCCGCTTCGTTGCGCTTGTCCGGCTCCAGCATCGGAATTCCGACCAGGATGATGGTGTGGAACCGACGGGCGATCGTCAGATAGTCGGGGGCGCCGCGCGGCTCCCCGCACAGGCGCCTGAACGAGAAGACCGCCACCCCCTTCAGGCATTTCGGCACGTGGAGGCTGCGTCCGCCGTGCACCGGCAGGTCGCAGGCCGGCACTCTGGCGCGGTCCTCGACCGGATAGTCGGTGAGGCGGAAGAAGGCGTCGCTCAGCGCCCGCGTCGCCTCCGGCCCGTTGGGCACGTACCAGGTCGGGAAGCCGCCGAGCCGCTCGAGCCGGTAATCGGTCGGGCCGTTCAGCGGCACCACGTCGAGCTCGCGCTCGACCAGGTGGATGAACGGCACGAACAGCTCGCGGTTGAGCCCGTCCTTGTAAAGGTCGCGCGGCGGCCGGTTCGAGGTGGTGATCACGGTCACGCCCGCCGCGATCACTTCGCCGAACAGCCGCGACAGGATCATCGCGTCGGCGCTGTTGTTGACCACCATCTCGTCGAACGCGAGCAGGCGCGCTTCGGCGGCGATCGCCTGCGCCACCGGCGGGATCGGGTCGCCGGCCTCGCGCAGCCGCTCGACCCGCAGCCGCTCGTGCACTTCGAGCATGAATTCGTGGAAGTGGACCCGCCGCTTGGGGCGGAACGCGATCGCCTCGAACGCCAGGTCCATCAGCATCGATTTGCCGCGCCCGACCCCGCCCCAAAGATAGACGCCGCGGGGCTGCGCCGGCTTCTTGCCGGTCAGGCGCGCCCAGAAGCTGGTCTGCTCGCCGGCTTCGAGGTCGCCGGCGAGCCGGTCGAGCACCGCCACCGCCCGCTCCTGGTCGGCGTCGGGCTTCAGCTCGCCGGCCGCGGCCAGCCCCCGATACCGCTCCGCGACCGCCGTCACAGATCCTCCCCGGAACGGGGATGGGCAGGCCCGAGATGCCCCCGGCATCGCTGCGGACGTGCGGGGCACGTCCGCACCTGCTCATGACCAGCCGAAGGCTGGTGGAGGGGACCCGGCACCGCTCGCCTCATCCCGCCTCGGCCCTGTTCGCTTGCCCCGCCCTACGCGTGAACTTGCGCAGCGCGCCGGTGAAGTGCGCGACCCGCTCGCCCTCCTGCACGATCCTGCCGGCGAAGAAGGCGAGCCGCTTGGTCTCGCGCAGCAGCTCGACCTCGGCGTCGAGAGGGACGCCGATCCGCCCCGGGCTGAGGAAGCGGACGGAGCAGTCGAGCGTGACGGCGCGGATCACGTCGGCGCCGGCGAGGCGGCCGCCGGCGAACAGGGCCATGTCGATGAAGGTCAGGATCGCCCCGCCATGGACCATGTCGCCGAGATTGGAGTGGCGCCGCTCCGGGAACATCCGGCACGTCGCCCACCCCGGCCCGTCGGCGCGCACCAGCAGCTTGCCGACCGCCCCGTTGAACCGGTCGCTGTCGGCCACCTCCCAGCTCCACCAGCCGGGATGATCGGGATCGGGCTCATGCCGGATGGCGGGATGGACGTCCATGGGTCGGCGCAGTGGCGGGAATGAAGTGAGCTTGCAAGGTCCCAGTTTATTGACTGCAGAAGTTTCTGCAGCTAATGCTGCAGTGTTTGCGCTATAGGGAGGCTTCAGGAGATATGGAACGTCCGCTCGCGTTGTCACTCACTCCCTCTGAGCCTCCGAGTGTCCATCGTGTAAGAATCGACGCGCTCCAGGGTGATCGGCTGACCTCGCTAAATGGGGGAGAAGGCCCTGCGGTTATCGTGGCGAAAAGCGCGGCGATCCTACCGGCCGTGTCCGCCGGGATCGTCGATGTTGCGGACGTTGTCGCGGTTACCAAGGGCGATTGGAACGATGCAGTGCTCGTTGTGCTGCAGCAATCACAGCCGACCCGGGACGTGCGCGCGCACAAACATGAATCGGGGGACCCGGCGTTTCTGTCGGAGGTGCGGCGTACTGCGCCCAACTTGGCTGACCTCGCGGCAAGAACCGTCACCGCGATAAGGGCGTTGGGAGTGGATGGAAACCTTGTGAAATCCCGATTGGGACGCTGGGTAAATCAGCCGCTAAACAGCTTCACGCTAAAGGCGCAACCCCGCGCCGGTAACCTTCACTTCACGCTCTATGGGAATCCTTCCAGCTACGAGGCTGAGGGCTTCCTATTGCAGGATCAAAACAGCTATTCGCGCGGGTGGGTGCGCAACCCCGATGATGTCAACATACTGGCCCGCCTTGTACAGCAGGCACATACTAGGCGGAGAGGCTAGACCGTCCGTTCCAGCAGCAGCTTCTTGGTCGCGGCGATCGCCTTCGCCGGGTTGAGGCCTTGAGCGCAGACGCCCGGAATCCGGGGCAACACACAAGGTTCAGCCGCCACTCGGGCGTCAAGCCGTCTCCATCTCCCCCTCCGTCTCCGCTTCCTCGATCCGCATGTGAAGCCCAAGCGCTTTGAGCACCTTCAGCACCGTGTCCAGCGTGGGATTGCCGTCCTCGCTCAGCGCCTTGTGCAACGCCTGGCGGTTCATGCCCGCCTCGCGCGCCAGTTTCGACAGGCCGCCGCGGGCGCGGGCGACGGCGCCGAGCGCATAAGCGATGTAGCGGGGGTCGCCGCTGGCGACGGCGTCGCTCAGCAGATCCGCCTGGTCTGCGGCCGCGTCGATGTAATTGGCCGCATCGAACGGTCGGGTGCTGATTGCCATGTCTCCTGTCCCTCGTTGGGCTATACGCATTATCTTCGCCTTCCTCACTCCAGCCGGGCTGCCAGATCCTTCGCTTTCCTGATGTCGCGGACCTGATCCATCGAGACGATCCGCGCCAGCCGCCGTACAATGGCGCGCCGGCCAACCGGATCGCGCAGCCCCTTCAGCCACTTCGAAAAGATGCCGGTTTCGACGACCTCCGACATGTGTCGTTTATAAGCGACAATCACGATGCTGTCAACTGGCGGTTCCCGCCGACTCGCCGGCGGAACCATCCTGTTCTCCTTCGCTCCGTCCCTAAGATGAACCTGAAAGCCTCTCCGCCACCGCGGCGCGGCAGGCGCAGATAGGATTTGCAATGTAGGATTTCGTCTGGTCTACCCTTAGAGATGGAACAGAACCAGAACAATGGATCGCCGCGGCGCGACCCTCATGCCGACTTCGACTGGGAGAATTGGGACGGGCAGGATTCGAGCCTCCCGGAGGAGCCGTGGGTGCCGGATGCGATCGACCTCCTCCTCCACCCCGAGCTGGCCGACCTTGCAGGCCAGGAG
>DASZDE010000180.1:0-34642 GCA_035942355.1 Allosphingosinicella sp. | reverse complement strand
GACCATGGGAGACGGACATGAAGGCGCTGGTTTGGCACGCCAAGGAGGACATACGCTACGAAACCGTTCCCGATCCCGAGATCGAGGAGGATGGCGACGCCATCATCAAGGTGACGAGCTGCGCGATCTGCGGCTCCGACCTCCACCTGTTCCACAATTACATACCGGCGATGAAGCCGGGCGACGTGGTCGGCCACGAGATGATGGGGGAGGTGGTCGAGGTCGGCAGCCAGGTGAACAAGCTCAACAAGGGCGACCGGATCGTCATCCCCTTCACGATCAATTGCGACGAATGCGACCAGTGCCGCCGCGGCAATTTCTCGCTGTGCGAACGCTCCA
The DNA here is from genome assembly GCA_035942355.1 of Allosphingosinicella sp. Lineage (GTDB taxonomy): Bacteria > Pseudomonadota > Alphaproteobacteria > Sphingomonadales > Sphingomonadaceae > Allosphingosinicella. The sequence continues at coordinate 34,303 of DASZDE010000180.1, read as the reverse complement.
ACCGAAACAAGGAGCTGGCCGACAAGCTGTTCGGCCATACCACCGCCGGCCTGTTCGGCTATACCCACCTGACCGGCGGCTATCAGGGCGGCCAGGCCGAATATCTGCGCGTTCCCTTCGCCGACGGCACCCACATAAGCGTACCCGACAGCCTCAGCGACGAGCAGGCCCTGTTCCTCGGCGACATCTTCCCGACCGGGTGGCAGGCGGCGGTCCAGTGCGACATCCAGCGCACCGACACGGTCGCAATCTGGGGAGCCGGCCCGGTCGGCCAGATGGCTATCCGCAGCGCGATCCTGCTCGGCGCCAGGCAGGTGGTCGCGATCGACCGGCTCGGCGACCGGCTCAGCATGGCCGCGGCGGCGGGCGCCGAGACGATCAACTTCGAAGATGAGAGCGTGATCGAGCGCCTCAACGACCTCACCGGCGGCAAGGGGCCGGACAAGTGCATCGATGCGGTCGGCATGGAAGCGCATGCGAGCAGCCACATAGATTCGATGATGGACCGGGTGAAGCAGGCGACGCTGACCGCCAACGATCGCGCCCACGTGCTGCGCGAGATGATCTACGTGTGCCGCGGCGGCGGCGTGCTGTCGATCCCGGGCGTCTATGCCGGGCTGATGGACAAGGTCCCATTCGGGATGGCGATGAACAAGGGCCTCACCTTCCGCATGGGCCAGACCCATGTGCGCCGCTGGACCGACGACCTCACCCGGCGGATCGAGGAAGGCCAGATCGATCCAAGCTTCGTGATCACCCACAAGGCTTCGCTCGAAGAGGGGCCGGGCATGTACCGGGTGTTCGAGCAGAAGCAGGACAGCTGCATCAAAGTCTTTCTGGAACCCTGAGGAGAGCCCCCATGAATCCTGCATCCACGCTCGTCACCCGGCGGCCCGACCGCAGCCTGACCGCCGCCGACCGGATCGCGCGCGGGCTCGGCTGGTTCAGCATCGGCCTCGGCATTGCCGAACTGGTCGCGCCGGGCCGGATCGCCAGGGCGCTCGGTCTCGAGGGCAAGGAGAGCCTGCTCCGCGCCTATGGCGGACGCGAGATCGGCGCCGGCATGTGGGCCTTGTCCGACACACCCGCGCCGGCGATCTGGAGCCGGGTCGGCGGCGACCTGGTTGACCTCGGCACCCTCGCCGCCGGCTTCCGGAGCGGCGACGACGACCAGCGCCGCTATGCCGGCTATGCGATCGCCGCGGTGGCCGGGATCACCGTCATCGACGTCATCACCGCCGCCATGCTGACGACCGAGACCAGCGAGAAAAGGGGCGAGACCCGCGACTATAGCGACCGCTCCGGCTTCCCCGGCGGCGTGGACAAGGCACGCGGAGCGGCGGGCGACTTCAAGACGCCGAAGGACTTCCGGGCTGCCCCGTCCGAGGCGCCGCGCGTGTCGGGCGGACGCCAGCTCGAACGGGCGGACTGACCGGCGCCAACCTATACCCTGGGCGGCTTCGGCCGCCCTTTTCTTGCTGTTGGTATCTTTGGCAAACACACCAGGCGAAACAATCGGCGACGCGCCGCCTCGCCTGTGTTAATAGCCTGAGCATCGTCGGATATGGCCTCGGGCTTCGGCGGCTGAGAGACAACGCGCTCCCGCCTAGTCGAGAGGGGGTGCGTGATGCCCAGCTATCATTTCAACATCGAAGGCGGCGAGCTCGGCGAGGATCGCGAGGGCACCGATCTGAGAGACCTTGCCACGGCCAAATGCGAGGCGGCCAAGCTGTTAGGGCGCGTGCTCTGCGACTCCGCCGACACGTTCTGGGATCGTCAGGAGCTAAGCGTCATCGTCACCGATGAAACCAAATTGGTCCTGTTCACGCTCAATTTGTTTGCAACGGAAGCGCCCGCTACTTTGCGGATTTATCCGATGGTGTCTGCCTAGCCACCTTCCGCAGCCGGTCACTCGCAGGCTGCGCTGGATTGCTTCGCTGCGCTCGCAATGACGGGCGAGCGCGCGAGTGGCTCCCCGGGACGGATTCGAACCATCGACCAACCGGTTAACAGCCGGTTGCTCTACCGCTGAGCTACCGGGGAGCAGCCATCAGGCGAGGCGCGCCTATATCAGGCTTGTTTTCCGCGGCGCAAGGCGCGTGAACGGGGACACGTACTTTTTGCGGGCGTGACTCGAGACACCTACTTTTTGGTGAGAGTGCGTGTGGCCTAGATTGCCGCCCCTAGACCGCGAACTGCTCCATCGCGATGCGCTCGTCGAGCGCGTGCTCCGGGTCGAACAGCAAAGTCAGCGCGCGGCTGCGGTCGACCCTTATTTCGACGGTTTCGACGTCGCGGACCTCGAGCTGGTCGGCCACCGCCGAGACCGGCCGCTTGACGGGATCGAGCACCCGGAAGGAGACCTTGAGATCGTCCGGGATGATCGCCCCCCGCCAGCGGCGCGGCCGGAACGGGCTGATCGGAGTCAAAGCGACGAGCTTCGAGGCGAGCGGCAGGATCGGCCCGTGCGCCGACAAATTGTAGGCCGTCGAGCCTGCCGGCGTGGCCACGAGCACGCCATCGCAGACCAATTGCGGCAGCACCACCCGGCCGCTCACCGAGACCTCGATCCAGGCCGTCTGCCGGGTCTCGCGCAGCAGCGAGACCTCGTTGATCGCCGGATTGCTGAGCCGCTCGCCGTCCACCGTCACCGCATCCATGCGGAGCGGAGCGACCGAAAAGGTCTTGGCGCGGGCGAGCCGCGCGCCGAGCGCCTCGATCCGCCATTCGTTCATCAGGAAGCCGACCGTGCCGCGGTTCATCCCGAACACCGGGCACAGCTTTCCGCGGTGCAGCATCTCGTGCAGCGCCTGAAGGAGAAAACCGTCGCCGCCGAGGGCGACCAGCAGCTCGGCTTCCGCCATCGGCACGAAGCGGTAGCGTTCGCCGAGCATCGCCGCCGCCGCCTGCGCCGCCTCGGCGGAGGAGGCGACCAGCGCCATCGGCTTGTCGGTGGGAGCGGCCATCGCCTACCTTGCTAAGGCGGCAGGCCGGCAGCGGCAAGCAGTCCTGTACCATGGCGGGGCGGGCCCCTATCAGGCCAGGCGAAACGCGATTGGCGCGGCGGCAGGCAGCGGTTAGACCGGCGAGGTGGTCGGGCCGGCTCCCCTGTTCATTCTCTCCTTCCGCCACCGCGACGAGCTCACCCGGCTGGCCGAAAGCGGCGGCTGGAGCCCGATCGCCGCCCGCCGCACCGCCAATGCCGAATCCCGCTTCATTTCGTCCGCTGCTCCCGTCGCCGTCGTCGACGCACGCGGCGCGCTTGTCGAAGGGCATGAGGCGGTGCGCACCCTCGCCGATTCGGTCGAAGCCAATGCCGCCGCCCTGCTGGTGCTGCTGTCGCGCAACGACGGCGCCGCGCTCGACCAGTTCCTCGCCGACGGTGCCACCCATTTCCTGGTGAGCCCGTTCAGCGACCAGCAGTTCATCAAGGCGGTCCAGTTCGCCGCCCGGCATGCCGAGCGGGTAGGCGGCAGCCACCGACCGGCGCGGCGGGCGGGCGAGGAAGGGGAGAGCGGCGCCTCGTGGAGCTGGCGGCCAGGATCGACCGACGTCGAGTTGAGCCCGGCGCTGGCTCGGAAGGCGGGGCTGGGCGAGCATCAGGGCCAGCGGATCAGCCTGATGGAGCTGTTCCGCAAGCTCGACCCGGACGGCCGGCGAGCGGCTCGGGGGGCGGTCGACCGGCTGATGGCAACCGGGCGGTCGACCGCCTTCGCGCATCGGGATGCCGAAGGCGGCGCGCGGCTGGCGCACCATCTCAGCGTCGCTGGCGACGGCGGCGGGATCATCGCCCGCACCGAGACCATCGCGCCGGGTGACGGCGTCGCCTTCCAATCGCGCGACCCGATGACGGGCGTCCGCGATGCCCGTGCTGCGCGCGCTTGGATCGAGGACCAGCTGCTGCGGGTCGGCGACCGCCAGCCTGCTCTGGTCGTGCTGCTGCTTGCCGTCAGCCGGTTCGACGCGATCAACGCCGCCTTCGGCCGCGCCACCGGCGACGCCGTTCTGCAGGCGGTCGCGCGCCGGATCGAGCGGCTGGTCGACGCCGACGGCCGCCGCCGCTTCGTCGCGCGGCTCGCCGGCGCCGAATTCGCGATCCTGCTGGCCGCGCCCACCAGCCTGGCGGAGGGCCGCTTCCTCGCCGGCGAGCTGGTCGAGGCGACGGCGCGGCCGTTCATGTCGGGCGATCATTTCATCACGCTGGGGAGCCGGGTGGGGGTCGCCGCGTCGGCGCCGGGGGACGATGCCGCATCGCTGCTCCGCCGGGCCAGCGCCGCTTTGGTCGACGCCAAAGGCAACGAGGCCGGCCCGGTGCGGGTGCTCGAGGCCGGCGCGCAGAGCGACGGCGCCCGCGGCGACCGGCTCGAGATCGACCTGCGCCGCGCGCTCGACCAGGACGAGATCGAGATCCTGTTCCAGCCGCAGGTGTCGGTCACCGGCGGCGCGATCGTCGGCGCCGAGGCGCTGGCGCGCTGGCGCCATCCGGAGTTCGGCGAACTCGGCGCAATCACCTTGTTCAGCGTCGCCGAGCGCTCGGACTATCTGGTCCAGCTGTCCGACCATGTCCAGCGCAAGGCGATCGCCGCCGCCGCCGCCTGGCCCGAGCCGCTCGGCCGGCTGCGGCTCGCGGTCAACATCACCGCGCAGGACATCGTGCGACCCGGCTTCGCCGCTCAATTCCTGGCCCTGGTCGCGGAGAGCGGCTTCGACCCGAGGCGGCTCACCGTCGAGGTGACCGAGAGCGGCCTAATCGAGGATCTGAGCGGCGCCGCCGCCCTGCTCGCGCAGCTGCGGGAAGGTGGCCTGCGCATCGCGATCGACGATTTCGGCACCGGTTACTCCAGCCTCGCCTATCTGAAGGCGCTGCCGCTCGACTATCTCAAGATCGACAAGCGCCTCAGCGCCGATATCACCGGATCGCCGCGCGACCGGATCGTGGTGCGCAGCGTGATCGACATGGCGAGGTCGCTGGGCCTGGACGTGGTCGCCGAGGGCGTCGAGACCGAGGCGCAGCTCGGCCTGCTCGCCGAGGAAGGCTGCACGCTCTACCAGGGCTTCCTATGCTCTCCCCCTGTCGACGCCGCCGCGCTGGCGGCGCTGGTGGCAGGATGACGACCGCTTCCTAGCCCCAGGCGAGGACCGTCACCCGGCGGTCGGAGCAGCAGCCGGAGCAGCGGCCGGTGAACCGGCGGAAGCCGTGCTCGCGCGGGATCCTGCTGCTGACGCCCGATACCTGCCTGCGGCTCAGCGCCAGGTGATCGGCGACACAGGCATCGCATACCGGGCGCGGCGCCCGCCGGGCGATGAATGAACTGATCTCCTGGTTTAGCCTCACTTGATGTCCGCCCCCGCGAAGTTACCCCCTGTTAGCCGACTTCGGGAAAATCTCAAGTGTTTTCAGCAGCCTCTGTCGATTAAGCGCCAAGGGAGCCGCGCGAGCGCGTTACGCGATGATCCTGGCGAGGCCTTTGGACAGCTGCAGGGCCCCGTTGACCCTGGCCTGCGGGTCGGGCCACGGCCGGGTGATGACGAGCTTGCTGTCGGGGCGGAGCCTGGCGGTGCCCTTGAGGCGCTGGACGTAGCCGATCAGGCCCTCGAGGTCCGGGAAGGTGTCGTTGTGGAAGTGGACCAGCGCGCCCTTGGGGCCGACGTCGAGCTTCACCACCTGCGCGTGGCGGCAGTTGAGCTTGATCTCGATCACCTTGAGCAAATTCTCGGTGGCCTGCGGCAGCGGGCCGAAGCGGTCGATCAGCTCGGCGGCGAAGGCCTCAATATCGGGCCGGCCGGCGAGCTCGTTCATGCGGCGGTAGAGCCCCATGCGCAGGTCGAGGTCGGGGACATAATCGTCGGGCAGCATGATCGGCGCGTCGACCGTGATCTGCGGCGAGAATTCCTCGGGGCGCGGCTCGAGCCCGGCCTCGCCCGCCCTGGCGGCGACGATCGCCTCCTCGAGCATCGCCTGGTAGAGCTCGAAGCCGACCTCGCGGATGTGGCCCGACTGCTCGTCGCCGAGCAGATTGCCGGCGCCGCGCAGGTCGAGATCGTGGCTGGCGAGCTGGAAGCCGGCGCCGAGCGAATCGAGGTTGGCGAGCACCTGCAGCCGCTTGTCGGCGCCTTCGGTGACCGTGCGCGCGGGCGCGGTGGTCAGATAGGCGTAGGCGCGGGTCTTGGCCCGGCCGACGCGGCCGCGCAGCTGGTAGAGCTGGGCGAGGCCGAAGCGGTCGGCGCGGTGGACGACGAGGGTGTTTGCGGACGGAATGTCGAGCCCCGATTCGACGATCGAGGTCGACAGCAGCACGTCGTACCTGCGGTCGTAGAAAGCGGACATGCGCTCCTCGACCTCGGTCGGCGCCAATTGGCCATGGGCGGTGATGAAGCTCACCTCGGGCACTTCGTTGCGGAGAAACTCCTCGAGCTCGGGCAAGTCGGCGATTCGCGGCGCGACGAAATAGGACTGGCCGCCGCGATAATGTTCGCGCAGCAAGGCCTCGCGCAGCACCACCGGATCCCACGGCATCACATAGGTGCGCACCGCCAGCCGGTCGACCGGCGGGGTCTGGATCACCGACAGCTCGCGCAGCCCGGACAGCGCCATCTGCAGCGTGCGCGGGATCGGCGTGGCGGTGAGGGTGAGGACGTGGACGTCCGCCTTCATCGCCTTGAGCCGCTCCTTGTGGGTGACGCCGAAGCGCTGCTCCTCGTCGACGATCACCAGGCCGAGCTTCTTGAACCCGACCGACTTGGCGAGGATGGCGTGGGTGCCGATGACGATGTCGACCTTGCCGGCCTTGAGGCCGTCGCGCGTCGCCTTCGCCTCGGCGGCCGGGACGAGCCGCGACAGCCGGCCGATCTCGACCGGAAAGCCCTGGAAGCGCTCGCAAAAGGTATTGTAATGCTGGCGCGCGAGCAAAGTAGTCGGGCAGACCAAAGCGACCTGGAGCCCTGCCATCGCGGCGATGAAGGCGGCACGGAGCGCGATTTCGGTCTTGCCGAAGCCGACGTCGCCGCAGACCAGCCGGTCCATCGGCTTACCGGCGCCCAGGTCAGCAAGGACATCGGCGATGGCGCGGTCCTGATCGTCGGTCTCCTCATAGGGGAAGCGGTCGGCGAAGGCGGCGTAGCCGGTGTCGGGCTCGGCGACTTCGCCGGGGCGGAGCGCGCGCGTGGCGGCTGTCTTGATGAGCTCGCCCGCGATCTCGCGGATCCGCTCCTTCATCTTCGACTTGCGGCGCTGCCACGCTTCGCCGCCGAGCCGGTCGAGCGCGACGCCGTCGCTGTCGCTGCCATAGCGCGACAGCACGTCGATATTCTCGACCGGCACGTAGAGCTTGTCGCCGCCGGCATATTCCAGCGCGACGCAATCGTGGGGGCTGGTGCCGACCGGGATGCGGGTCAGCCCGTCATAGCGGCCAATCCCATGGTCGCGGTGGACGACCAGATCGCCTGGGCTGAGCGCCGCCAGCTCCGACAGGAACGCATCGGCGCTCTTGCGGCGCTTGCGGCGCCGGACCAGCCGGTCGCCGAGCATGTCCTGTTCGGTGAGTAGAGCGATGTCGGCAGTCGTGAAGCCGTGGTCGAGCTCGATCACGGTGAGCGCAATTTCGGCCCGGGCGCCGACGCCAAGCGCCTCCTGCCAGCTCTCGGCCTCGAGGGCCTTCTTCAGCCCATGGTCCGCGAGCAGCCCCTTGAGGCGCTCGCGGGCGCCCCGGGAATAGCTGGCCAGCACGACCTTCTTGCCGACCCGCCTTAGCCCGGCGACATGCGCCACCACCGCCTCGTAGACGTTGGCGTTCTGGGCGCGCTCGGGCGCGAAGTCGCGCGGACCCTCGACGTCGAAATCGACGACGGCGGCGCTGTCCGGCTCGTGGAACGGACTGACGAGGTGGAGCGGCCGCCGGGCGATCAGCGCCTCCCACTCCTCCCGTTCCAAGTAGAGCGTCTCGGGCCTGAGCGGCCGGTAGCTGCCGGGGTCGTTGGATTGGGCGCGGGCCCGGTTCTGGTAATAGTCGGCGATCGCCTCGAACCGGGCGTCGGCGGCGCCGGCATCGCCGGCATCGCGGACAATCAGGTCGTCCTCGGCCAAGTGGTCGAACAAAGTGTCGAGCCGCTCCTCGAACAAAGGCAGCCAATGGTCGATCCCGGCGAGGCGGCGGCCTTCCGAGACCGCCTGGTAGAGCGGGTCTCCGGTCGCGGCGGCGCCGAACAATTCGCGGTAGCGCGAGCGGAAGCGCTTGATGCTGGCCTTGTCGAGCAAGGCCTCGGAAGCGGGGAGGAGGGTGAAGCCGCCATCGCCGCCGGTGACGCTGCCGGTGGTGCGCTGCGTGGCAGGATCGAAGCGGCGGACGCTTTCGATCTCGTCGCCGAAGAAGTCGAGCCGGAGCCCCTCGCTCTCGCCGGACGGGAACAGGTCCACCAGGCCGCCGCGGACGGCGAACTCGCCGGCGTCGCGGACGGTGTCGGTGCGGGCATAGCCGTTGGCGCCGAGCAGGGCGGCAAGGGCGTCGCGGTCGATCCGTTCGCCGGGAGCGAGCCGGGCGACCAGCTGGCGGATCCGGAACGGCGTCAGCGTGCGCTGGGTTGCGGCGTTGACGGTGGTGACCAGCAGTTGCGGCTTGCCGCTCGGCCGCTGCAGCGCGTGCAAGGTCGCCAGCCGCTCCGAGGTGGAGCGGAGCGAGGGCGAGCTGCGGTCGTAGGGCAGACAGTCCCAGGCCGGGAAGCTCAACGTCTCGAGCTCGGGCGCGAAATAATGCGCGGCATCTACGATGTGCCGCATTGCCGCCTCGTCGGGCGCGATGAACACCGCCCGGCCCTTGGCGGCGCGCGCGAGATCGGCGGCGAGCCACGGCACGAACCCGGCCGGCGCTCCGGCCAGGGTGACCGGCTGCCTGGCCTTCAGGATCTTAGTCAGGTCCGGGGCCCGCGGCCTGTCCGCTCGATCGCGAGCGGCGGTCCTGCCCATCGTCTCCACCGTCATTGGAAGTGCCTGACATAATCGAGGGCCTGGAGGCGGCGCATCATCGCACCGTCCCATCGTGCCGGCGGCGGCGCGGCGCCGGTCGCCCAGGCGATGATGTCGACGTCCTGTTCCTCGAGCAGCGTCTCGAACCAGCCGATTTCCGCATCGTCCCATTGCCGGTGGTGCCGGTCGAAGAACCCGCCGACCAGCAGGTCGGCCTCCCGCGTGCCGCGATGCCAGGCGCGGAAGCGGAGGCGTTTGAGGCGGTCGGCGCGATCCATGAAGCTCCCATGCGCAATCGGCCGGCAACGCTTAGCGAGCGTGTCGGCTGAACGGTTGAACCTGCATCTAAGGATTTGCCGGGCCGGTTTGAAGCGCTCCCGCGAAAGCGTTCCAGGCAAGACGCGTGGAACGAAGAAAGGAACCGCCTGCGAGCTCCGATGTCAGGCCTGGTCGCGGCCGCATTATGAAACTGTCAATCCGCCGGGCCTATGCTTCGTCGGGTCGGGGACCAGAGGGCGGAGGAAGGCTTTGTCGCTGCTGAAGCGAAGCGTGCTGACCGCGGCGCGGGCGGCCGGACTGTCGGCGGCGGCGCGCCGAGCCACCGCCGGGCAGCTGCGCATCCTGTGCTATCACGGCATCTGGGTGACGCCGGGCTACGAGTTCGGCGACTGCACCTTCATCTCGGCCGCCCAGTTCGAAGCGCGGATGGCAAGGCTCAAGCGGTCGGGGCGGCCGGTGCTGCCGCTGGCGGAAGCGGTGGACCGTCTCGCCGACGGTAGCCTGCCCGAGGCGGCGGTCGCCATCACCATCGACGACGGCTGGGTGTCGACGCTGACGCACATGCTGCCGGTGCTCGAAGCTTATGATCTGCCGGCGACGCTCTACGCGACCACCTGGTATGCCGGCCGGGCGCTGCCGGTGGTCAATGTCGCGGTCGATTATCTGAGGAAGGCCGCGGGCAGGCCCGACATCGATGCCGCGGCCAAGACCGCACAGATCGAGGCGCTGCCGGTGGACGAGCGGCTGGACGCGCTGCGGGGCTTCGGCGCGGAGCTCGGCGTCGACGAAGCCTGGCTCGAGCTCAGGCAGTTCAACATCATGTCGGCCGACGAGTTCGCCGACGCGCACCGCCGCGGGCTCGACATTCAACTCCATACCCACCGCCATATCGACATCGCGGCCGAGGTGGACTCGCTGCCGCGCGAGATCGCGGAGAACCGCGCTTTCCTCCGCGGCGCGCTCGGCGACCTTCCCTTCACTCATTTCTGCCACCCCAGCGGCACCGACCACCCGCGCGCCCGAGCCTTGCTCGCCGCCGCCGGAATGCGCTCGGCCACCCTCGTCGACGAGGGGCTGAACGCTCCCGGCAGCGACCCGCTGGCGCTGCGCCGGCTGCTCGACGGTCGCCGGGTCAGCGATGCCGAATTCGACGCCTATCTGTCGGGAATGCTGCATTGCATCTCCCGGCTGCGCGCGCTACGCCCGGCCGAACGGCGGCGGCAGGTAATCGGCGGGTAAGCATCCTCTGCTATGCCGGCCGGATGTTGATGCGACCGATCCCGCCCGACCAGCCGGTCCCGGCCGAGGCCCTGTTCCCCTCCTGGCGCGGGCGTCAGCCCTATCGCGAGCGGCTCCGGATCGTCTCCGAAGCCCTGCCGGACGCCCATCCGGGCCTGAACGAGGCGATCGCCGCATTGCCTTTCGAGCAGTTCGAGGCCGCCCACGGCACCCGCACGGCCGTGCGCAAATATAATCAGGTGCCGGCCGAGGCGGCCGCGCTCGTCGCGGCCTTGCCCGAGCAGCTCCGCTCGCCCTGGCTGTGCGCGCTGCTGCTCGGCCATATCGCGCGCTTCGAGCATGCGTTCGCCGCCACCGGGCTGCCCACCGAGTTCGCGCTCCATTATGCCGACGCCTTCCATCGCATCCTCGACCAGGTCGAGGCGGATCCCGGCTTCGCCGATCTGCCGAGCGACAGCTTCCTCAAGGATTTGTGGATCGTCCGCGTCGTCATGATCCCCGCCTTCGCCCAAGTCTGGTGGCCGCATTCGGGGCTGTCCGCCCAAGCCGTGCTGCGCGGCGGGCCGGCCGCGGCCGCTCATGTGTTCCTGCGCTGCGGCGGCCGCCGGCCGTTCCTCGAGGGGCATACCCACGATCCCGTCGCGAAGGCCTATTGGAACGAGCCCGGCTGGGGCGAGGCGCTGCGGCTGGCGGCGCTGGCGCTGCCGGCGCTGCCGCAGGTGCGGGGCGCGTTCGGCACGGCCTGGTTCTACGACCCGGCGGTCAAGGAGGTCAGCCCCAGGATCGCCTTCGCGCAGGACCTGCAGGTCGGCCGCGGCGCCTTCCCGATGAAGGTCGGCAGCAACCAGGGCGCGATCGCCAACGCCACCGCCACCTCGACCAGCCGGCGCGAGCGCTACGAGCAGGGCACTTACCTGCCGACCGACTATGCGCTGATCTGGTCGCGGCGGGACCTGATCGCGGCCTACGGCGGCTGAGCGCCTTGCAATCGGGTCAGGCGATCTGCGCCTCAGGAAAGAACCGCTCGACAAGGCTAGCGAACCTTGTCTCGAAAGCCAGTGCCGGATCGACGAGGCCCGTGTTCGCGAGGCTCGGGTGGCTGGCCTCGGCAGCGGCGGTGAAGACGAAGAAATCAGCGCGGGTCAAGGACGTTCCGGGGTCAACCCGGGCGAACAGCAGCTGCGCCGCCCCGCCGCTCCCGTCGGCATCGTAGAAGATGCGGCCGGTGGCAGCGTCGTAGACGATCCGGTCGGAGGCGTCCCTGGCTGCGGTCCCCGCTCGGAAGGCGGCGGGCGCTAGGGCGCCGATCGCGGCGATGCCGGCGAAATCGGCGCGATCGAGCATCACCGTGTCGTCGGCCGGGGAGAAATCCTGTATCCGGTCGACATTCAGCCGCGGATTGAGGGGGCTGTCGAAGACGAAGCGGTCATCGCCCCTTCCGCCGGTCAGAAGGTCGCTTCCGCCGCCGCCATTGAGGAGGTTCGCGCTTGCATTCCCGCTGATCGAATTGCGCATCCCGTTGCCCGTGCCCGCGCTTGCCGACCTTCCGCCGAGGATGAGGTTCTCGAGGTTCGATCCGAGCGAGAAGCTTATCGCGCTTGTCACCGTGTCGACGCCGCCATCCACCGCTTCAAGGACCCGATCGCCGGCATCGTCGACCGTGTAGCTGTCGCCGCCGCCGCCGCCGCGCATCAGGTCCGCGCCGGCGCCGCCGTCGAGCACGTCCCGGCCGGGTGAGCCGCCGCTGTCGGCCAAGGTCCTGATCGGGCCGGAATAAGGAACCCCGGTGCTGACCGAGCCGTCGCCCAGCAAGACGTCGCTCCCGCCCCCGCCGAGCAGAAAATCGCTGCCGCCGGCGCCGGCGAGTAGGTTCGCGTTGCCATCGCCGAACAGCCGGTCGTCGAGCGATGAGCCGGAAACGTTCTCGAACCCGACCAGGACCGTCTCGCCGTGGCCGGTCTCCTGGGCCGTTCCCTGGAGGAGCAGCGAAATTGTGGCTCCCTCCGGTCCGATGTCGAGAGCATTCTCGTCGAAGCTGACGGTGTCGGTGCCGGCGCCGCCGTTCAGCCGGTGCGCGCCGGGCCCGACCTGGATGAGATCGTCGCCGCCGCGTCCGGCGATAATGTCGTTGCCGGGAGTTCCGACGCCGTCCCAACCGCCCCACAGCCAGTTGGCGGCGCCGTCCCCGTTGAGCACGTCCCCGAAGCGGGTGCCGGTTACGTGCTCGACGCCCAGGAGCGTGTCCATGCCCTCGCCGGTATTCTGCGCCGCCCCCTGCAGCGCGAGATCGACAGTCACTCCGGCGACGACGCCCAGGTTGAACGAGACGCGATCGAAACCGCCGCCCCCGTCGAGCCGATCGTCGCCGGGCCCGCCGCTCATATAGTCATGGGAGGCGCCGCCGGTCAGCGCATCGTTGCCCTCACCGCCCCGGAGCATGTCGCTATCGCCGCCCCCGTGCAGCATGTCGTTCCCGGCTGCGCCGAGGATGACGTCGCTGCCGGCGGCTCCGGTCAGGCGGTTCGCGCCGCCGCCGCCGGCGAGGCTGTTGTCAAGATCGTTGCCCGCCAGGTCGAAATCCGCTCCGCCTTCGATCCGTCCGAACTCGACATTGTCCGGCAGGGCGTAGGCCCGGAGCTCCGGGCCGAGATCCTCGGTGAAGATCCAGGCCAGATCGAATCCTGCCCCGGCATCTTCCACGATTGCGTCGAAGGCGAAGCCGACGACGATACCGCCGAGGAGGAGCGGGGCGGCGTCGTCGAGCAAATAGGTGTCGTTGCCCGCGCCGCCCAGCAGCCGATCGCGGCCGCGATTGCCGTAGAGCTCGTCGTCGCCCGCCTCTCCGGTGAGGATGTTATCGGCTGTGTTGCCGTTCAGCGAGTTGTTGAGCTCGTTGCCAATGAGGTCAAACGGGAGAGGATCGGCATTCGGCTCGTCGTCCGGACGCGAGCGGATGACACCGTCCTCGACGTTTTCGGGAAGCGTATAGCTGAAGATGCCGAACAGGGGATTCTGGTTGGCGATCGGCAGGATGCTGACCGTGTCGAGGCCGGCGTCGGCGAGCTCGATCACCGAATCGTAGGCGAAGCCGCCGAAGAGCGGGACGTGGCTCAGGTCGAGCAGCTCGTAGCTGTCGTCGCCGGCCTCGCCGCGGAGGCGGTCGAAACCCTCGCCGCCCGTCAGCCGGTCGTTATGATCGCCGCCGTAGAGGAAGTCTTCGCCGCCCATCCCGTCGAGGAAGTCGAAGCCCTCGAAGCCGTGGATGTCGTCGGCGGCAGCGGTGCCGGAGAGCTGATCGCCGCCCGCAGTGCCCAAGATGATCATGGTTGCGTCTCCCCCGGGTCTGGAGATGAAGTGCGGCAAGCGCGGCTTGCTAGCCGCCGAATATCTCGAAGTCGGCGTTGGTGAGCGGCGTCCCCGGATCCACCCGGGCGAACAGGATCTGGGCGGCGGCACCGGTTCCGTCGCGGTCGAAGAAGATCGAGCCGGTGGCGGAGTTGTAGATGATCCTGTCGGACGCGTCCGCGGCCGCCGGGCCGAGGCGGAAGGCGGCCTGGAGGATGGGTCCGACCGCGGTGAACCCTGTGAACACGAGCGAGTCGAGCAGCATCGTGTCGTCGGCCGGAACGTAATCGAACAGGCGGTCGACATTGGTCGTCGCGCTGAGCCGGGCGTCGAAATGGAAGATGTCCGCCCCGGCCTGGCCGCGCAACAAGTCGTTGCCGCTTCCGGCGGTGATCCAGTCGTCGCCGCCCCCTCCGGAGACGGTGTCGGCGCCGGCGCCTGCCTCGATCCGGTTGACCGCCGAATTGCCGACCATGCGGTTGGCGAGCCCGTTGCCGAAGAGGTTGAAGCTCAGCGTCCCCACTACCGTGACGTTCTCGACATTGGCACCGAGCTGATACGAACCCCTCTCCAGCGGGGGCATCGCGCCCGCCGTGACAATAACGAGGTCGGTCCCGCCGTCCGCCCGTTCCCTGACGGCGTCGTAGCGGTAGCCGAGCAGGACGCCGTGGACGCGAAACGGGGTCAGGTCCTCCAGCTGATAGATGTCATCTCCCGTCCCGCCGTCGAGCGTGTCCAGGCCGGCGCCGCCGGTCAGCCGGTCGTTCCCCGCCCCGCCTTCGAGGAGGTTCACGCGCGAGTTCCCGACCAGCGAATTGGCGAGGCCATTGCCGGCGAGATCGAAGTTGACGAAGCCTTCGACGGTGCCGTTCTCGACATTCGCGGGGAGCGTGAAACGGTTGGGACCGAAGGGCGAGAACGGATCGTTCAGCGCGGTGATCTCGATAAGGTCATTGCCTTCGCCGGCCGCCTCGACGACGTTGTCGAACGCATAGCCTATCGGCTCACCGCCGAGCAGGAGCGGAGCCAGGTCCGTGAGCCGGTAGCGGTCGTCGCCGGCGCCGCCGGCCAGGGTGTCGAACGAGAGGCCGCCCGTCAGGAAGTCGTTCCCGGCGAGCGCCGAGAGATGGTTGGACCCGCGGCCGCCCCAGAGCTGGTTGTCGAGGGCGTTGCCGGTGAGGTCGAAGTCGGTCGGGTCTCCGGAGGGATCGTGGACGACGCCGATCTCGACATTCTCGGGAAGCCTGTAGCTGAAGACGCCGAATAAGGGACTCGGCCCGACGACGGGCCTCACAAAGATGCTGTCCACGCCCTCGTCGGCCAGCTCGGCGACGGCATCGTAAAAGAAGCCGATCAGCTGGCCGTCGAAATAGCGGCCGTTGACGTCATCCAGCTGGAAGAGGTCGTTGCCCGCGCCGCCCAGGAGCCGATCGAAGCCATCGCCGCCATTGAGGCGGTCGTCGCCCGCCAAGCCCGAGATTTGATCCTCGCTGGCGAAGCCGCCCAGCACATCGTTGCCGCTAGTTCCGATGATTGCCGCCACCGCACCTCTCCCTTGCTTCGGCGGCGACCGGGCCGGCTACCGCATGAACAGGAGAGACTCAAAGCCTCGTTTCTGCTAGGTCGGATTGCCGATGGTGGGGTGATGGATCGCCGATGAACGTGCATTTGCCGGATGCATGGGGCAGGAATTCGATCGACCTGGCTGCCGAGCGCGACTTCGCGCTCGGCAGGCTCACCGCCCGCCCGCCGCTGCGCCGAATCGAGCTTCCGGGCGGCCAGTCGGTCGAGCTCGAGCCGCGGGTGATGCAGGTGCTGGTCGCCCTCCACGGCGCCGGCGGCGCGGTGATGTCGCGGGACGCGCTGATCGAGCGCTGCTGGGGCGGGCGAGTGGTTGGCGACGATGCGCTCAACCGCTGCATCGTCGCGCTGCGTCGGATCGCGCGCAATTCCCCCGGCCCGGCCTTCGAGATCGAGACGGTTCCCCGCGTCGGCTATCGGCTGGTCGAGCCTGGAACGACGGCGGCAGCAGTCCCGCCCGCCGCGCCGCGGGCCGAACGCGCGTCGATCGACCGGCGGCTGCTCATCGGAGGAGCAGCGGCGGCCGCGGCCGCGGCGATGGGGGCCGGATGGTGGTGGGCTTCGGCACGCCCGGAGCCGCCCCCCGAGGCGCTTGCCCTTTACCGCAAGGCTCTGGAGGCCCGGGGGAGCGCCAGCATCGAACAGGCGGAGCAGGCGGTGGCCTATCTTCGCGAGGCGACGCGCCTCGCCCCCGATTTCGCCGAGGCTTGGGGGGCGCTGGCGCTCGCCTATCGGGGGCTGGTCTTCTCCTACATGCGCAACGACCACGTCGCCCTCGCGGCACGGGCCCGTTCCGCCGCCGCGCGAGCGCTGGAGCTCGACCCCGACAATGCCGACGCGCAGGCGGCGCTCGTCCTGCTGCAGCCGCTCTACGGCCATTGGGCCGACGTGGAGGCGGGCTGCCGAAGGCTGCTGAGCAGGTATCCGGAGCATAAGGTGCTGCTCCACGGCCTCGCGACCTTACTGGCCGACGTTGGCCGCTGGAACGATGCGGCGGAGGTGCTGCAGAGGACGAACCGGCTCGATCCGCTGATGCCGGCCGCACACTATCTACTGATCGTCGCCCTGTGGAGCGCCGGCCGGCTCGAGGATGCCGAAAAGGCGCTTGAAGACGCGGCCATGCGCTGGCCGAAGCATGGCGCGATCTGGGATACGAAGGTCAAGTTCCTCGCCTTCACCGGGCGGACGGAAGCGGCGGTAGCGCTCGTACGGGACGTCTCCGGGCGGCCGCTCGATTATCCAGATAGCAGGTTCGATACCTTCTTCGCGGCGGCACGGGCACTCCAGACGCGGGCGGCGAGGGACGTCGATCGCGCCGTGGCCCTGCAGCTCGACCGAGTCGCGAAGGACGTCACGATCGCCGGGGTTGCGGCCCAATATTGCGCGGCGCTCGGCCGCCCCGACGAAGCGTTCGCGCTGCTGCGGGGCTTTTACTTCGGGGAGGGCCGCTGGGCGGCCGCATGGCCGGGGCGGACCGGCGCCCAGGGCTCGCAGCTCACCCGCATCCTGTTCCAGCCGCTCATGGCTTCGTTGTGGCGGGACGCTCGTTTCCCCGCCCTCACCGAACAGGCGGGGCTCGAAAATTACTGGCGCTCGACCGGCACGCTGCCCGATTACCGGGCCTGATCGCCAGCGCGGCGGCGCCCTCGCGCGCGCCGCGGTTCGCGCTTATAGGGCTGCGCCGTAGGCTTCCGCCAGGAGAGTGATGCGCCCGGACATTCTCAATCCGCTGTTTGCCGAAGTCGAGGTGCTGAAGGGCGTCGGGCCGGCGCTCGCCAAGCCGCTGAAGCGGCTCGGATTGAGCCGCGCGGTCGACATCCTGTTCCACCTGCCGGTCGGCTGGATCGAGCGCAAGCGGGTCGTCACCCTCGACATGGCCGATGCCGGCAGCGTCGTGACCGTCGAGGTGACGCCGGTCGACTACCGCCAGGGCGGCCCGCGCAGCCCGTTCCGGGTGTTCGCCACCGATCGGGCCGGCAATTATCTGACGCTCACCTATTTCAACAATCCGGGCTGGGCGAAGAAGCAGCTCAGGCTCGGCGTGCCGCGGATCGTCTCCGGGCGGATGGAAATGTACGGCCAGGAGCTGCAGATCGTCCACCCCGACCATGTGCTGGCGCCCGAGGAAGCCTCGGCACTGTCCGACCGCGAACCGGTCTACCCGCTGTCCGAAGGGCTCAGCAACAACCGCATGGGGCAGCTTGCCGGCCAGGCGCTGGCGCGGGTGCCGGCGCTAGCCGAATGGGTCGAGCCGAGCGTGCTCGGCCGGCGCCAATGGCCCGGCTGGGCCGACGCGCTGCACAGGGCCCATCGCAGCCGCGACAACGCCGCGGCGCGCGAGCGGCTCGCTTATGACGAGATTTTCGCCAACCAGCTCGCTTTGATGCTGGTGCGGGCCTCCTCCCGGCGCCGCCGCGGCGTGCCGCTGCGCGGGGACGGGCGGCTGCGCGACGCGCTCAAGCTCCCCTACGCGCCGACCGGAGCCCAGCGGCGGGCGATCGCCGAAATCGACGGCGACCTCCAGCAGGAGGTGCCGATGCTGCGGCTGCTCCAGGGCGATGTCGGCTCCGGCAAGACCTTGGTCGCCTTGATGGCGTTGCTGGCCGCGGTCGAGGCAGGCGCGCAGGGCGCTTTGCTCGCGCCGACCGAGATCCTTGCCCGCCAGCATTTCGACACGCTTTCGCGCCAGCTCGCCGGCCTCCCGGTCAACGTCGCTATCCTCACCGGACGGGAGAAGGGGCGCGCGCGCGAGGCCTGCCTGATGGGCCTCGCCGACGGCTCGATCCACATCCTGGTCGGCACCCATGCCATCTTCCAGCAGGCGGTGAGCTACAAAAATCTCGGCCTCGCCGTGGTCGACGAGCAGCACCGCTTCGGCGTCGCCCAGCGCATGATGCTGGCGCAAAAGGCGGAGCGGCCACCGCATCTGCTGGTGATGACCGCGACGCCGATCCCGCGAACGCTGCCGCTCACTCATTATGGCGAGATGGACGTCAGCCGGCTCGACGAGATGCCGCCGGGCCGGCAGCCGGTCGAGACCCGGGTGGTGAGCGAGGAGCGGCTGCCCGAGGTGGTCGATGCGCTCGCCCGCCACCTCGCCCGCGGCGGCCAGGCCTATTGGGTATGCCCTTTGGTCGAGGAGAGCGAGGCGTCCGACCAGGCGGCCGCGGAAGCGCGCGCCCAGGTGCTGAAGCTGCGCTTCGGCGACAAGGTCGGCCTCGTCCACGGCCGCATGAAGGGGCCCGACAAGGATGCGGTGATGGCCGCCTTCCAGCGCGGCGAGATAGGCGTGCTGGTGGCGACGACAGTGATCGAGGTCGGCGTCGACGTCGCCAACGCGACCTTGATGATCGTCGAGGGAGCCGACCGGTTCGGCCTCGCCCAGCTCCACCAGCTGAGGGGCAGGGTAGGGCGCGGCGAGCAGCGCTCGGTCTGCCTGCTCATCCGCGGCAATGCCTTGTCGGAGACGGGCCGCGCGCGGCTCGCCCTGATGCGCGAGACCAATGACGGCTTCCGCATCGCCGAGGAGGATTTGCGGCTGCGCGGCGCCGGCGAGATATTGGGAACGCGCCAATCGGGCGAGGCCCAGTTCCGGCTCGCCAGCCCCGAGCAGATCCAGGCGCTCGCCCAGACCGCGACCGACGATGCGCGCCTGCTGGTCGACCGCGACGGCGGCCTGGAGGGCGAGCGGGGGAGGGCGGCGCGGGTCCTGCTTTATTTGTTCGAAAGGGACTCCGCAGTAGCCTTGCTGCGGAGCGGCTGAGTGGGAGAAACATGGTGGCCGGGGAAGCTGATTACGACGATCCCGACGTGGAGGACGCCTGGTGCGAGGAGCGCCTCGGCGAGGTTGCAGCCTATGTCCGTGACCAGCGCATCCCCCACCGCAGCATCGGCGAATGGCCTGCCTGGCACGTTGCGCCCTACGTCTCCATTTGGGCCCTGGAGAGCGCGACGCGGCCCGGCTGGGTCGGGAACTGGGTGATCTGCGGCGATTTGCCCACCGATCATGTCGGCAAGGCCGAGGCGGAAGACCCACGCGAGGCGGTTCGCGCCTTTGCGAGGCGTTGGCGCGAGGCGGCTCCGTTGATGGGCCGCGGCGAATCGCACGCCGAAGTCATGATCGGGCGGACGCCCGAGGAACGAAAATCACTCGCCCCACTGCTTCAGTCGCGTGCCGAGTTGCTCGCTCGCTGGGCCGAAGATGACGAGATCTGGGAAGACCTCGAGGAGGATGACTGAGGCTAGCGAGTCAGCAGGCCATGCTTCTTCTTGCCTGCTGAAATGCGGATGTTGTCCCCGACATTGATGGTCAGATCCTCATCGGCCTTGATGTTGTTCACCCGCGCGCCGCCTTGAGCGATCAGTCGGCGGGCTTCGCCTTTCGAAGCGCAGAGACCCAAGCCTAGAAGCGCGTCCACCAGTCCGATCTCGCCGTCCGGCACCGCGAGCGTCGGCAGCGCTTCGCCGGCCGCGCCCTCCTCGAAAGTCCTTCGCGCGGTCTCTGCCGCTTCGGCAGCCGCTTCGGCGCCATGGGCCATGGAAGTCGTCGCGTCGGCGAGCAGCTTCTTCGCCTCGTTGATCTCCGCACCCTCGAGCGCCTCAAGTCGTGCGATCTCGCCGAGCGGCAGGTCGGTGAAGCGGCGCAGGAACTTGCCGACGTCCGCATCGGCCGCGTTCCGCCAGAACTGCCAATAATCGTAGGGGCTGAGCAGGTCCGCATTGAGCCAGACCGCGCCGTCGGCGGTCTTGCCCATCTTGGCGCCGTCGGCGGTGGTCATGAGCGGCGTAGTGACGCCGTACAGATGCTCGCCCTCGACCCGCCGGGTCAGCTCGATGCCGTTGACGATATTGCCCCACTGGTCCGAGCCGCCGAGCTGCAGGCGGCAGCCGAGGCGCCGGAACAGCTCGAGGAAATCGTAGGCCTGCATGATCATATAGTTGAATTCGAGGAAGGTCAGCGGCTGCTCGCGCTCGAGCCGCAGCCGGACGCTGTCGAAGGTCAGCATCCGGTTGATCGTGAAATGCGGGCCGATGCCGCGCAGGAAGTCGATATAGCCAAGGCCCCCGAGCCAGTCGTCATTATTGACCATGACCGCCCCGGTCGGGCTGTCGTCGAAGCGCAGGAAGCGCTCGAAGATGCGGCGGATCGAGGCGATGTTCGCGGCGATCGTCTCGGCTGAGAGGAGCTTGCGGCTCTCGTCCTTGCCCGAAGGGTCGCCGACCTTGGTGGTGCCGCCGCCCATCACCACGATCGGTTTGTGGCCCGCCTGCTGGAGCCGGCGCAGCAGCATGATCTGGACCAGGCTGCCGACGTGGAGCGACGGCGCGGTCGCGTCGAAGCCTATGTAGCCGGCCACGATCTCGCGCGCGGCGAGCGCATCCAGCCCTTCGGCATCGGTGAGTTGGTGGATGTAGCCGCGCTCGTCGAGCAGGCGGAGGAGGTCGGAGCGGAATTCGGACATGCGGCGGCTCGATACAGGGCGAAGCGACCGCCCGCAATCAGCCTAGACTTTCCGGCTCAGCGTCCGCATCGCGGCGTCGAGGCCTTCCAGGGTCAGCGGGTACATGCGGCCGGCCATCAGCTGGCGGATCAGCTGGGTGGAGTGGCTGTAGCCCCAATATTGCTCGGCCATCGGATTGAGCCAGACCGCCGACGGATAGGTGGTCGCCAGCCGCTGCAGCCACACCGCGCCGGCCTCGTCGTTATAATGTTCGACCGAGCCGCCGGGGTGGGTGATCTCGTACGGACTCATCGCCGCGTCGCCGACCAGCACGAGCTTGTAGTCGTGGCCGTATTTGTGGAGCACGTCCCAAGTCTTGGTGCGTTCGGCGAAGCGGCGGCGATTGTCCTTCCACACCCCTTCGTACGGGCAATTGTGGAAGTAGAAGAATTCGAGCTTCTTGAACTCGGAGGTGGCGGCCGAGAACAATTCCTCGCAGACCTTGACGTGCGGGTCCATCGATCCGCCGACGTCGAGGAACAGCAGCAATTTCACCGCATTGTGCCGCTCCGGGCGCATGCGTATGTCGAGCCAGCCCTGCCGCGCGGTGCCGTCGATCGTCTCGTCTAGGTCGAGCTCGTCGGCGGCGCCTTCGCGGGCGAAGCGCCTGAGGCGCCTGAGCGCGACCTTGATGTTGCGGGTGCCGAGCTCGACCTGGTTGTCGAGATTGCGAAACTCGCGCTTGTCCCAGACCTTGATGGCGCGGCCCTGCCGGCCCTCGCCGCCGATCCTGACGCCCTCGGGATTGTAGCCGCCATGGCCGAACGGCGAGGTGCCGCCGGTGCCGATCCACTTGGACCCGCCCTGGTGGCGCTCATTCTGCTCGGCGAGCCGCTGCTTGAGCGCCGCCATGATCTCTTCCCACGAACCGAGCGACTTGATCTCGGCCATCTCCTCGGGGGTCAGATAGAGCTCCGCGACCTTGCGCAGCCATTCTTCGGGCACCGGCACCGCCTCCGTGCCGTAGCTCGTCTCGATTCCGTTGAAGACTTTGCCGAAGACCTGGTCGAAGCGGTCGAGCAGCCCCTCGTCCTTGACGAAGGTGGCGCGGGCGAGCCAGTAGAATTCCTCGGGCCGCGCGGCGATCACCGCGGCGTCGAGCGCCTCGAGCAGGGTCAGATGCTCCTTGAGGGAAGCGGAAATGCCCGCGGCGCGGAGCTCGTCGACGAACGAGAAGAACATCGGCCGACGCTTATCCGATGGCGGGCCTCGGCGCCACCTCGCCGCATGTTCAACCTACTTCCACGTGGCCGTCGCCGCCTGCTCGGGCTGCCTCAGCGCGTGTCATTGCCCTTGTCGGTGCTGACCGACACGCCCGGCCCGCCGCCACCCAGCCAGACCTTCAACGCCTGGTCCGGCGGCGGCAGCCGGTTGAACGAGGGCAGGGCCGAGCGCGTATCGCGGCCGAGAAGCGTCATCGACCAGCGCTTGCCCCCGCCCGAGCCCAGCTCATCGATGCTGATCGCAGGTGCGACCGAGAGCGCAATGCCGGCATCGTTGAGCGCGATCAGGTAGGAACGCTTCGACCCGTCGGGGCGATAGACGCCGTGCGGCCCGAGGTCGGCGGGGTCCCGGCAGTAGACCGGTGCCGGGCCCTTTGCCTTGTCGGCGACCATGTCGGCGGTGACGAGATCGATGAGGACGTTCGCCATTTCCGGCCGGATGACCTTGGCACGCTTGGCGGCGAGCGGCGCGGCGCAGGCCGCGATCGGCCGGGGCGGTGCGCCGGCGCCGGTGGCGGCGGGCCAGCGCAGGCCGGCGAGGAAGGCGTTCATCCGGACGCTCAGCGCAGCAGGATCGAGGCTGGACGAGCTCATCCGCAGCTTGATCAGCCACTCGCCGAGGCCGACCACCGCGACCCCGGTGCTGCGCAATCCGAGCCCAGTCGCCGGCAGGACGGTGCTGAGCCCGCTCGACTGCGTCTCACCCGGACGCGCGAATCCGGCGGGGGCGGGGACGGTCGCCCGGTCGACGCCGTAGCCGGGCGTGCCCAGGATCGCCGCGACCGCACGGTCGAACCATAAGGCGACATCCGGGACGCCGGTCTTGTAGAGATAGACGGTCGCCCTCGTTCCTTCGCCCGGCGCTTCATACTGGGCGTGGACGTCGAGCTCCTCGGCCGTACTGTCTGCGAGCGAGGTGCGCCCGAACCCCGCCGGTTTGGAGGGCAGCACCATCCCGGTCGCGGCATGCTGCCAGGCGGCGGTGGCGGGGACCTCCAGCGTCCGGGGCGCGGCGGACGCGGCCGCTGCGAAGACAAGGCCCGCCGCCCAGGCGGCTGCCGCCATTTTAGTCAGCATCTTCACTCCCTCCTCGCCGCGAGCAGCGCGGGATCCGGTTCAGCCGCCGCGCCGCGCCATGAACGCGAGCCGCTCGAACAGCATGACGTCCTGCTCGTTCTTGAGCAAGGCGCCGTGGAGCGGCGGGATCGCCTTGGCCGGGTCGCGCGACTGGAGGATTTCGAGCGGCAAATCCTCGTGGAGGAGCAGTTTCAGCCAGTCGATCAGCTCGCTGGTCGACGGCTTCTTTTTCAGGCCGGGCACCTCGCGGACCTGATAGAAAATGTCCATCGCCCGGGCGACCAGGATCTTCTGGATGCCGGGGAAATGGACGTCGATGATCGCCTGCATCGTCTCCCGGTCGGGGAATTTGATGTAATGGAAGAAGCAGCGCCTGAGGAAGGCGTCGGGCAGCTCCTTCTCGTTGTTCGAGGTGATGACGACGATCGGCCGCTCCTTGGCCTTCACCGTCTCGCGCGTCTCGTAGACGTGGAACTCCATCCGGTCGAGTTCCTGGAGGAGGTCGTTGGGGAATTCGATGTCGGCCTTGTCGATCTCGTCGATCAGCAGCACCGGCAGCTCGGGACTGGTGAACGCCTCCCACAATTTGCCGCGCTTGATGTAATTGGCGATGTCGTGGACCCGCTCGTCGCCGAGCTGGCCGTCGCGCAGCCGCGCGACCGCGTCATATTCGTAGAGGCCCTGGTGCGCCTTGGTGGTCGACTTGACGTGCCATTCGATCAGGGGGGCGCCGATCGCCTCGGCGATCTCGTGCGCGAGCACGGTCTTGCCGGTGCCGGGCTCACCCTTGACCAGCAGCGGGCGGCGGAGCGTGACGGCGGCGTTGACCGCGACCTTCAAATCGTCGGTGGCGACATAATGGCTTGTGCCCTCGAACCGCATGCCCGTCCTTCCGTGCCCGTAAAGCGGCTCACCGGATAGGGGAGGGCGTAAGCCGGCGCAACCGCCGGAGCGGTCAGCAGCCGGCGCGCGCCTGCGACCTCGCCTCGAGCAGGTCCCACAGGCCGAAATGCTGGAGCGCGATCTGCTCGGCGCCGAACAGCAGCGCCCGCTCGACCGCGGCCGACGATAGCCCGTCGGCGAGCCGGCGGATGCCGTCGGCTTCGGCCAGCCGGGAGGGCGGGATTTCGACGCCGAAGCGCTGGGCGGCCACGTCGAGCACGCCGCGCACCACCGGCCAGTCGAGCACCAGAGCGAGCGCGGCGCCGAGCGCGCAGCCGTTGCGCTCCGAGCAGGCGAGCATCTCGATCGCGTGGCGCTGGCCGAGCGCGGCGGCTTCGTTGTCGCCGGCGCCGGGCGTGCTCGGCAGCGGGCCGGCGGCGACCGCGAGCCGGGCGAGATAGGCGCGCTCGGCGGCAAAACCGATCGTGGCGTCGGCGAACCACGCGCGAAGGTCCGGCTCGACCGCGCGGTTGGCGGCATGGTCGATGGCGCCGGGCTGGCGGCCGTGGAGGGTGCACAGGAAATGGACTGCGTCGGCCAGGTTGCGCCACGCGTCCGGCCCCTTGAGCAGCTCCTCGGACGAGGGATAGGGGTGGGCGGCGCTGCCATGGCCGGCGACGCAGGCCAGCAGCTTGCCGCCCGCCGAGGCGCCGCCTGCCTTGCCGACCATCACTGAAGCCATTCGCCGGGCCCTCCCCACAGCTTTGCGCGCCTTGTGCCGGCTGTAGGCGGTCCGACCTATATCAATGGCGTAAAAACGGGGTTTACGCCGCATTATCCGTTTGATGAGGTTTGCGCCGGCCGTCCTTCCGCCGCCTCGCGCGATAGGCCGACGGCCCTCCACCTGTTATGGTCGGAGGGCAGGGCGGCGACGGAAAAGGAGTGCGGCCATGGCGGTCATCAACGGCACCAGCGAGGGCGAGTCGCTGTTCGGCACGCGCTTCGAGGACGAGATGAACGGCCTCGGCGGCAACGACGTGCTGCGCGGCCGCGGCGGCGGCGACCAGATCGACGGCGGCACCGGCGCCGATCGGATGTTGGGCCGGTTCGGCGACGACGTCTATATCGTTGACCATCGCGACGACCGGGTCGGCGAGCGCTTCGACGAGGGCGTGGATACGGTGATCGCCACCCTCGCCTTCCGGCTCGGCCGCAACGTCGAGAACCTCGAGCTGCGCGGGCGCGGCAAGTTCGGCTGGGGCAACGAGCTCGATAACAACCTGATCGCCGACAATGACGGGGGGGTCCACGGCCAGCACAACTTCCTCGATGGCGGCGCGGGCGCCGACTTCATGAACGGCGGCTTCGGCACCGACACCTTCTACGTCGACAATGTCGGCGACCGGATCGAGCTGTATGACAACATTTTCTTTCCAGGAGGCATCGATGACGGCGACACCGTCTATGCGTCGATCAGCTTCGATCTGGGCGAAGATCTCGACCCCCGCACCGGCACCTTTCAGATTGGCTACCTGAACGACCTGATCCTGACCGGATCGGACTCGCTGAACGGCACTGGGAACGCGGCGGACAATCGTCTGGTGGGGAATGATGCGGCCAACGTTCTTCGCGGTAAGCAAGCCTTCGATATCCTCGTCGGCAATGGCGGGAACGACGATCTCTTCGGTGGAACGGGTTCCAATCGATTGACGGGCGGTGAAGGAAGCGACGCCTTTATGATCGAAACCCAATTTATTGACGAGCTAACGGATTTCACGTCGGCCGACGACACGATCTTCCTGAGCAGGGAGCGGTTCAGTGCGATCAACGACGGCCAGTTGGATGCCGGCGCCTTCCAGACGGGAACGTCGGCGCAGGACGCGGACGATCGCATCATCTACGATGCTTCGACCGGCCAGGTTCGGTACGATCCCGACGGCACCGGACCGCAAGGCGACGCCGTTTTCCTGTTCCTTCCTGTAGGCACCGAGCTGACGGCCGCCGATTTCTCGTCCTTCGGATGATCGCGTCATGCCCACGGAAAAGACCAGGATCGCCGCCCGGCGAACCTGAGCCTGACACCGGGTGGGAGGGCGGGGCCGCAACGGCGGACGCTCGCAAGCCCGTCGTCTCCAGGCGCTCAGGCGGCGAGGGGCAATTGTTCCGCTTGCGCTTCGTCACGAGCCGCCGGCGCTTGCTCCGCGGCAGGCTGCGGCGCGGCGGTCGGGCGCGGGTCCGGCGACAGCAGGCGCGACAGCAGGACCAAGGCGCCGGCCGCCGCATAGGCGCCGGCCATTGCGGCCGGGTTCCACAGCAAAAGCGAGCCGATCGCCACCCTCAGCCAGTTCGGGTTGAAGCCGAAATCCTCGCCGAGCGCCTGGCAGACGCCGAACATGGTGTCGTCGCGGGCGAAAAGGTTGGGCTGGACGGTGGGCATTGACGGCTCCTTTGATCCCTTGGCGGAGCGGGCCGGGCCCGCGTGGATGCAAGGCCCTCAGCACGAGCCGTGCCAGAAAGGGGAAGCCGCGCTTTTCCAGCGGTTTAGCCATGTGCCGATGGGTGTCGGGCCCGGCAGAGTCTGCGCCTTCCGCCAATTGTTGGCGGATACATTGGCAAACGCCGCCAACTCGGCCAGTGTCCTCCTACCCTTTGCCGCGGACCATAGCGTCCCGCGGCGGTCCCGCGCCGCCGTGCCGAGACACAGGCGCGCGGAGCGCTGGGAGCGGGCGGAGGATCCGGTGCTTGGGGCCCGCTCAGGCGGCGATCGGCAAGCGCTCCGCGCCTGCCTCGTTGGCGGCCTCAAGCGGTGCTTGCCCGGGGGCGGCCGCCACCGGCCCGGCGGCCCGCGGGGCCGGGAAAAGCAGGCGCGAGCCGAGCACGGCGAGGCCGGCGGCAGCGTAGCCGATCAGCGCCCAGACCGGCTCGAAGAATAAGGCGGGAGTGAACGCCAGGCGAAGCCACAGCGGGTTGAATCCGAAATCATCGGCCAAGCCCTGGCAAATGCCGAGCAGGGTGTCGTCGCGGGTGAAAAGGTTGGGCTGGGCGTCCTGCATCTTTCGGTTCCTTCGGCCTGGTCGCGGCACCCTCCAACGGAGCGCTGTCACCCGGATCGGCGCGGCGACAAGCATCCGCCGCCAGTGGAGGAAAGCCGACCGCGACCAAGGCGAAAGGTAGCGCGACGAAACTGATCGCCCTGCGACGAAATTGCGGCACCTCCGCTACCAGCCGCAGCATCCCTAATTGCCTCCGGTCAGAGCGGGCGTGCGCGAAGGCGGGATCGAGACGCCCGAGAGGTTCTTTCGGCGCCAGGTGCGTTTGCCGGTCATTGCTGATTGACTTACCGTGTCTCGCGAACGCGGCGAGAGGTCGGATTATGGACAAAGAGAAGGAACAGACCTCGCCTCAGCCCTTTCTGAACTGGTGGCGCGAACAGGTGGTCGCAAGCGTCGATCACCAGAACGTGGTCCAGAAAGTCTGCGAGGATGCGGGCTGGTCTGCCCATTTCGCGTTCATGACCCTTATGTCGGCGGGCATCGCGGTGCTCGGCCTTCTCCTGTCGTCGCCGGCGGTGGTGATCGGAGCGATGCTGATCTCGCCGCTCATGGGCCCAATCATCGGCCTCGGCTTCGCGCTCGCCCTCTTCGATTCCGCCGAGATGCGCAGGACGTTGAGGGCGGTGGTGATCGGCACCGTGATGGCGATCGGCTTCTGCGCGCTGATCGTCATCCTCTCGCCGCTGCAGACCGTCACGGACGAGATCGCCGCCCGCACCCGGCCCAACCTGTTCGACCTGCTCGTCGCGCTCTTCTCGGGGCTCGCGGGCACCTATGCGATGATCCGCGGCCGCCACGGCACGATCGTCGGGGTCGCCATCGCCACCGCATTGATGCCGCCGATCGCCGTCGTCGGCTTCGGCCTCGCCACCGCCAACTGGACCGTTCTGGCAGGCTCGTTCCTGCTCTTCTTCACCAACCTGATGACGATCGCAGCCTCGGCCGCGGTCCTGGCGCGGATCTACGGCTTCGCGCCGGACCTCTCTCCCCGCCAGACCCGGCTGCAGGCAAGCCTGGTCACGCTCACTCTGATCGCGCTTGCCGTGCCGCTCGCCCTGTCCCTGAGGCAGATCGCGTGGGAAACGCTCGCATCCCGCCAGGCGCGGGAGGCCATCGCCGCCCATTTCGGCGCCGATGCGCGGCTGAGCGATGTCGAGATCGACTATCATGCGGAGCCGATCGAGATCGCCGCCACCGTTCTCACGCCGCGCTACAAGGCCGACGCCGCCCAGGCGCTGACGGCGCGGATTTCGGAGCGGCTCGGCCGGCCGGTGGAAATCACGCTCGACCAGCTGCGCACCGGCAACGGCGACACGGAGGCGATGGAGCTCGCAGCCGCGCGCGGCTCCAATGCCGACCGCGTCGTCACCCGGCTGGCGGAGCGGCTGGCGCTGGTGGCGGGCGTGACTCCCGAGCAGGTTCTCGTCGACCGGACCCGCAAGCGTGCGCATGTTCGGGCCGCAGCCCTTCCGGGGGCGAGCCTCGGCAGCTATCGCGAGCTCGAAACCCGCGTCGCTTCGGCGGAGCCCGACTGGGCTGTCACCCTGATCCCGCCGGCGGCTCCGCTTCCCGAGGTCGAGTTCGACGGAGACGAGCCCACCGAGGCAGGCGTTCGCGCGATCGAAACCGCCGCTTGGGCGGCGAGGCGCCTCCGGCTGCCGCTCGGCGTCACCGGCAGCCGGGCACGCGCTCAGACGGTGCTGGCACGTCTGCGCGAGGCGCGCGCCGATGCGCGGCTGGTCGAAGGAAGCGGAGCAGGCGCTAACGTGACCTTGACCTGGCTGGTGCCGGGCGCGGAGGCGCCGCGTTGACCTGCGCTCCCACAGAAATCTCCGTACTCACGTGGTGGCCGGCATGAGCGAGGAGGTGGTCGCCTCGGCCATCCTGCTCGTTGCGCTCGCCTTGTTCGTTTCCGAGCGGGTCCGCCACGACCTCGTCGCGCTCATCGCCCTTTTCGCGTGCATTGTGACGGGACTGGTCGGTCCTCGTGAGGCTCTGCTGGGATTTGCCGATCCGGCGGTGGTGGCCGTGGCCGCGGTTCTGGTCGTGGGCCGGGCGATCGAACTGACCGGCGTCGCCGGCGCCGTCACCGGGCTGGCCGTCCCCCGAACCGCGGGATTCGCCGTCCGGCTGGCGGCGCTGATGACGGTTGGCGCCCTGCTGTCGGCCTTCATGAACAACATCGCCGCCTTGGTTATCACCATGCCGCTCGCCGCCGAGATCGCGCGCAAGGCGAAGCTCGCCCCGGGCGCCGTGCTGATGCCGCTCGCCTTCGCCACCATCCTCGGCGGCATGACGACGCTGATCGGCACACCCGCGAACCTCATCCTCTCCTCGATCCGCGAGGAGGAGCTCGGCGAGCCCCTCTCCTTCTTCGCCATGACCGAGGTCGGCGTGGCCGTGGCGGCGATCGGCCTCCTTTATTTGGCGACCCTCGGCTGGCGGCTGATCCCGGCGCGCCGGGCCGCGGAGCGGGCGGTGCGCCCGTGGCGCGTCTACGAGCTTTGCTGGCCGGCCGGGCGGACCGGCACGAGCAGGATTCACGCTGCGCTGCGCGCCGCCGGTGCGCGCTTGCTGGGGGCTTTCCGCGATGGCCGGAGGCTCCCGCCCGGGGAGTCGCCTCAGGCGGGGGATCGCCTGCTGCTTCTTTCGAGGAACAGCCAGTGGGACGTGGCGGAAGAAGCCGGACTCGATCCCTCGGCGGCCATGGTCGGAGTACCCGGATCGGTGACCGCGCGAGTCGTGGTCGCTCACGGCTCGCTGCTGATCGGGGAGGGCTATGAGGCGGTGCGGACGCGCAGCGGCGGTGTGAGGGTGGTGGCGGGCGGGCCGCGCCCGGCTAGGCTTCGCCAGCCGCTCGACACGATACGAATCGAGGCGGGCGACCAGCTCTTCATCCGCGGTCTTCCCGGCGATATTGCAGGGCTGGTCGCGAAGGCCCGACTGCTCGAGGTCGACCGGTTCGATCCGGCGCCGCTGGACCGGCGCCGCGGCGCGCTCACCATCGCGATCTTCGTCGCGGCCGTGGCGGCGGCGGTGACGGGGCTCGCATCGCCCGCCGTCGCCTTCCTGGGCGCCGCCGGCGCGGTGGCGGCCCTGCGCCTGATACCGGCGGACGAGGTCTACCGCTCGATCGACTGGACGGTCGTCCTCTTGCTCGCGGCGATGCTCCCCGTCGGCCGGGCTTTCGAGCAGAGCGGCGCGGCCGACATGGCCGCGTCATGGCTCGGCGAGGCGCTGGCGGGGGCGCCGATCTTCTGGACGCTGGCGGCGCTGTGCTCGGGCACGCTTCTGCTCTCGATATTCCTGAACAATGTGGCGACCGCCGTCATCATGGGACCGATCGCGATCCAGCTCGCGAGGCTTCTCGGCATCGATCCCGACGCGGCGCTGCTGGCGGTTCTGGTCGGCGCCTCGTCCGATTTCCTGACGCCGATCGGCCACCAGAACAATCTCCTCGTAATGGGTCCGGGCGGCTATCGCTTCACCGATTATGCGCGTGTGGGAGCAGTGCTCGCCGCCCTGACGATCCTCACCGCCGCGGGGGTGCTGAGCGCATCGGTGCCGGGATAGGGCTCGGCCTGAGGCGTTGATCCCGCAGCCGGCGATGGTGCGCCGGAGAGGCCGTTCGTTCTTCGAGCGGCCCGTTTTGCTTCTCCCGCTTCGATGCGATCCTGCGTAAGTGTTTGAAAAGAAGGTGGTGGACGCACCAGGGCTCGAACCTGGGACCCGCTGATTAAGAGTCAGCTGCTCTACCAACTGAGCTATGCGTCCGTGCCGGGGTGGCGAGCGCGGCGGGAGTTGCTCCGTCGGCGCGGGGTGCCGCTAGCACGCGCCAGTCGGCGATGCAACGGCGGCAAGTCAGCGGCGGCGGTCGCGGCGGTTGTTGCGGTCGATCGCCATCAGCACGCCTAGGCAGCCCATCACGGTCATCATCGCCGAGCCTCCATAGGAGAAAAGCGGCAGCGGGATGCCGACCACGGGGGCCAGCCCCATCACCATCATCAGGTTGATCGCGACGTAGAAGAAGATCGTCGTGGTGAGCCCGGCCGCCGTCAGCCGCTCGAACCGTCCCTTGGTGTCGAGCGCCACGCCGATCCCCCAGCGGATGACGAGGAAGAAGCTCACGATCAGGAACAGACCCCCCATCAGCCCCCATTCCTCGGCCATGGTCGCGAACACGAAATCGGTGTGCCCCTCCGGAAGATAATCGAGCGAGCTTTGGGTGCCGTTGAGGAAGCCCTTGCCGAACACGCCGCCGGACCCGATCGCGATCTTGGACTGGCTGATATGGTAGCCGGCGCCGAGCGGGTCCGCTTCGGGATCGAGGAAGATGGTCACCCGGCGCTGCTGGTAATCGTGCAGGAAGCTGTAGGCGATCGGGACCGCGACCGCGACCGCCAGGCCGCCGCCGACGAACAGCCGCAACGGCAGACCGGCGAGGAACATGACGGTGAGGCCGCCGAACACGACCATGCTGGCGGTGCCTAGGTCCGGCTGGAGGAGGATCAGGGCGGCCGGCATGCCGATCAGGGCCGCCGCGGGCCAGATCGCGCTGAACGCCCGGATCTCGCCGGCCGGGAGCAGGCTGTAGAAGCGGGCGATGGTGAGGACAATCACCGGCTTCATCAGCTCGGACGGCTGCAGGGTGATGAAGCCGAGGTTGATCCAGCGCTGCGCGCCGCCGCCGACGAAGCCGAGCAGCTCGACCAGGATCAGCAGCAACAGCACCATGCCATAAGCCGGAAAGGCGATCGCCTTGAACCGGTTGGGGTGGATGTAGGACATGCCGATAGCGACCCCGAGGAAGGCGAAGAAGCGGATCGCATGCGGCAATGCCCATGGCGACATCGAGCCGCCGGCCGCCGAGAACAGCACCAGCCCCCCGAACGTGCCGATCGCCAGGATCAGGAAGATCAGCCGCCACGGCAGATGCGCGATCGGGGCGGGGACAAGCGAGCTTGTCGTCATCTCGCTCCCGTCGCCGGCGCAGTGCCCGCGGAGGCCGGGGCCGGCGGGGCCGCCTTGCCGCGGGCGGCGAGCCATTGCTGCGCCCGCCGTTCCATGCGCTCCGCCATCGTGCCGCCCCAGGCCTTCTCGAACTCGGCAAGGGCGGCCATCGCCTTCTCCTGATCGTAGAGATAGGTGAGCACGTCCTTGGCGACCGGGGCGGCCGCCCGCGATCCGCCCATGCCATGGTCGATCACCACCGAGGCGGCGTAACGGGGGTTCGAGGTCGGAGCGAAGCAGACGAACAGCCCATGGTCGCGATATTTCCACGCCCCGCTCTGGCCGCGCTGGCCGGCGGCGATGCGGCGCACCTGGGCGGTACCGGTCTTGCCGCCCATTTCGATCCCGTCGAGCGGCAGCTTGCTTCGTCCGGCGGTGCCGTGGCCGTTCACCACCTCCCACATGGCGTGGCGGACCACCTCGAAATGCTCGGGCGGCAGGTCGAACGGCTGAACCGGCGCGCGCTTACCCGCCAGCAGGCGCGGCTCGACCGGTCGCCCCGACGCGATCCGCGCCGCCATCACCGCCAGCTGGAGCGGGTTGACCAGCACATAGCCTTGCCCGATCGCCGCGTTGAGCGTGTCCGACTGGGTCCATTCCTGCTTGTACTTGCGGCGCTTCCAGTCGCTGTCGGGGACGGTGCCGTAGCTCTGCGAGACGACCGGAAGATCGTATTTGGCGCCGAGGCCAAGCTTGCGCGCCATCACCGCAATCGTGTCGTAGCCGACCTTGCGGCCCATCGCGTAGAAATAGGTGTTGCAGCTCCTGGCGATGCCGCGGTGCATATTCATCGACCCGTGGCGGCCGAGACATTTGAAGGTGCGGTTGCCGAGCCGGTAGCCGCCGGCGCAGCCGACCGTCTCTTCGGGATCGATGCCGGCGCCGAGCAGCGCCATCGCGGCCATCGGCTTGAGCGTCGAACCGGGCGGATAGAGCGAGCTCAGCGTCTTGTTGACGAGCGGCTTGCGCTCGTCCTCGGAGAGCATCTTCCATTCATTCTGGCTGATGCCGTCGGAGAAGCTGTTGGGATCGTAGGCCGGCATCGAAGCCATGCACAGGATCTCGCCGGTGTGGCAGTCGAGTACGACCACGGAGCCCGATTCGTCGCCCAGCCGCCGCGCCGCGAAGCTTTGCAGGCCGGCGTCGATGGTGAGCGGCAGCGTGCCGCCGCTCCGGTCCGACAGCGTGGATAGCTCGCGCACCAGCTTGCCGCGGGCAGTGACCTCGAGCCGCTTGGCGCCCGGCCGGCCGCGAAGGCGCTGCTCCATCGTCTGCTCGAGCCCGTCCTTGCCGATCTTAAAGCCGGGGGTGATCAGCAGCGGGTTTTTCTCGGCCTCATATTCCTCCTTATTGGCGGTGCCGACATAGCCGACCAGGTGACCGACCGCCGCGCCGTCCGGGTAGAAGCGGCTGAAGCCGCGCAAAGGCGCCACTCCCGGCATTTCGGGCAGGCGCAAGGTCACCGCCGCATATTTCTCGAACGACAAATTCTCAGCCACCGGCACCGGCTGATAGCCGGCGGCGCGGTCGAGCTCGTCGCGGATCCGCTGCACCTCGTCCGGCGGAAGCTCGAGCAGCTGAGCCAGCCGAGCCACCATGCCGTCGGCGTCCTTGAGCTGGTCCGGGATCAGGTCGACCCGATAGTCGCTGCGGTTGACCGCGATCGGCCGCCCGCTCCGATCGACGATCCAGCCGCGTCGCGGCGGCACCAGCATCATCTGGACGCGATTGCTTTCGGCCAGCAATTTGTAATGCTCGTTCTCGGCTATGGCCAGCCAGGCCATGCGGCCGGCCAGCAGCGCGGCGACGCCGCCCTGCAAGGCGCCCAGCACCATCGCCCGCCTGGTGAAGGTATAGGCTTGCGAGTTTTCGGTGATCAGGGGAGCGGCGCGCCGTCTCATCGGACCAGTCGCCACCTGTCGAGGGCGAGAACCACCCGAGCGACCACAGGAAAAGCCAATATCGACGCCACGAGCTGCGGCAGCATAACCGAAAACTCCGCCGTGCTCCCCATGACATAGGAAACCAACCAGCCGCCGAAAATATAGAAGAGGATGGCCAGCGAAGCAAAGAACCAGTCCATCCAATAGTCCCGGAAGAGCACGCGGCTGTCGAGCAGATCGAAGGCGAGGAAGGTGATCGTCCACAGCGCCA
>DASZDE010000179.1:0-7560 GCA_035942355.1 Allosphingosinicella sp. | reverse complement strand
GCCTTGATCGTCGCGACGATCGGCTTCGGGCTGTTCGTCGGGCCGATCGGCTGGACCGGCCTGTTCATCGTCGCGATGGCGATCCTGGCCATCCTCATCCTGTTCACGATGGGGCCGGGCGAGAAAGTCGAGAAGCCCTATAACGAGCAGATGCCGAACCGGCAGGTCGTCCAGACGCTCGACGCCTATCTGCACCGCCGCCGCACCGCCCTCCCCGCCCCCGCCGCGCGCCGGGTCGACGCGATCAGCCAGCAGCTCCCTTTGCTGGAGTCGCGGCTCGGCGAGGTCGACGCTCTCGACCCGCTCGCCCAGGACGCCCGCCGGCTGATGGGCAAGCATCTGCCCGAGCTGATCGAGCGCTATGAGCGCGTGCCGCCGGCCTATCGGGACGAGCGCGACGGCGAAGGCCTGACCGTGGATGAGCGGCTCGTCGCCAGCCTCGACGCGGCGCGCGCGGCGCTCGGCGAGATCGGCGCCAAGCTAGCGAGGGAGGATCTCGCCGCCTTCGAGACCAAGGGCCGGTTCATCGAGAGCCGCTACAAGGACGGCGCGGAGCTAGGGGGCGAGTAGCTTGCGGTTCGACCTCTCCCGCGCCCTCGGCAAGGCGGAGGACTTCCTGCGGCGCCACCTCAAGCCGAAGGCGGTGCAGGAGGCCGAAAGGCGGCGCCAGCAGCGCAAGGCGCGCGAAGTGGGCCGGCGGCTGAAGCGGGGCGTCGCCGTCGCGGGCACGTCAGGAGCGGGTGTGCTCGGCTACGGCCTGGCGGTCGCGCCGGTGGGAACGGCCGGACTGGCGACCGCCGGTGTGGCGACGGTGATCGCGATCGGGGCGGCGCTGTTCTGGCCGTCCCAGTCCGAATCGCGCGGCAGGATCTCCAGCGCCGAGCTTGCGGCGCTGACCGGTGAGGCGGAGGAGTGGCTGCTCCAGCGCCGCGCCGAGCTTCCGGGCCGGGCGCTGCCTGCGATCGACGCCATTTTCTTCCGTCTCAACGACGTCCATCCCCGGCTGCTGGAACTGGATCCCAACGGAACCCTCGCCTGGGACCTGCGCCGCCTGCTCACCAGCCATCTGCCGCGGCTCGTCCATTCCTATTCGGAGCTTCCGGCGACGGTGCGGGAGGCCGAGCCCGAGCTGCTCCAGCGCCTGATCGACGGTCTCGGCACGCTCGACGAGGAGCTGATCCGGATCTGCCGCGAGGCGAGCCGCGACCATCTCGTCACCTTCGAGGCGCAACAGCATTTCCTCGCGAGCCGCTACAAGGATAGCGCCACCCTGAAAGGCGAGTAGGCCGCGGGCCCATGATGTCCCGCATCTTTCCCGACAGGTTCATCTTATGGCTGCTCGGCGCGGTCGCGCTCGCCTCGCTGCTCCCGGTGCGGGGCGCGGCGGCAGCGGCGGTCGATGTGGCGACGCTCGCGGCGATCTTTGCCTTGTTCTTCCTCCACGGCGTGCGGCTGCCGCGCGAGGCCTTGCTCGCCGGCCTCACCGACTGGCGGCTCCACCTCGCCATCCTCGCCGCTACCTATCTCGTCTTCCCGCTGGTCGGGCTGGGCCTGGCTGCCTTGCTTCCCGGCCTGCTGCCGCCCTTGCTCTGGACCGGCATCCTGTTCCTGTGCGCGCTGCCTTCGACCGTGCAGAGCTCGATCGCCTTCACCTCGATGGCGCGCGGCAACGTCGCCGGCGCCGTGGCCGCCGCGGCGGCGTCGAACCTGATCGGGGTGTTCCTCACGCCGCTTCTGGTCAGCCAGCTGCTCAGTACCCAGGGCGCGCAAGTATCGCTGGGCGCGATCGGCAGGATCGCCGCCTTGCTCTTCCTGCCGTTCCTGCTCGGCCATGGCTTGAGGCCGATCCTGTTGCCCTTGGTGGCCAACCGCCCCCGCCTCACCACCCTGGTCGACAAGGGAACGATCCTGCTTGCCGTCTATGGCGCCTTCTCGGCCGCGGCGATCGAACGCCTGTGGAGCCGCATCCCGCCGGCCAGCATCGCGGTGGTGGTCGCCTTGTGCCTGCTGATCCTGGCGCTGGTCCTCGGCGCGACCTGGGCGATCGGGCGCCTTGGCGGCTTTCCGCGCGAAGCCCGGGCCGCGATCCTGTTCTGCGGCTCGGTCAAGTCGCTGGCGAGCGGAGTGCCGATGGCGCGGATCCTGTTCCCGGGCGCGGCCGCCGGGTTCGCGATCCTCCCGATCATGCTGTTCCACGCCTTCCAGCTGATCGTGTGCGCGTGGATAGCGGCGCGGCTCGGCCGTCAGAACTTGCCCTCGACCGAAAGCGCGTAGCCGCTCGCCGTCGGAGCGAAGCCCGAAGCGGCCAGCCGGGTCCGAGCGGCATCGTCGGCCGGCCTCACCGCCAGCTCGACCTCGTAGCGGCCGTCCTCGAACAGGCGGATGTTGAGCGCCTCCATGCCGGTTTGGCTGACCAGCGGCAGCAGCAGCGCGCCTTGGTCGCAGCGGGCATTGCCGCTGAGCCCGCCGGGCAAAGCGAAGCCGCCGATGTCGCCGGCCATCGTCGCGCGCACCATGCCTTCGGCGGCGGTGCACAGGCCGTCGGTGAAATGGGCGGTGAGGTCGCTAAGATCGAGCGAAGCGATCGGCAACGGCCCGAACGCCGAACCGATGTCGAGCGTCCCGGACAGGTCGTCGATGCCGAAGCTGTGGCGCGACACGGTTGCGGAGCCTTCGAACGGCTCGTCCTCCTCGGTGCGGTCGAGATCGACCCGGGCGCGGCCGATGAACAGCGGCAGCGTGCGAAGCTGAGCGTGGAGGTCGCCGAGCGCGACCGGGCCGAGCTGCGCCTCGCTCAGCGCGCCGAGCCAGATGCTCCCCTTGGCTTCGCGCGCGGCGAACCCGCGCTCGTCGAGCGCCAGCCAGTCGAGCGCCAGCCGCAGCGGCAACAAGGCGAGCAGCGCGAACAGGAAGGCGCAGACGAAGAACAGGCTGCGGCCGAGCGGTAGCCGGATGCGCATCAGCCGCCCCGCGCCCGCAATGTGACCTCGACCGCCAGCGTCCGGTCGCTATTGGCGGTGGCGGTCAGCCGCTCGACGATCAGCCCGCGCTCGGCCTCCATCCGGTGCATCCAGCTGAAAAAGGCCTGCGGACGCGCGGCGTCAACCACCATCGTCGCCTGCCCCGCCCCCTGCCGCTCGAGCCGGCTGACGGCAAAGCCGGCCTCGGTCGCGCTTTCGCTGAGAAGGGAGTCGAGCGGTCCGGCGAGCGGCGCCGGCGTTTCGGTCTCGAGCCGGGCGATGGCCGCCGCGCGCGTCCGCGCCTCGGCCAGAGCGACCACCGCGGCGCCGTGCCGTTCGCGCGCCTGCGACAGCGCATCGCCGAGCGGCCGAACCACCAGCAGCCAGGCGAGCACCACGAACAGCAGCCCGAACATGAGGAGCAGCAGCCGCTGCTCGCGCACCGAGCGGGCGCGCCACCAGGCGGGGAAATTAGCGAACATCGCCCATATCGACCACCATGTCCGCGGTCGGGCGGCCGCCGCCGCTGCGGACGGGGCCGATCTCGGCGGCCAGGCCGCTCGCTTCGATCCGCTCGCGGAGCGACACGAAGGCGGCCGGCGTGTCGCCCTGCACGGTCGCGCGAAGCACGCCGCCGCGGTCGAAGGCGAGCGCGGCAAGCTCGATGTTCGGCGTCGCCCGGACCGCGGCGAAGACCGCCGAGGCCAAAGCGCTGTAGCCGGCGCCGGCGCCGCCGAGCTCGGCCAGCCGCGCCTGGAGCCCGGCCGAAACGTCCGCCCCGGCGCGGCCGCGAAGGGCGCGGCGGGCGGTCGCATCAGCTTCGGCCTCGAGCGCGTCGGCGGCATAGGTGTAGCGCAAGATGGCGGCGAACTGGACGGCGAGCGTCACCATCAGCAAGGCGGCGGCGAGCAGCGCCAGCCGCCGCACCAGCTTCCATTCGACCTGCCAGCGCCGCCGCTTGGCGAACGGGCCCTGGCGCAGGTCGACCGGCAGCCGGGCGAGGGCGTCGGCCAGACCGGCCTCATAGTGGGCAGCGTCGATCTCCTCGACCGGAGCGCCGCTCGTGACGATCCCGGCCAGCTCGGGCTCAACGCTGAACGCATCCGAGGGGCCGCGGAACAGCGGCGTCTCGCCGCGGTCGTGGCGCACGAACCCCTGTTCCGGCGGCGGCAGCAGCAGCGGCTCGGGCACGATGGCGTCCGGATCGAGCCCGTGCGCCTGGAGCCGGCCGAGCCAGCCGGCCATCGCCAGCGCCGGCGCCAGCGCCACCGCCCGCAGCCCGCCGCTATCCTCCGGGCCGACCGCGACATGGATGTCGGCGAGCGGCTGCGCGCTCACCTCGGACGCGATCAGCCGCGCCGCGGCGACGGCCTGGGGCGGGGAGAGGTCGGCCGGCACGTCGAGCCAGTGGACCGAGACCGCCTCCCCCGGCACCACCGCGACCACCCGCACCGGATCCCCGGTGTCGGGATCCGCCAGGGGAGGAAGCCCCTCGAGCCCGGCCCCGCGCGCCGCGACCTCGCCTCGCGACAGCAGCAGCCAGCCTTCGACCTCCCGATGCGGGTCGAGATAGACCAGAAGGGCGTCGCCCGCGTTCAATCGTCGCTCCCCCACCGTCTCACCACCACCCGCGCCGGCGCCAGGCGGGCGTCGACCAGAGCCGTTTCCGCCAGCTCGGCACCCTGCAGCTCGACC
This sequence comes from Allosphingosinicella sp., assembly GCA_035942355.1. Lineage (GTDB taxonomy): Bacteria > Pseudomonadota > Alphaproteobacteria > Sphingomonadales > Sphingomonadaceae > Allosphingosinicella. The sequence continues at coordinate 2,905 of DASZDE010000179.1, read as the reverse complement.
CGCAAATCGAGCGTGAACCAGCGCGTGCTTAGCTGAGGTTGGAGCTGCACGTCGAGCGGAAGGAGGACGTTGGCAAAAGCGGGTATGGCGTAGAAATCGGCCATCTCCTCCCAGCCGCCGGCGGGGCGCTGGGCGATCGCCCGCCGGGCAAGTTCGGGTCCGATCTGGTCGGGGGCGAGCATGGCGAGCAGCAGCGCCTGCCCCGGCAGCAATGTATTGACGTTGATCGGCGACAAGTCGGTGGTCGGCAGCGCGCACAGCCACGGGCGGATGCGATCGTATATTTCGGGGGTCATGCCGTTCACCGCGCGCAGCTCGCTGACTTCGGCGAACAAGGTGTTGCCGGCGCGGTAGGGCTGCGCGAGGCCGGCATAGACCGGATCCTCCGCGCCTTGGCCGGCCGCAGCGGCGTCGGCGTCGACCCAGTCGGCGGCGGCCTCCGCGATCCGCCGCGCGGCCGGCTCCGGCACCTCGCGCAGCCGCATCAGCGCGACGAACTGGGCCACGCCGGCCGGTCGCGCGACCAGCATGGCCGGCGGCTCCCCCTGGGCGACGCTGTTGATGTTGAAGCAATTGCCGCCGTCGCGGATGGTCGCCTGGGCGAGCGCTCCGCCGGGCAAGGGCAGCTGGCGCGTCTCGCCGTTCCAGCCGCCGGCCAGCGTGGTCCGCTCCGGGCTGGCGGAGATGAGATCGTCGACGCGCAGGGCAAGCAAAGCCTCGACGCCGACCGCGAACGCGCGCGCCTGGTCGAGCGCGGCCCCGTTCACCGCGAGCGCCGTCGACAGCCGCAGCCGCTCGAGCGCGGCGGCCGACAGCGCGCCCATCACCGCGACCAGCAGCAGCACGGCGAGCAACGCCGCCCCGCGCTCGCGCGGCGCCACCGGCCGGCCGCCGTTCATCCGTTCGCCCCGACCAGGAACATCTGGCGGACCGGGGCGCCCTGCCCGGTCTCGATCACCATCTCGAGCGCGCGCGGCAGCTCGGCCCTGTCAGTGGGGTCCCAGCGGTCGCGCCACAGGCCGTCGCGGTCGCGGTAGCGCAGGCGCAACGCGACGATGCCGTCGGCCACGACCGTCGGCGCCATCGCCTCGGCGCCGTCCAGGAAGCGGTAGGCGCCCCGTTCGAGCCGGCCGGCCGCGAGCCGGTACTGCACCTTCTGCAGCGACGGGCGAGGAGCGCCGTCGAGATTCTCCCACCCGCGCCGGACCAGGGCGAGCGCCACGGTGTCGCCCTGGCCGCTGCCGCCCTCGAATGCCGGGCGCACCAGGCCGGCCTCGTCGCGCACCAGCCGCGGCGCCGCCTGGGCGAGGTCGGCGGTCAGCAGGGCGCCGGCGCGCCGGACCTCGGCAAGCGTGTCCATTCGCTCGCGCGCCATGTCCTGGGCGCGCACGCTGAACGACAGCAAAGCGACGCCCGCCGCCGACAGCATACCGAAGATCAGCAGGGCGACGAGCAGCTCGACCAGTGTGAAGCCGGCCTCGTCGCCCCAGCGAAGGCTGGGGCCCCAGGGGGACTTGCCGCGGCGCCGTATCGCCATGGGATCCCAGCCTGCGCTGGGATGACGGGGGGCTTCATGATGAAGGGGGGCCTCGGGATGACGGGCGGGCCCAGGACGGCGAGCGGCCTCGGGATGATCGGTGGCGCCCGTCACTGCTCGGCCTTGCGGAACACGGTGAGGCTCGCGCGGCCGGCGCCCGTCTCGCTCTGGGCCGCGATGGTGATCATCTGGATGCGCGGCTCGGGCGAGTGGGCGGTGAGCCGCGTCCAGTGCCAGATGCGGCCGCCATTGACCGCCTCGCCGCTCGCCCAGCCGAAAGCCGGCGCGACCGGATCGGTGACGGCTTCGACCGCCAGGTTGCGGGCGATGATCTGCGCCATCGCCTGGTCCTGCAGGCGCGCGGTGCCGGCGACGGTGGCGCCTTCGAGCCGCAGCAAGGCAAGCGCGGCGAGGCTGAAGATGGCGAGCGCCACCAGCATCTCGATCAGCGTGAAGCCGGCCTCGCGGGGATCAGCGCCCGACATCGATCGTGCCGTCGTGGCGGATCTCGACCGTGAGCCGTTCCTCGCCCCGGACCAGCGGCACTTCGGCCGGCTCGGCGATGCCGGTGGGGTCGAACGCGATGCGCATCATCGACTCGCCGATCGCCGCCTCCGTGCCCTCGCCCCAGGCCCGGTCCACGAACGGCTTGCGATCGAGCGGGCGCCAGTCGCCATGGTCGCGGACGTCGAAGCCGTAGCCGGCCCTGGTGACTCGGATCGCCATGCCGCGCGCGTCGATCACCGCCCGGTCCTGGACCGCCTTGGCGCGCGCCGCGAAGCGCTCGGCCTCGGCGACGAGGCTGCCGCGCGGGTCGGGCATGGCGAGCACGACCACCGCGGACATCAGGCCGATGATGGCAAGGACGATGAGCAGCTCGACCAGCGTGAAGCCGTTCCTGCCCTGAAAGAGCAGAGGAGGACTAACCGTTCCAGGTGCCGATGTCCGCATCCTCGCCCTCGCCGCCTTCCCGGCCGTCGGCGCCGTAGGAATAGATGTCGAACGGCCGCCCGTCGCCGCCCGGCGCGACGTACCGGTAGGGATTGCCCCACGGATCGTCGGGCAGGCGCTTGACGAAGCCCTCGCCGACCAGGATCTGCAGCCCCTGGCCGGTGTCCGGGTAGCGCATGTTGTTGAGCCGGTACATTTCGGCGGCCTGTTCGAGCGTGGCGATGTCGGCCTCGGCCTTGGTCCGCGCCGCCTTGTCCTGGGCGGGCATGACGTTGATCACCACCACCGTCGCGAGCAGGCCGATGATCACGATCACCACCATCAGCTCGACCAGGGTGAAGCCCTTCTCGCTCCTCCCCGGCACGGGGAGGTGGCAGCCCGGAGGGCTGACGGAGGGGGCCCCCTACACCCCCCCCC
>DASZDE010000178.1:0-12870 GCA_035942355.1 Allosphingosinicella sp. | reverse complement strand
TTCGGGCACTTGGTCGCGAGCGGTGGCTCGGCAGCGAGCGCGGCGGACAGAAAGAGTGCGATCATGACCTGGTCATGCCCGACTGCCAGTGAGCGAAAACTGAACGCTTACAGCGCTATGCGGTCACTCGACGGTGACGCTCTTGGCGAGGTTGCGGGGCTGGTCGACGTCGGTGCCTTTGACGACCGCCACGTGATAGGCGAGCAGCTGGACCGGGATCGCATAGACCAAAGGCACGATCAGCGGGTGGACCTTGGGCATCTCGATGGTGGCGATGGTGCCCTCGCCGGCCGCGGCGATGCCTTCGGCGTCGGAGATCAGCACGACCTTGCCGCCGCGCGCCTGGACCTCCTGCATGTTCGACACGGTCTTCTCGAACAGCGGGCCGGACGGCGCCAGCACGATCACCGGCACGTCGTCGTCGATCAGCGCGATCGGCCCGTGCTTCATCTCGCCGGCGGCATAGCCTTCGGCGTGGATGTAGCTGATCTCCTTCAGTTTGAGCGCGCCCTCGAGCGCCATCGGGTAATCGGGGCCGCGGCCGAGATAGAGGACGTCGCGGGCCCCGGCGATGACCGGCGCCATCGCCTCGATCGCCTCGTCATAGCCCAGGGCCGCGTTCATCGCCGCCGGCGCCTCGGTGAGATGGGCGACGATGTCGCGCTCCTCGGCCTCGCTCATCACGCCCTTGTCGCGGGCGACCTTGGCGGCCAGCGCGGCGAGCACGGCGAGCTGGCAGGTGAACGCCTTGGTCGACGCGACGCCGATCTCCGGGCCGGCATGGGTGGGGAGCAGGAGGTCGGCCTCGCGCGCCATCGAGCTGGTCGGGACGTTGACCACGACCGCGATGCGCTGGCCCTGGGCGCGGGCGTGGCGGAGCGCGGCGAGCGTGTCGGCGGTCTCGCCCGACTGCGAGATGAACAGCGCCAGCCCGCCCGGCTCCAGCACCGGCTCGCGGTAGCGGAACTCGGACGCGATATCGAGCTCGACCGGCACGCGGGCGAAGCGCTCGAGCCAGTATTTGGCGACCATGCCGGCATAATAGGACGTGCCGCACGCGACGATGGTGATGCGGGGCACGTCGGCGAAGCTGAAGTCCATGTCGGGGAGCGACACCTTCTGTTCGAGCGGACGGAGATAGGATTGCAGCGTCTGGGCGACGACGATCGGCTGCTCGAATATCTCCTTCTGCATGAAGTGGCGGTGGTTCCCCTTCTCGACCGCGGCCGCGCTGGCGCCGGAATGGGTGATCGGGCGCGTGACCGGCCGGTCGTCGCGATCATAGACCTGGGTGGCGTCGCGGGTGACGATCGCCCAATCGCCCTCCTCGAGATAGGAGATCTTCTGCGTCAATGGCGCGAGCGCGAGCGCGTCCGAGCCCAAATAGGTTTCGTCATCCCCATAGCCGATCACCAGCGGCGAGCCGAGCCGGGCGCCGATCAGCATGTCGGGATAGCCGCGGATCAAGATGGCGAGGCTGAACGCGCCGTGCAGGCGTTTGAGGGTGCGGGCGACCGCGTCCTTGGGGCTGGCGCCGCGCTCGATCTCGCGGCTGATCAGATGCGCAACGACCTCGGTGTCGGTCTGGCTCGAGAAGGCGCGGCCGTCGGCGACGAGCTCCTCGCGCAGCGGCCGGAAATTCTCGATGATGCCGTTATGCACGAGCGCGACCTCGGCGGTGGCGTGGGGGTGGGCGTTGTCGCGGGTCGGCGCGCCGTGGGTGGCCCAGCGTGTGTGGGCGATGCCGACCTGGCCCGGGAGCGGCGCGGCGGCGAGCTCGCGGGCGAGGTTGTCGAGCTTGCCCTCGGCGCGGCGGCGCTCGAGCCGGCCGTCGACGACCGTGCACAGGCCGGCGCTGTCGTAACCGCGATATTCGAGCCGCTTCAGGCCGTCGAGCAGCCTTCCGGCCACTTCCTCGCGCCCGACGATGCCGATGATGCCGCACATAAACTCTTTCCTACAGCATGTAAGGGACGCGAATCCCGGGCATGTTCGCTGGGAAATCGCGCGTATTTCGGGTGACGAGAATACGACCGCGTACCTGAGCCGCGGCAAGGATGATGGCATCAGGCGAACGCAAGCGCGTGCGCTCCCGCCGCAGCGCCGCTGCGCGGCTGGCAATCTCCTCGTCGAGCTCGTCGACGCCGAAGCCTGACAGGAAAGCCTCAGCGCCCTGCAACGCTTCGGCCGCGCCTTTGGACAGAACTTCGATCCAGACCAGTCGGCTGATCCAGGCCCGCCGTCCGCCGGCGGTGGCGCGCCGCAATTCGTCCAGCGCCGGACGATGACCGAGCAGCGCATCGATCACGATGTTCGCGTCGAAGCTGTAGCCGCTCACGCGCGCCTGCGCTTATCCGTGCGCTTTTTGGATGCGCGCATTTGTAGGTAAATTTCGCGCTGCCGATCGTCTTCTGCATCGAACAGATCCGGAAACTCGGCTTTGACCTCCTCGTAATCATCATCCCACGGCCGTGTCCAACTCGCCCGCTCGCGCCGCTGCCACTCGACGGCGTCGCCAATGTCCGCCCGGTCCTTCCACAAGCCGAAGCCGCGTTCCAACCAGTCCCTGCTTACGCTGCCGCGGTAAGCGGCGACCGCTTCGCGAAGGACCGCAGCCCGGCTCTTTCCCTGCTCCTGTGCACGCAGGTCGAGCCATTTGACATCTTCTTCGGGTATATCGGCGAGAAAACGCATAGGCAGATGATATCATATCGTGATATCGAGTCAATGGTGCTTTTTCCGTAAGAGACGATCGAGCCCATCCCAGTCCGATATCGGCCGAGGATTGTTGCGTGGGTCCAGCAGTCCGTGGTGCGCCAAAAGCCTGTCGTATTTTCCGCAGTTACGGCCGCTTCGAATATCTCAGGTGCCGGCTCGCGAAGGCAACGCCGGGGAGGCCAAAAATCGACCGACGATTTGACCGGACACATTCATTCAGCCCTTCAAGACGCCTTCTTCTTCGCCGTCATCATCGCGCGGAAGCGGGCGGCCCAGCCGGGGCGCTCGGCCTGGACGCCGCGGGCGAGGGCGAGGGCTTCGGGGCTTACGTCCTTGGTCACCACCGACCCGGCGCCGACGATGGCGTTGGCGCCGACCGTGACCGGGGCGACGAGCGCGCTGTTCGAGCCGATGAACGCGCCCTCGCCGACCACGGTCGGATATTTGAAATAGCCGTCATAATTGCAGGTGATCGTCCCCGCGCCGATATTGGCGCCGGCGCCGATCTCGGCGTCGCCCAGATAAGAGAGATGGCTCGCCTTGGCGCCGCGGCCGAGGCGCGCCTTCTTCACCTCCACGAAATTGCCGACCTTGGCATTCTCGCCGATGTCGGCGCCGGGCCGGAGGCGGGCATAGGGGCCGATCTCGGCGCCGCTGGCGATGCGTGCGCCCTCGATATGGCTGAACGCGCGGATGCAGACGCCGTCCTCGACCTCGACGCCCGGGCCGAACACGACATTGGGTTCGATCACGCAGTCGCGGCCGACGATGGTGTCGTGCGCGAACCACACCGTGTCCGGCGCGACCAGGGTGACGCCGTCGGCCATTGCCGCCAGGCGGCGGCGGCGCTGCCATTCCGCCTCGACCAGGGCGAGCTCGGCACGGCTGTTGACGCCCGCCATCTCCCACGGCTGCGCTTCGATCACGGCCGAGCGGCGGCCGTCCGCGGCGGCCAGCATGACGATGTCGGGAAGGTAATATTCGCCCGCCGCATTGGCGTTGCCGACCCGCGCGAGCAGCGGGAAGAGGTCGGCCGCCCGCGCGGCCATCAGCCCGGAATTGCACAGGTCGACCGCCCGCTCCTCGGGTGTCGCGTCCTTATATTCGACCATCTTGTCGATCGTGCCGTCAGGGGCGGCGAGGATGCGGCCATAGGCGAGCGGATCGGCCGGGCGGAAGCCGACCACCACCGCCGCCGGAGCATCGGGTGCGTTCAAGCGGTCGAGCATCCGCGCCATCGTCTCGGCCTCGATCAGCGGCGTGTCGCCATAGAGGATGAGGACGTCGCCGCCGAAGCCGGCGAGCCGCTCCTCGGCCTGCCGGACGGCGTGGGCCGTGCCGAGCTGGCGGTCCTGCACTACCACCTCGCCGCCGCGCGCGTCGACGAGATGCTCGACCTGCTCGCGGCCGCTGCCGACGACGACGATCTTGCGCGCCGGCCCGAGCGTCTCGAGCACGCCGAGCAGATGGTCTAGCATCGCGCGCCCGGCGATCGGGTGGAGCACCTTGTGGACGTCGGACTTCATCCGCGTGCCCCGGCCGGCGGCGAGGATGATGGCGGCAAAGGGCTTGGAACGCGTCATGCTGAAATCCCGGCTTCGGCCCTCCCATCGCATGGAAATCTTGCCATTTCCATAGCGCCCCGGCAGAGCGCAGCAGGCATGGCCGACCCAGGCTTCGGGGCCGCGTCCGGCCTCGAGCGCAGGCTCGGCGATACGGCTCCGTCCTTGCCCTCGCATCCCGGCGCTGGCGAGGCTCCGAGCCGCCTGCTAAACAGGATTTGGCGAGGGGGCCGGCCTGTGGGCATATCCGACTGGGACCAATATTGGCATTACGACCGGATCGCCTCCTGCTTCGACGACGCCGGCAGCACGAACTATGAGGACGTCGTCGCCGCGGGCTGGCGGGGCTTCTTCGGGTCGCTGCCCGCCGGTGCCGCGATCCTCGATTTGTGCACCGGCAACGGCGCCCTGCCCCTGATCGCGTCGCAGGTGAGCCGGAACGAGGGGCGAGACTTCGCCATTACGGGCGTGGACTATGCGGCCATCGACCCCGAGAAATACGTCGCGCGCCTGGCCGAGCAGCTGAAGGCGATCGCGTTCCTCGGCGGGGTGCGCGCCGAACAGCTTCCGTTCGCGGCGGCCAGCTTCGATGCCGTGGTGAGCCAGTACGGGATCGAATATACCGACCTGCCCCGCTCGCTCGCCGAGGCCCGGCGCGTGATCCGGCCGGCCGGACAGGTCCGCCTGGTGATGCACGCCGCCGAGGGTGCGGTGGCGAAAGGGGCCAAGCGGCAGATCGAGGATGCCGATTTCCTGCTCGAGACGGTCGACCTTCCCGGCGCGGCGCAGCGCTGCTTCGAGGCGGTGACCGCGGTCGAGCGCAGCCCCGCTGCCTCGGCCGGCGAGCGCGACGCGGCGGCCGCGAGCGTCGCCGCCTTCACCGCGGCGCTGGAACGGGCGGCGGGCTATGTCGCGGCCGCGACCGATCCGCGCATGGTCCGCAACAGCGGCGAGGTGCTGCTCGACACTTACCGCAGGCGCCGCCATTTCGACCGCGACCAGCTCACCGCAAAGGTCGACGAGGTCCGCGGCGCCATTCTCGCCCATCGCGGACGCGTGACGGCGCTGCGTGACGCGGCGGTGAGCCGGGCCGAAGCCGCCGGGGTCGCTAGCCGGCTCGTGTCGTTCGGTGCCGGCGAAGCGCGCAGCTTCGCCCTCGCCCGACGCGGCGAGCTGATCGGCCACGTGGTCGAGGCCCGCTTCTAGCGCGCCTGCTCGATTATCCAGTCTCGAAAGGCTTCGCAGGCGCTGCTGAGCTGCCGTCCCGCGGGACTGACGAAGAAGTGGCCCCAACCGGTATGAAGCTCCTCCTGGAACGGCTGAATCAGCTCTCCCGAGCCGATTTCGCGCTGAAGCACGGACACGTCGAGCACCCCTATTCCCAGTCCCGCACGGATTGCCGAAAGCACGAGTTCACGGTTCTCCACCAGCTGAACCGGCCTCGTCGCCCTTGCGCCGGCGGCGGACAGCCACTCCTCCCACTCCGACGACCGCGCTCTATTCCCGATAAGGCTGTGTGCCGCCAGATCGCCGGCATTCGTGAGCGGCCCGGTCCTCGCGATATAGGAGGCGTGACAGAGCGGCGCGAGACGCTGCGGGAACAGGTGCGTGGCCTCCAAATCGGGCCACCCTCCCTCGCCGCAGCGGATCGCGCAGTCTATCCCCTCGCTTATGAGCCTCACCCGGCGTTCCGAAGTAGAAATGCGAAGATCGAGGCGGGGAAAAGCCGCCTGCAGCTCCGGGAGGCGGGGCAGCAGCCACATCGATGCGAAACTGGGCAGCATCGACACCGTAAGCACATCCGGAGACGTGGCCAGGCACCGATATCGTTCGGCCGTCCTGCGGATCGCATCGAAGGGAGCGGCAAGCTCGGCAGCGAGCGATGCCCCCTCCCGCGACACTTCGACCGAACGTCCCGACCGGCCGATCAGCTTCAGCCCGAGTATTTGCTCCACCTGCCTGATCTGGAACGCGACCGCGGAGACCGTGACATGAAGTTCTTCCGCGGCCCTGGTGAGGCTCTTGAGACGCGCGGCCGCCTCGAATGTGCGTAGCGCGTTCAAGCTCGGTGCCAGCCGCGAGAATGCAGTTTTTCTCAACAGTCCGCCCAATTTTTCCGAATACCGCCGGAGCCTGATGTGCCTTAGGGAAGAGAAACTCGCAAGCAGTCACACCGAGGGATGCTTCAAGAATACTGAAAGGCCGACCGTGTGCGGTGAGACTTGTGCTGCGGCCGAATGCTCACGCGGGTGGAGCGGCCTCATATTGCGGAGAACGGTGAATGAGGGGGAGCGGCATGATGAATCGCTTTTGTTCCAAGTCCCTAGCGGCGCTGGCGGCAAGCGGGCTGTTGGCGACCATGGCTCAGGCTCAGCTTGCCGAATTCAATGCGATCAACGATCAAATTCGCGCGGCGAGGGAGAGTGAGAATTATGCCGCTCTTCTGACGAGCGCCAGAAAAATGGCTGCGCTTATCCCGGGTCATCCTGGGATCCAGGTGGGCGTGGCGCGCTCGTTGGCGCGCAACGGCGACGGCGCGGGAGCGGTGGCTCAGCTCAACCGAGTTGCGGACCTTGGGTTCTCCTTCAAAGCCCCGGATGACGCTGACCTTGAGAGTCTCAAGGACGATCCTGGTTTCGTCGCCGCGGCGCGGCGCCTGACCGATATGGGCAAGGGCCTGGGGCGGGGAAAAGGGATCATCAAGCTCGGCCTCACCACAGGGAGCGAAGGCGTTGCCTGGTCGGAGACGAGTAAGTCGTTCCTGATGGGTTCGGGCGGCTTCATCCACGCATACAAGCTGAATGGGCAGGACCCGGCCAGGCCTGTCGCAAAGGCATTCGCCCGGCAAATCCTGGGAATCCGTCCGGATCCGGCGAGCCGCAGCTATCTGGTTTGCGTGAACGAGCCTGACGGAAGCAATTCGGCCGTCGTTCGCCATCACGAATCCAACGGCGCGATCATGGGAATCTACAAGCTTCCGACCAAGAACGCACTGTGCAACGACATCGCGTTGCTCCCGAACGGCAGCTTTGCCGTAACCGACAGCAACAACGGAGCGGCTTTCCACCTGGTGGGGGGCAAGCTTGAGCCGGTGGCATTGACGACCCACATCTACGGGCCCAACGGGATCGCTTCCGATCTGGACAAGAACCGCCTCTTCGTGGCCCATGCCGGCGGTGTGGTCGTCCATGATTTTAGGACCGGAAAATCGTGGGAGCTCGCGCCCGCCGGGACGCTCATCGGCGCCATCGATGGGATGGTCTGGCACAAGGGCTCGTTGATCGGCGTTCAGGCCCTCTGGAACGCGCGCATGGACAGCCGGCTGATCCGCATCACGCCCGATGCCGGTGCGCGAACCGCCAAAGTGGATGTCCTGCTTGCCGGAGCGGATTTTCCCGGCACCGGTGCGAGCACGGTCGCCGTTGTCGGCAACGAGGCATTCGTGATTGGCCGGACCACCACCCAGGAAGCGAACGGGCAGCGTGTAGAGCCGTTTCTGATCCGCGCTCCACTCTAGCGATTTGGGCAGCACAGGAATCCGACGATGTGCGGACGCAATCGGGTCGACGAATGGAACCGCGGCGACGCGTTCGACTGGGCGGCGAACCGTCGGCAGTTCGCCCTGGCCGGTATGGCGGCGCTGGCCGCCTGCGCGACCCGGCCAGTCGGCGGCGGCAGCGGCGGGCTTGCCGAGGATTGGGTGCGTTTCGCCACTCCGGACGGAACGATGGACGCCTTGTTCGTCCGTCCCGCGCGGGGACGGCATCCGGCGATCCTGACCTGGCCGGACATCCTCGGCGTGCGCGACGCGTTTCAGGCGATGGCGCGGCGACTGGCAGGGCAAGGCTATGCGGTGCTGGTGATCAACGCATATTATCGAGCAGCGCCGGCGCCGCAGTTCAATAGGGGTTACCGCCATTTCCTGGCGCAGGGCGGGGTTGAGAAGATAGAGCCTTGGCGCGAGACGCTGACGGCGGACGCGATCGGCCGTGACGCGACGGCAGCGATCGGCTGGCTCGACCGCCGCCCGGAGGTCGACACGAGCCGGGGGGTGGGCACCGCCGGCTACTGCCTGGGCGGGCCCTTCACGGTGTGGACCGCCGCGGCGGTGCCGGCGCGCGTACGCGCGGCGGCTTCGCTCCACGGCTGGCGTCTTGTCACCGACGATCCGAAAAGCCCGCACAGGCTGCTCGGCAGGGCGCAGGCGCGGTATCTGTTCGCGATCGGGCAGAATGACGACGCGGAGGCGCCCGAGGAGAAGACTGTGTTGCGCGAAGCCGCGGCGGCGGCCGGCAGGCCGGCGGAGGTCGAGGTCTACCCCGCTACCCATGGCTGGACGCTGATCGACAGCGCAGCCTATGACCCAGCGGCGGCGGAGCGCGCATGGGCACGGATGAGCGCGTTGTTCGCCACCCTGTAGGGAGGACATCAGCGCACCATTGGTCGTTGCGCCGAAATCTGCCACTCGTTCGTTTGATCCGGCCCACGCAATTAGGAGAAGTGCGTTGAGAAAGATGATTGCCGGTTTGGCCGTGATGCTCCTCGCTTCATGCGACTCGGCCGGGGATGGGGAGGAGGCGCTGGCGAAGGCGAAGGCGAGCGGGAATGCCGCCGGCCTGGCCGTGGCGAAGACGGTCCGGCAAAGCAACGCCGCGCCCTTGCAGAAGGAGCAGGCGCTCGCGCTGATGAAGCGGCGTCACGAAAATTATGAGAAGATCGGCGACGCCATGAAGGGGATCACCCGGGAACTGAAAGGTGACGAGCCTGACCTCGTCCGAGTGCGGAGCGGAGCGGCAACGATCGCTCAGCTCGCCCCGCAGGTCCCGAGCTGGTTCCCCGCGGGCACCGGCCCGGACGTGGGCAAGACCGACGCGCGCGCCGAGATCTGGCAGAAGCCGGAGGATTTCGCAGCCAAGGCCCGGGCGTTCCGGGAAGCCGCTTTGGCGTTCCATAAGGCCGCCCGAGGCTCCGATCTCGCCGCGATCCGAGCGGCCCATACGAACCTCGGCAAGAGCTGCAAGGGCTGCCACGATCTGTATCGTGAAGAGGAGTGACACGGACCCGGGCGCACCGGTCTGGGACCTTCCGGTCCGGCTGTTCCACTGGCCGATCGTCGCCTTGCTCGGATTGAGCTGGTGGTCGGCCAAAGCAAACTTCGATCGGGTGCATTTCTGGTCGGGCCACGCTTTGTTGTTCCTGCTCATCTTCCGGATCCTGTGGGGCTTCGCCGGCAGCTCGACGGCGCGCTTCGCGGAATTCGTCCGGGGACCGGCGGCGGTGGCCGCCTATCTGCGGCACGGACGGCAGGATGCGGCGGGCCACACCCCCCTCGGTGCTCTGAGCATCCTCGCCATGCTGCTGGCGCTGCTCGTTCAGATCGCGAGCGGCCTGATTCAGCTCGACGAGGAAGACTTTGTCGAAGGGCCGCTCTCCGGCCTCGTGAGCTACGACACGGCCGTGCTCGCCCACAATGTGCATGAGGCGAACTTCAACATCCTGCTGGGGCTGATCGGGCTGCACCTCCTCGCGGTCGGCTATTACCATCTCGTCCGCGGGCGCTCGCTGGTGCGGCCGATGGTCACCGGGCGGGCGGTGCTGCCGGAGGGAATGGTGGCGATGACGCCGGCGGCAAAAGGCCGATTCCCCGCCTGCGCCGCCGCGGCCTTCGTTCTCGCTGCAGCCATAGTGGCAGCCGGCCAAGCCCTCGCCGGCTAAGAGCGCGCTGTGGGAATGACTGCCTGCGGCGACACTTTCGCTGTGGACAGCGGAGCTCCCTCCGCGGAAACACCGGCCATGACCCTGGTTCGGAGCCGCCCCTCGACGACCTTGCGTTCCGCCGCGGCCCCGGCGCCGCCACGGCCGGTCCGGCGCGAGGATTACCGGCCGCCGGACTGGCTGGTGCCCGAGGTCGCGCTCGAATTCGACCTCGCTCCGCAGCGCAGCCGGGTGCGGGCGCGGCTCGAGGTCGCGCGCAACGGCAGCCACGGCCGGCCGCTGCGGCTCGACGGCGACGGGCTGAGGCTGGTCTCGCTCAAGGTCGACGGCAAGGCGGCTTCGCACAAGCTCGACCGCAGCGGCCTGACGATCAGGCTCGCGGGCGACCGCGCCGTCGTCGAGACCTTGGTCGAAATCGTCCCCGGCGCCGAACAATGCGGCTTGTTCGAGCTCGGCGGCACGCTCTGCACCCAGTGCGAGCCGGAGGGATTTCGGCGGATCACCTTCTTTCCCGACCGCCCGGACGTGCTCGCCCGCTACCGGGTGCGCATCGCCGCCGACAAGGCCGCTTGCCCGGTGCTGCTCGCGAACGGCAATCCGGCCGGCCGCGGCGAGCTCGACGGCGGCCGCCACTGGGCGGAGTGGCACGATCCGATCCCGAAGCCCAGCTACGCGTTCGCGCTGGTCGCCGGGCCGCTGAGCGCCAGCCGCGACCGCTTCACCACCCGCTCGGGCCGGCCCGTCGAGCTCGCCATCTGGGCCCGCGAGCCGGATCTGCCACGCACCGCCCACGCCATGGCCACGCTCAAGGCGGCGATGGCGTGGGACGAGGCCGCTTACGGCCGCGAATATGATCTCGACGTCTTCAACATCGTCGGCCTGGCCGGCTTCGCTTATGGAGCAATGGAGAATAAGGGGCTCAACATCTTCGACACCGCTTCGCTGCTGATCGACCCGGAGACCGCCACCGACGCCGATTGCGACCTCGTCACCGCTTTGGTCGCGCACGAATATTTCCACAATTGGTCGGGCAACCGCGTCACCTGCCGCGACTGGTTCCAGCTCGCGCTCAAGGAGGGCTTCACCGTCTTCCGCGACCAGCAATTCTGCGCCGGCCAGGGCTCGGCGGCGGTGAAGAGGATCGAGGACGTGCGGGCGTTGCGGGCCGCGCAATTCCCCGAAGATGCCGGTCCCCAGGCGCATCCCGTGCGGCCCGATCGCTATGGCAGGGCCGCCGATCTCCACACATCCACCGTCTATGTGAAGAGCGCCGAGCTGGTGCGAATGATCCACACGATGATCGGGCCTGAGCGGTTCCGCGCCGGCGCCGACCTGTTCTTCGAGCGCCACGACGGCAAGGCCGCCACCTGCGAGGATCTGGTCGCCGCGATGGCGGAGGCGGGCGGGCGCAGCTTGGGTGATTTCGGCCTGTGGTATGCGCAGGTGGGGACGCCGCTGGTGCGGGCGGCGCTCAGCTGGGACGCGGCCGCCGCGCGCGCGGTCCTGACGCTGGAGCAGGACCAGCGCCCGCCGGTGCCGATCCCGCTTCGGGTCGCGCTGTTCGGGGAGCGCGGCAAGCTGGACGAGCGGCTGGTGCTGCTCGAGGCGGATCGGCAGGAATTCGGGTTCGACGGCGTTGCCGAGCGGCCGGTCCTCTCGATCAACCGCGGCTTTTCGGCGCCGGTGCGGGTCGAAGCCTCCCGCGGCGCCGGCGAGCTCGCCTTCCTGGCCGCCCATGACGACGACCCGTTCGCCCGCTGGGAGGCGATCCAGGAACTAATGATCCGCACGGTACTCGGCGCCGTCGAAGGCCGCGCCGCCGGCCACGCTCCGGTGATCGAGGCCATTGCCAAAGCACTTGAGAATTCGCGGCTTGATCCCGGCTGGGTCGCCGAGGCGGTGCAGCTGCCGGCGCAGGCCGCGATCGGCGAGCGCATGGCCGCCGCCGATCCCGGCGCGATCCATGCCGCGTGGCGGCGGCTGCGGGCCGAGCTCGGGCGGTCGCTGGAGCCCGCCTGGCGCGCCGCTTATGCCGCCGCCTCTGCCGGGGCGGCCGGAGCCGAGGCCAAAGGCGCGCGGCGGCTGCGCTCGGTCGCGCTCGATTTTCTCCTCGCCGGCGGGGCCGCCGAGGCCGGCCCGATCGCGCTGCGCCAGCTCGCCGAGGGCCCGACCTTGACCGAGCGGATGGGCGCGTTGCGGGCGCTGGCGGATTCGGACGCGCCCGAGCGGCAGGAGGGGCTCGCCGCCTTCCACCGCCGCTACCGCGGGCAGCCGGCCCTGCTCGACCATTGGTTCATTGTCCAGGCGCTGTCGGTGCGCGACGATACGATCGCCACCGCGCCCAGGCTCATCGCCCATCCCGATTTCACGCTCTCGCACCCGACCAGGCTGAGCGCGCTGGTCGGCGCTTTCGCCGCCAACCCGCACGCCTTTCACGACCGTTCCGGCCGCGGCTACCGCTTTCTCGCCGACGTCGTGCTCGCCGCCGACCGGCTTAACCCGCTGGCCTCGGCGGGGCTGGCGCCGCCGCTGACACGCTGGCGGAGGATCGAACCGTCGCGGGCGGGCCTGATGAAGGGCGAGCTGGAGCGGATCCGAGCCGCGCCGGGCCTTTCCAGGGAATTGCGCGAGCTGATCTCCGCCGGCCTCGCCTGAAGCTCACACGATCTCGGTCGGCATCTCCCACCCCGCGGACGGCGGCGCCATGAGCATCACGGCGTCGGCGGTCCGCGCGTCGGCGAACGCGGCCGGCGGCGGCGGCGCGGCGGCGGGCGGGGCGGTGTAGGCGTAGAAGTCCGAGCGGGTGATGGGGGTGTTGGGGGTCACCCGGGCGAACAGGACCTGGGCGGCGCCGCCGGCGCCGTCGACATCGTAG
>DASZDE010000177.1:0-6513 GCA_035942355.1 Allosphingosinicella sp. | reverse complement strand
TTTTCATTTCGGCCCATTCGTTCCGGGCGCCCGCGCACCGCCGGCAACGGCATCCGCGGCCGCCCAAGGGTGGCTGCCGACGCGGCCGGCGACGGTGGCGACGCGCGGCCGGGCCCCGAGGGTGACGGCGAGACCGCCGGTCCGCCTCAGCAGGCCGCGGTCCGCCTTCAGCCAACGCGGCACGCAGGTGCGCGGCAGCCGGCGGTCCGAGACGACGATATCGGCGGCGGCGCAGGCGCGCGCGAGCGGCCCGAAATCGACCAGGCGGCTGCTGCGGGTGGCGAGCAGCCGCCAGCGCCGGCCGTCGCGGACGATGTCGGCGAAGCACAGGTCGGGGCTGCACGCCGCCGCCGGAAGGCTTTCGAGCGCGCGCAGCTCTCCGTCATAGCCTGCGCTCTCGCTCAGCGTGTCGCGCACATAGTCGCCGGCGCGGTCGCGCAGGATCGCCATGCCGCCGCCGGCGCTGCGGAGGGCGAGGTGGCGGCCGTCGCCGGTGACCAGCAGATCGGGGGCCGACGTGGCCAAGGCCCAGGCGGCACCGAGCGCCGCCGGCACCAGCCCCCAGCGGCGCCAGCGCGTGCGCCACAGCGCGATCCACAGCCCGCCCGCGACGATCAGGCCGAAGGCGGCCACCGGCATCGTCGGGAGCGTGGCGACCGCGCCGGGGGCATTGGCGGCGGCGTGGGCGAGGCCGAGCAGCAGCGCCAGCGCGCGGCCGGTCAGCCACCAGAAGGGCGCGCCGAGGCCGGCGAGGTCGAACAGCAGCGCCAATGCCTCGAGCGGCATGATGATGAAGGTGGTGAGCGGGATCGCGACCACGTTGGCGGCGGCGCCGTAGAAGCCGGCCTTGTGGAAATGGTAGAGCGCGATCGGCGTGAGCGCGATCTCCACCGCCAGCCCGGTGAGGACCAGCGCAAGCAGGAAACGGCCGGCCTTGTGGAACAGGCCCTCGTCGCGCCGCGACAGCAAGGCCCTGATCCTGGGCTGCTCGTGGAGCGCGACGATGGCGGTGATCGCGGCGAAGCTGAGCTGGAAGCTGGGGCCGGCGAGCGATTCGGGCCAGAACAGAAGCACGATCAAGGCCCCGACGGCAACCAGGCGAAGGGTTAGCGCATCGCGGCCGATGGCGACGCCGAGCAGCACCAGGATGGCGGCGACGCACGCGCGGATCGTCGGCACTTCGGCGCCGGTCAACAGGGTGTAGGCGATGCCGGCGAGCGCGCCCGCCGCGGCGGCCGCGACGGTCAGGCGGAAGCGCAGCGCGAGCGCCGGGCTGAGCGCGAGCAGCTTCAGGGTGAGCAGCATGACGGCGCCGACCACGGCGGTGAGGTGGAGGCCGCTGACCGACAGCAGATGGGCGAGGCCCGAGCGGCGCATCGCCTCGGCGTCCTCCTCCGATATGGCGCCCTGGTCGCCGGTCGCCAGCGCGGTGGCGATGCCGCCCTCCCCGCCCGCCAGCCGGGCCTGGATATGGTCGGCCAGGCCCTGCCGCCAGCCGGCGAGGCGGGCGCGCCAGCTTCGACCGGTGGCGGGCGCCACCAGCGCGACCTCGAGCGCGCGGCCGGTGCCGCCGATCCGCTGGAACCAGGCGACGCGGGCGAAATCGTAGGCACCCGGCACCGCCATCGGCGGCGGCGGCATCAGCCATGAGCGGATGCGCACGGTCGCGCC
This sequence comes from Allosphingosinicella sp., assembly GCA_035942355.1. Taxonomy (GTDB): domain Bacteria; phylum Pseudomonadota; class Alphaproteobacteria; order Sphingomonadales; family Sphingomonadaceae; genus Allosphingosinicella. Next base: position 4,842 of record DASZDE010000177.1, on the reverse strand, counting down.
CGGCTGGAGCTCGGCCGCCGCCTTGTCGGCATCGAGGTTGATGCGCAGCCTGACGGGCAGATCCGGCGCCCCGTGCGGCCGCACGACCAGGCGGACGGACTGCTTGGCCGGAAGGCGCTGGAAGCTTTCGATCATGGCGGTGAACTCCGCCATCCGGGGATATTCGAGCCGCGGCGCAGCGACGCGTTCGGCCTTCCACCAGATCAGGCCGCAGCCGAGCGCGGCGGCAAGGCTGAACAGGGTCAGCGCCTTGCCCCAGCGGGTGCCGAAGCCGCAGGCGAGCGCGGCCGCGCCGAGCGCGGCGGCGGCGAGGAGGAACGCGATCCACGCGCTCGGGGCGGGCAGCGCGAACCAGGCGGCGATGCCGAGGCCGAGGCCGACCGGGAGCCACAAGGGAAGCTGGTCGCGCTCGGCGTCGAAGCGCGCTTCGAGCCGGACCGATGCGGCGTGGAGCCATGCCATCGTCGCGGACTTGATCCGCGACTCGGGAACAGCGGCCGCAACCGGCATTTCTTCGCAGCCGAGCGTTCCCGGGTCCCGGCTATCGCCGGGATGACGGGTTATGCTAGGGGCGCGTCCATCGCTCGCCGGCATGCCGGCATCCTTGGAGAATCGGCGCTTGAGCGCAACTGAAGAAACGAGCGCGGTCGTCACGCGCTTTGCGCCCTCGCCGACCGGCTTCCTCCATATCGGCGGCGCCCGCACCGCCTTGTTCAACTGGCTGTTCGCCCGCCGCCACGGCGGCAAGTTCCTGCTCCGGATCGAGGATACCGACCGGGCGCGCTCGACCCGGGCGGCGATCGACGCGATCCTCGACGGCATGCGCTGGCTCGGCCTCGACTGGGACGGGCACGAATATTACCAGTCGCAATTCTGGGCGCGGCACGCCGAGATCGCGCACGAGCTGCTTGATCGCGGCCACGCCTATCGTTGCTATATGAGCCAGGCGGAGATCGCCGCCGCCCGCGCCGAGGCCGAACGCCAGCGCCGGCCGTTCCGCATCGACAGCCGGTGGCGCGACGGCGAGGCCGAGCCGCCCGCGCCGGACGCCCCGTTCGTGGTGCGGCTGCGGGCACCGCGCGAGGGCGAGACGGCGATCGAGGACCGGGTGCAGGGCCGGGTGGTGGTCCAGAATTGCGAGCTGGACGACATGATCCTGCTCCGTTCGGACGGGACGCCGACCTACATGCTGGCCGTGGTGGTCGACGATCATGACATGGGCGTCACCCACGTCATCCGCGGCGACGACCATCTGAACAACGCGTTCCGGCAGCTCGGCATCATCCGGGCGATGGGTTGGCCGGAGCCGGTCTATGCCCATGTCCCGCTGATCCACGGCGCGGACGGCGCCAAGCTTTCGAAAAGGCACGGCGCGACCGGGGTCGAGGCGTATCGCGACGAGCTCGGCATGCTGCCCGAGGCGCTGGCCAATTACCTGCTCCGGCTGGGATGGGGCCATGGCGACGACGAGATCATCGCCCGCGAGGACGCGGTGCGCTGGTTCGACCTTCATCATGTCGGCCGCTCCCCGTCGCGCTTCGACACCAAAAAGCTCGAGAACCTCAACGGCCATTATATCCGCGAGGCTTCGGACGGACGGCTGGCGGGTTTGACCGCGCCGCGGATCGAGGCGCTGATCGGGCGGCCGCTGGCCCACCAGGAGCTCGAGCTGCTGGCCCGGGCAATGCCGGAGCTGAAGCCGCGCGCCAAGACCCTGGTCGAGCTCGCCGAGGGCGGCGCCTTCCTGTTCAAGACGGTGCCGCTGGACGTGGACGAACGCGCCGCCGCCCTGCTAGGGGGCGAAGCGGCGGACCTGCTCGCCCTCGTCCATTTCGCGCTGTCGCGGCTGCCGGAATGGTCGCAGGAGACGACGGAGCAGGCCGTCCGGGAGGTGGCTGAGGCCCGCGGCGTCAAGCTCGGCCAGGTGGCGCAGCCGCTGCGCGCGGCGCTTACCGGCCGGGCGACCTCGCCGGGGATTTTCGATGTGCTCGTGATGCTCGGGCGCGAGCAAAGCCTCGCGCGCGTGGCCGATCGGATGAGGAAGAAGGACTGAACATGGCAGAAGCGAAGGCCAGCCTCGCGATCGGCGACTCCAGCTACGAATATGACGTCCGATCGGGCTCGGTGGGCCCCGATGTCGTCGACATCCGCAAATTATACGCCGAGACCGGCGCCTTCACCTACGACCCCGGCTTCACCTCGACCGCCGCCTGCGAATCCGCGATCACCTATATCGACGGCGACCAGGGCATCCTCCTCCACCGCGGCTACCCGATCGACCAGCTCGCCGAGCATTCGTCGTTCATGGAGGTCGCCTATCTGCTGCTCTACGGCGAGCTGCCCGCGGCCGGCGAGCTCGACAAATTCACCCACACCATCTCGCGCCACACCATGCTGCACGAGCAACTGGCGACCTTCTACCGCGGCTTCCGGCGCGACGCCCACCCGATGGCGATCATGTGCGGCGTGGTCGGCGCGCTCTCCGCCTTCTACCACGATTCGACCGACATCACCGACCCGAAGCAAAGGATGATCGCCAGCCACCGGCTGATCGCCAAGATGCCGACGATCGCGGCGATGGCGTACAAATATTCGATCGGCCAGCCGTTCATGTACCCGGACAACAGCCTGAGCTACACCGGCAATTTCCTCCGCATGACGTTCGGAGTGCCGGCCGAGCCCTATCGGGTCAACGCGATCGTCGAGAATGCGATGCGGCGGATCTTCATCCTCCACGCCGACCATGAGCAGAACGCCTCGACCTCGACCGTGCGGCTGGCCGGCTCGTCCGGCGCCAACCCGTTCGCCTGCATCGCGGCGGGGATCGCCTGCCTGTGGGGTCCGGCCCATGGCGGCGCCAACGAGGCGGCGCTCAACATGCTGCGCGAGATCGCCCGGCCCGAGCGGATCCCCGAATATATCGCCCGCGCCAAGGACAAGGAGGACCCGTTCCGGCTGATGGGCTTCGGCCACCGCGTCTACAAGAATTACGACCCGCGCGCCAAGGTGATGCAGCAGACCGCCGAGGCGGTGCTGAAGGAGCTCGGCCTGTCGGACCCGGTGCTCGACGTCGCCCAGGAGCTCGAGCAGATCGCGCTCAGCGACGATTATTTCATCGAGAAGAAGCTCTATCCGAACGTCGATTTCTATTCGGGCGTGATCCTGTCGGCGATCGGCTTCCCGACCTCGATGTTCACCGCCTTGTTCGCGCTCGCCCGCACGGTCGGCTGGGTCGCGCAATGGAACGAAATGATCTCCGACCCCGACCAGAAGATCGGCCGCCCGCGCCAGCTCTACACCGGGCCGGTGCAGCGCGATTACGTGCCGGTGGGGCAGCGCTAGCGACTGTTGCCGACGGAGGTCCGGCAAGCACTGCCGGCAGCTTCACTTCCGGTTTTTCGATCGCTCGCGGACGCCCCCCGGACGCGGGCGATCAGCCGAGCTTCGCGTTGAGCTCCCGGAGCAGCGTCATCGAGGCGCACAGATCGTCGAACATCAGCCGCACGCGCTCCTTGCCGCCAAGCGCGCGGAACATGCTGCCCGGCTCGAACCGGTCCTTGCCGGCGACCGCGACGAGCGCCTGGCGCGGGCCGGCATAAGCCAGCACGCGGCCGCTTTGCCTCAGCTCGAGCAGGCGCCGCCTGAACGCAGCATCGGCGAGCAGCCGCTCCGCCTCGGTCGGCTCGGTCGCATAGACTTCGAACTTCTTCTCGAACGCCGGGTCGGCCTCGATCCGCACCCGCTCCATGCCGCCCGCCGGCTTGAAGAAGTTGAAGATGCCGCGGTCGGGCACGATCGCGGTGACGCCGCGGCCGCCGGGCCGGCGTTCCAGCGCGTACATCTGGCCCGAAAAGACCGTCTGCGTCTGCTTGCCCTGGCGCCGCTGGAGCGAGGCCTCGTAGACCGCATAGGAGCGGCCCTCGGCGTCGGCGCCGTGGAACAGGTCGGCGAAGCTCGCGCTGGAGATGGCGCCGCCGAACAGCGCCTTGCCCGCCTCGTCATAGCCGGGCGGGGCAAAGCCGCCGGGCTGGTAGGTCATGCCCGCTCGGGCGGCGAGCCCTTCGAGCACCGGGTCCTTCAGATCCTCGCTCAGCCGCAGCAGCGGCGCCATCGCGGCGACGACGCACGCTGCCAGGAGAAGCGCGGCGGCGACCCAGGCGAGGAAGCCCCAGCCCGAGACGGTCAGCGACCAGGCGGCCGCCACGGCAAGGGCGATGCCGACCAGGAGCCAGATCCAGAAGCGCTTCACTGCCGCCCTGCGTTTTTCCTCGAGCGAGTCGATCTGCTCGCGGACCGCGTCCGAGCGGCAGATCTCGTCATAATGGTCGGCGGTGAATTCGAACATCGGCCCCCTCCCCCGCGGATCGGCGGTCGGGCCGCATCCTTCCACGTTCGCGCGGCCGGATCAAATTCTATGGCTGGGGCGCGCGCGGCAGCGTCAAGGTGAAGCGGGCGCCCTGGCCCGGCGCGCTGTCGACGGTGACGTCGCCGCCCATCGCGCGGGCGAGGCGGCGGGCGATGTAGAGGCCGAGGCCCGTTCCGCCCGGCTCGGACGGGTCGACGCGCTCGAACTTCTCGAAAATCCGGTCCTGGTCCTGTTCGGCAATGCCCTTGCCCTGGTCGGCGACGATGATCGCGGCGAGGTCGCCTTCTCGCTCGGTCCGGATCCAGACCTCGCCCCCCTCGGGCGAGTAGCGGACCGCGTTGGTGATGAGGTTCATCATGATCTGGAGCGCCCGGGTGAAGTCGCCGAGCGCGGGCAGCGACTCCTCGGCGCCGGGTCCGTCGATCCGAACGTCGCGGTCGGCCGCCCGGACCGACAGCAGCCCGGCGGCGCGGCGG
>DASZDE010000176.1:0-35868 GCA_035942355.1 Allosphingosinicella sp. | reverse complement strand
GCGCCTGGATTTGCGCGTCGCCACGTCGATCTCGACCACTTCGGGCCAGAAGCCCTCGTCGCTAAAGTAGATGGAGGTCTGCTGCGCGAGCAGGATGCGCGGCGTGCCGTCGCTGGCCGTCCACAGCAGGTCGTCGGCATTCTGGCCGGCTTCACGGGCCCCCAGCGGATTGATCGTCGCCAAATCGGCGCTGACCCCGATCGCGCGGGTGACGTAGAAATCCTGTCCCGCGACCGACTGGACGGTGCCGATGCCGACCACCAGCCACTCGTCATTGACCCAGCGCCACCAGTTGATGTCGTAGCGCCCGGACGCCATCAGCTTCGGCTGCCCGCGCTGCTGGCCGAGCGGGACAACGGCGAGGAATTGCTTGCCCCGCGCCGCCACCTTGGCTGCGACCTTGGCGCCGTCGGGCGAAAGCGAGGGCTCCTCCATGAACGGCAGGGCCGCGAAATGCTCGACCGGACGGCGTGCCGGAGCGGGCGCGGCCGGCTGCTGCGCGGGCGCTGTTCCGGCGGCCAGCATCGCGGCCGCGACAACGAGCTTCAACCTTCCGAACATCGGCAAGCGCCCCCTCCGCCCGTAAAAGAGTGGCGCATCGCAATCCGCGGCGCAAGCGCGGCCAAAACCCCAGCCGGATCGCGCCGGGCGGGATCAGCCGGGTCGGGTGGCGCGCCTCAGCCGGCGTGGCCGGCCAAGGCCGCCAGCAGCAGCAAGGCGACGATGTTGGTGATCTTGATCATCGGATTCACCGCCGGCCCGGCCGTGTCCTTATACGGGTCGCCGACGGTGTCGCCGGTGACGGCCGCCTTGTGCGCCTCCGAACCCTTGCCGCCGTAATTGCCGTCCTCGATATATTTCTTGGCATTGTCCCAAGCCCCGCCGCCCGAGGTCATCGAGATGGCGACGAACAGGCCCGAGACGATGACGCCAAGGAGGAGGGCGCCCAGGGCGGCGAAGCCCTGCTCGCGGCCGGCGATCGCGGCGATCACGAAATAAACCAGGATCGGCGCCAGCACCGGCAGCAGCGAAGGGACGATCATCTCCTTGATCGCGGCGCGGGTGACGAGGTCGACGGTGCGGGCGTAGTTGGGCCGCGAGCTATAGTCCATGATGCCGGGATTGGTGCGGAACTGTTCGCGGACGTCGAGCACGACGTTGCCGGCCGCGCGGCCGACCGCGGTCATGCCCATCGCGCCGAACAGATAGGGGAGCAAGGCGCCGAGCAGCAGGCCGACCACGACATAGGGGTTGGACAGCGAGAAATCGACGCCGTCGGCGCCGATGCCGAGCTCGGCCGAAAATTGCTGCAGGTCGGTGGTGTAGGCGCCGAACAGGACCAGGGCGCCGAGCGCGGCAGAGCCGATCGCATAGCCTTTGGTGACGGCCTTGGTGGTGTTGCCGACCGCGTCGAGCGCATCGGTCCGGCCGCGCACCTCGTCCTCGAGAGCGGCCATTTCGGCGATGCCGCCGGCATTGTCGGTGACCGGCCCATAGGCGTCGAGCGCGACCACCATGCCGGCCAGCGCCAGCATCGAGGTCGCGGCGAACGCGATCCCGATCAGGCCGGCAAACTGGTAGCTGACGATGATGCCGACGCAGATCACCAGGGTCGGCATGGCGGTCGATTCCAGGCTGACGGCGAGGCCCTGGATGACGTTGGTGCCGTGGCCCGTCTCCGACGCCTTCGCGATCGAGCGGACCGGGCGATAGTTGGTGCCGGTATAATATTCGGTGATCCACACCAGCAACGCGGTGACGCCGAGGCCGACCAGGGTGCACCAGAACAGGTCCCAGCCGGTGAAGCCGCCGGCGACGGCGGTCGTCGCGACATCGGTCTCCACCTCGAATCCCGCCGCCTCGCGGGCGCCGCCGATCACGGCATCCATATCGCCCAGCGTCTGGGTCATGACGTACCAGATGGCGGGCACTGAGAGGATCGCCGTAACCCAGAAGCCCTTGTAGAGCGCGCCCATGATCGACTGCTTGCGGCCGAGGCGGACGAAATAGGTGCCGATGATCGAGGTCAGGATGCAGGCGCCGCCGATGATCAGCGGCAGGCTCATCAGGTCGAGCAATTGGGCGTCGCTGCCGCTGACGAGCAGCGCGATCAGCACCATCGTTGCGCCGACCGTGACGACATAGGTCTCGAACAGATCGGCGGCCATGCCGGCGCAGTCGCCGACATTGTCGCCGACATTGTCGGCGATCACAGCCGGGTTGCGGGGGTCGTCCTCGGGGATGCCCGCTTCGACCTTGCCGACCAGGTCGGCGCCGACGTCGGCGGCCTTGGTGAAGATGCCGCCGCCCAAACGGGCGAAGATCGAGATCAAGGAGGCGCCGAAGGCGAGCGCGACCAGCGCGTCGATGACGTCGCGGTGCGCCGGCGGGCGGCCCATCACCTCAACCAGGACGTAGAAGAAGACCGAGATGGCGAGCAGAGCGAGACCGGCCACGAGCATGCCGGTGATGGCGCCGGCGCGGAAGGCGACGGTGAGGCCGCGCTGGAGGCTGCCGCGCGCCGCCTCGGCGGTGCGGACGTTGGCGCGGACCGAGATGTTCATGCCGATATAGCCGGCCGCGCCCGACAGCAGGGCGCCGAGCACGAAGCCGATTGCTTCCGTCGAGCCGAGAAACAGGAAGACCAGGGCGGCGACGACCACGCCGACCACGGCGATGGTGCTGTACTGACGGCCGAGATAGGCCTTGGCCCCCTCCTGGATGGCGCCGGCGATGTTGATCATCTTCTCGTTGCCGGCCGAGGAGGCGAGCACCTGGCGGCTGGTGACGACGCCGTAGAGCACTGCGGCCAATCCGCAGGCAATGGCGATGAGCACGACGGTCATTGAAAACGTCCTTCCCCTGAAATTTGGGACCCGCCGAAGCCGTTCGGCGGAGCCTGATCCCGGGCGGGGCGGAACCGCCCCTCCAGCGAGTGCCCGGATGTGGCGCGCGTCTTACGGGCGATGGAAACAGGTTTCAACCTCTAGCCCAGCCGTTCCGCCAAGGTGCGGCATTCTGGGACGGATCAGGTGGGCGGGGCGCCATGCTCCCAGCCGAGCCGCTCCGGCAGCGCCACCGGCTCGCCGCGGTCGACCAGCCGCAGGCCCGATCCGCCGCAACAGCGCCCGATCCTGCTGAGCGGCAGGCCGAGCGTGTCCGCCAGCGCGAGCAGGCGCGCCGATTGGGGTTCGGGCACGGCGAACAGCAGCTCGTAATCGTCGCCCGCCGCGGCCGCGGCGAGCCGTGCGCCGCGATCCTCGCCGACCAGCCGGATGAGCTCGGCCGACAGCGGGATCAGGCTGAGATCGATCTCCACCGAAACCGCGCTGGCCGCGGCAAGGCGCTCAGCGTCGATCAGCAGCCCGTCGGACACGTCCATCATCGCGCTGACCCGGGGCGCCAGCGCCTGACCCGCCTCCAGCCGCGGCCGCGGCTGCCGATAGCGTTCGACCAGCGCGTCCGGCCCGGCCAGCTCGCCCTTCGCGATGCGCAGCCCGGCGCCGGCGTCGCCGATCGTTCCGCTCACCCACAGGATGTCGCCGGGCTTGGCGCCGGCGCGCGAGGGTACCGGGCCTGCAGCCTCTCCGATCACGGTGAGGCTTAGCGTCCGCGCCGAGCCTGCCGGACCCGACACCGTGTCCCCGCCGAGCAGGGCGATTCCGAACGCGGCCATCGCGCTCGTCAGGCCTTGCGCGAATTCCCGGTCCCATTCGTCGGGCCCGAGGCTGTAGCCGAGCAAGGCGCCGAGCGGCCGCGCGCCCTTGGCGGCGAGGTCCGACAAATTGACCGCGAGCAGCTTCCAGGCGACGTCGGCGGCGGGGTCGCTAGGGAGGAAGTGCACGCCTTCGACGATCATGTCATGGCTAAGGACGAGCGTCGCCCCGCCGACCTCCAGCACCGCCGCATCGTCGAGCAGGCCGCGCGCCGCCGGGGCGGTTGCGTAGGCGCGGAGCGACTCGATGAAGGCGGTTTCGGCGCTCATGAAATGGGGACAGTATACATTTTCTCGGCTTGCGGCTGAGCCGGCGGGGGCCTTGCCCGAAAAATGTATACTGTCCCCATTTCCTTCATTTCCGCGCGTCCCTGGCGACCGCATCGAGCAGGCCGTTGACGAAGGCCGCCTCGCGCTGGTCGTAGAAGGCCTTGGCCACGTCGACATATTCGGAGATGACGCTGCCGGTCGGGACGTCGATCCGGGCGAGCAGCTCATAGGCCCCCGCGCGCAGGATCTGGCGCATCGGCTTGTCGAGACGGGCCAGCGACCAGCCCGCGGCGAGCTTGCCGGCGATCAGCGCGTCCAGCTCGTCCGAGCGCGCGTGGACGCCGCTGACAATGTCGTCGAAGAACTCGACCTCGGCATCCGCATATTCCACCTCCTCGATGGTCGCGCCGAGGCGATGGCGGTGGAATTCGTGGAGGAGGGCCGGGAGCGGCGTCTTTTCCATGTCATGCTGATACAGCGCCTGCACGGCGGCCAGCCGGGCGGCGGAGCGCGAGCGCGAGCGGGCGGGGGTCGGCGGCATCGGCGGCGGCATAGCCGGGGCACGGGGGAAGGGCAAACCGCCGCTCCGGAGAAATTCGGGCCTCGGCAGGCACTGCCCCGGCCTTCCTCATAGGCGGTTGCGCGGATGAGCCTTTAGCCGGACGTCTCCGCCATGAATTCACGAATGGCCTCCGTCACGACCTCCGGCTTCTCCCATGGGACGAAATGGCCGGCGTCCGGCTCGATCACCAGGCGAAGGTCGTCGACGAGGTCGTGCAGCCCGTCGAGCTGAACGGGGAGCAGGGCCTTGTCCTTGATCCCCCAGATCACCAGCACCGGCATCTTGAGCTTCGGGAACGGGGCATGGGTCCAGAGCGGCTTGCGCGCGCTGGCGCCCACTTCGGGCACTTCGAGGTTCGATGCGCGGTACCAGTTCAGCATGGCGGTGAGCGCGCCCGGCTGCGCCCAGTCGTCGAGATAGGCCCGCCGCTCGGCGTCCGGGATCAGCCGCAGGTCGACATGCGCTCCGAAGCTCTTCTCGAAGAAGGTCTCCAGCCCCATCGCCTCGATCAGCCTCTCCATGCTGGGGTCGCGGAAGCGGTTGATATATTGCGAGGCGGCGCGCTGGGCCTCATCTTCGATGACGCTCTTCTGGAAGATGAGCGGGTGCGGCGCGTTGACGATCACCAGCCGCTCGACGCGCCTGGGATGGCGGAGCGCGGCCAGCCACGAAGCGGCCCCGCCCCAATCGTGACCGACCAGGGTGAAGGCGGCAATGCCGAGCGCGTCGGCGAGCGCCATCAGATCTTCGACGATGCGGTCGGTCTTGTAAGCGTCGATCTCCTGCGGCTTGTCGGAGCCGCCGAAGCCGCGCTGGTCGGGGGCGACGACCTGGAAGTCGCGCGCGAAATTGGGGAGCTGGTGGCGCCAGGTGCGGTGCGATTCGGGAAAGCCGTGCAGCAGGAAGATCGGCGCGGCGCCTTCGCGGCCGCCGAGCTGGACCTTGAGCGTTACGCCGGTCGGAAGGCCGATGCGGGTGGTGCGGATCCCGCTCATGGGGCCGCCTCCCGGTGGCGGGCATGGGTATCGTACCAGCCGGCGGCCATCCCCAGGCCACCAAGCACGCGCCGCGCCAGCGGATGGCGCACATAGCCGTCGTCGCCGACCAGCGCGTAGCGGAGGAAGATCCCGCTGTCCGCGCCGCGGCGCCGGTTGCGCTCGGCCCATTCGGGCTTGCAGGTGCCCCACACCGACCAGCGCTCGCCCCGGGTCTCGTGAAAGGTGATCGGCCCGCTGCGCCCGGCCACCGCTTTGGCGACGATGGTCAGCCGCCCGTCGGCCATAGCCGCGGCGAGCGTCGCGCGGGCGATGCAACACAGCTCCGGACTAGCCTCGACCGCGATGACCCGGAAGCCTTTCTTGAGGTAGAATTCGCTCTCCTCGCCGCGATGCATGCCGAGGTCGAAGATCAGGTCCCGCTCCATGGCCCTGCTAACCCCGCCGCGTCGGCTCGTGTCAACGCCTCACGCTTCGGACGGCGCCTTCGCCCGGATCGCAAGCGCGTGGACCCGGCCGCGGAGCAGGTCCGCCAGCGCGGCATTGACCGCCCGCTGCCGCTCGAGCCGGCCCATGCCTTCGAACCGGGGCGACACGATCTCGACGGTGAAATGGCTCTCGCCGCTGCCGTCATAGCCGGCATGGCCGCGATGCCGCTCGCTGTCGTTCAGCACCACGAGCTGCGCCGGACTGAGCGCCTCGCGCAGCCGTCTCGTGATTTCCGCGGCGATCGAGCCGCTTAAAGGATCGCTCATCGGGCCTATATAGGGCGTTTGGATCGGAAAGGGAGCGCGTGGCGAGTTCGGGTAGGCGGCAGACCCGGTTCCACGGCCGGGTCGAAAGTGCGGAGGCGCATTGCGCCCATCCCGGCTGCCACGCGGCGGGCGAGTTCCGCGCGCCCCCGGCAGCCGGCCGGCGCGCCGGTTTCGACGGTCCCGGCGACTGGCGCTGGCTGTGCCTCGACCATGTCCGCGAGTTCAACAGCGGCTACAATTATTTCAACGGCATGAGCGCCGAGCAGATCGAGGCGGCGCAGACGCCCTATGGCGGCTGGGACCGGGAGACCCGCGCTTTCGCCGCGGCCGGCTCGCCGCCGCCGCGCTGGGCCGACTTCAGCGATCCGCTCGACGCGATCGGCGCCCGCTTCAACCGCTCGGCTGCCGAGGGGCCGCGCCGCGACGGGCGCGAGCTCAGCGAGCAGGATCGCAGGTCCTTGCGCATATTGGGGCTTGGAACCGACTGCGACCGGCGCGCGCTGAGGCAGCGCTACGCCGATCTGGTGCGCCGCTACCATCCCGACCGCAATGGCGGCGACCGCGGCCACGAGAAAGCGTTGCAGGCGGTGATCGAGGCTTATACGCAGCTCAAGTCCCGCCCCGCCTTCGCCTGATCCGCCGAAAGAGACGAAATGGCCGACCTCGCCAATGCCAATCCAACCAGCCGCGCCACCACCTTGATGGAGGCGCCCGACAGGATCGTGAAGGTGCGCGACCTGTTCGGCGTCGACAGCGAGATGGAGATCCCGGCGTTCAGCGAGGCTGACGAGCGGGTCCCGGACCTGGACCCCGCCTACGTGTTCGACCCGGACACCACATTGGCGATTTGCGCCGGCTTCGCGAAGAACCGCCGGGTGATGGTGCAGGGCTATCACGGCACCGGCAAGTCGACCCATATCGAGCAGGTGGCGGCGCGGCTGAACTGGCCGCTGATCCGCATCAACCTGGATGCGCATATCAGCCGCATCGACCTGGTCGGGCGGGACGCGATCGTGCTGCGCGAGGGCCAGCAGGTCACCGAGTTCCGCGAGGGGCTGCTGCCGTGGGCGCTGCAGACGCCGACCGCTTTGGTGTTCGACGAATATGACGCCGGCCGGCCGGACGTCATGTTCGTGATCCAGCGGGTGCTCGAGACCGAGGGGAAATTGACCCTGCTCGATCAGAACCGGGTGATCCGGCCGAACCCGTGGTTCCGGCTGTTCGCGACCACCAACACGGTCGGGCTCGGCGACACCACCGGCCTCTATCACGGCACCCAGCAGATCAACCAGGGCCAGATGGACCGCTGGAACATCGTGGTGACGCTGAACTATTTGCCTGCCGCAACCGAGGCGCAGATCGTCCTCGCCAAGTCGGGCGAATATGATCATGAGGGCGGCCGCCAGGAGGTCGAGCGGATGATCAAGGTCGCCGAACTGACCCGGCAGGGCTTCGTCAGCGGCGACATCTCGACCGTGATGAGCCCGCGAACGGTGATCAGCTGGGCGCAGAATGCGCTGATCTTCAACGATGTCGGCTTCGCCTTCCGGCTCACCTTCCTCAACAAATGCGACGAGGCCGAGCGGTCGCTGATCGCCGAATATTATCAGCGCGTGTTCGGCAAGGACCTGCCGGAAAGCGTGGTCGGGCGAGCTTAGGCAGGCGGCTCGGGATCCTGCGCCACCGGGCGAAGTTCGACCGAGGCGACGGTGAGCAGCCAGAGGCAGATGGTGACGAACAGATGAGGGGAAGGACGCGGGCGATTCTCGAACAGCTCAAGCCCGAGCGGAGTGAGCAGGAGGGCGTAGAGCCAGGCCACCGTCATCGCCAGGGTCGCCAGATATGGCCAGCGCCTGCGGGCGACCGGCGCAACCTGGATGTAGAGCACGATCAGCGACACGATGATGATCAGGATCAGATAGTCGCGCAGCGCGAGCCGCTCCAGCGAGCCGAGATTGGCGCCGATCAACGCCCCGAAGAACAGGTTCATGCCGTTGATCGCGGCGCGCTTCTCCGCCCGCGTCTGTTCGTCGATCCCGAGCATCGCCCGCCACATGCCCGCTTTTGTGGCACGCGCCGGGCCAATCGCCAAGCCTCTCGCCGCACCAGCGTGCAGGTCGGCCATGGCTAGCGAAAAGAATCCCCTCGAGACCTTCCGGCAGGTGCTGACCGGCGCCTCGCGGGCGATCGCGCGGGAGCCGGAGCTCGAGCTCGGCTTTACCGCCGAGGGCCCGTCCACCTCCGGCAAGACCGTCAAGGTGCCGATGCCGGGGCGCACGCTGGCCGAGCGCGAGGTGGCCGAGGCGCGCGGCTGCGCCGATGCCGCGGCCTTGAAGCTGAGGCATCACGACCCCCTTCTCCACGCCCGCCATGCGCCCGCCGACGAGGCCGCGCGCGCCGTGTTCGGGGCGGCCGAGCAGGCGCGGGTCGAGGCGCTCGGCGCGCGCGCCATGGAAGGGGTGCGGGCGAACCTCGGCCGCGCCACCGAGATGCGGATGCGGACCGACCCGATCACCCGCGCCCGCAACCGGGCGGAGGTGCCGCTGTCGACCGCCATCTCGCTGCTCGTCCGCGAGCGGCTGACCGGCGAGACGCCGCCCGAAGCGGCGCGCGCGGGGCTGAAGCTCGTCTCCGGCTGGATCGAAGAGCGGGCCGGCGCCGACCTCGACGCGCTCGGCCTCGCGCTCGACGACCAGGCCGCGTTCGCGGCGCTCGCCACCAAGGTCCTGCGCGACCTCGAGCTGGTCGAGGGGGACCTTGCCGAACCTGAAGCCGACCAGGGCGACGAAGGCGAAGGCGACGACGAAAAGGAAGGCGGCGATGCCGACGATGAGACGGAGGAAGAGGGCGGCGGCGAAGGCGAGGCGGAAGCTCGCGTGGAGCAGGGCGAGGCCGGCGAGGACGAGGGCGACGCCGACCATTCGGACGAGGAGATGGCGGAGGGCGATGACGGCCTCGGCGAAGGTGAGGAGGGGATGCTGCCGGTGCGGCCGAACCGGACGCTGGCCGATCTGCCGCCGCAGTTCGACTACAAGATCTTCACCGGCCGCTTCGATGAGGTGGTGGAGGCCGCGGAGCTGTGCGACCCCGAGGAGCTGGGGCGGCTGCGCTCCTATCTCGACCAGCAGCTCGTCCACCTCCAGAGCGCCGTCACCAAGCTTGCCAACCGGCTCCAGCGCCGGCTGATGGCCCAGCAGAGCCGGAGCTGGGAATTCGACCAGGAGGAGGGGCTGCTCGATTCGGCCCGGCTGGCTCGGGTCGTGGTCAACCCCGCCCACAGTCTCAGCTACAAGGTCGAGAAGGACACCGATTTCCGCGATACGGTGGTGAGCCTGCTGATCGACAATTCAGGCTCGATGCGCGGCCGGCCGATCTCGATCGCGGCGATCTCGGCCGACATCCTCGCGCGGACGCTCGAGCGCTGCGGCGTCAAGGCGGAAATACTCGGCTTCACCACCCGCGCCTGGAAGGGCGGGCAGGCGCGCGAGCGCTGGCTCGCCGAGGGCCGGCCGGCGCATCCCGGCCGGCTCAACGACCTGCGTCACATCGTCTACAAGAAGGCCGACGAGCCGTGGCGGCGGGCTCGCAAGAACCTTGGGCTGATGATGCGCGAGGGGCTGCTCAAGGAGAATATCGACGGCGAGGCCCTGCTGTGGGCGCACAACCGCCTGATCGGCCGGCCCGAGGAGCGCCGCATCCTGATGGTGATCTCCGACGGCGCGCCGGTCGACGATTCGACGCTGTCGGTCAACAGCGGCACCTATCTCGAGCGCCACCTGCGCCAGGTGATCGGCTGGATCGAGGCGCGCTCCTCGGTCGAGCTGGTCGCGATCGGCATCGGCCACGACGTTACCCGTTACTATACACGGGCGGTAACGATCATGGACGCCGAGCAGCTCGGCGGCACGATGATCGAGCAGCTCGCCGGCTTGTTCGACGCGGGCTGAGCGGGCGGCGCGGGTCGGGCCCAAAGGGTTGGGGCCCGGCATTCCGAAGAATGCCGGGCCCCGCCCTCGTTACGCGACTCGAGGGGTTTCTGGGATTTAGCAGTTGCGGTCGATCGCCCGGCCAGCCAGCGCGCCGGCGGCGCCGCCGATGATGGCGCCTTCGGTGCGGTCGCCGCGGCCGGCGATCTCGCTGCCGAGCAGGCCGCCGGCGATTGCGCCGAGGATCGTGCCGCCGGCGCCGCTGTCGCGGCAGTAGCGATAGCCGTGGCCGCGCCCATAATAAGGCCGGCCGCGATAATGACGGCTTCCGACATAGCGGCGGCCGCCATAATAGCGGTCGCCCGGATAGTAGCGGCGGTAGCCGTCGCGATAGGCATAAGCGCGCGGATGAGCGTTGTAATAGCCGTGGCCGCGATAATATTGCGCCTCGGCGGCAACCGGCATGGCGGTAAGAGCTGCCACGGCGGCCGCGGCGGAAAGGGTGAACTTCGTGAACATGGGTACCTCCTGTACGTGCGGTCGGGCGACTGGCCTGTTCGGTCGCGCACCGGCAGCTTCGTCCTCGACAAGGCTTATGCATTGATTCGGTTGAGCGAAGCCTGAATGTTCAAGTCATCCAAGGTTCATCCTGATCTGGCCTCGCCGGCTCCCGCGAGCGCCCTGCCGCGGGCGACGCGGATCGTGCTGGCGCTGGCGGCGCTTCCGGTGCTGACCACCTTCGCACCAGCCGCGTTGTTCAGGGAGCCCGTGCTTCCCCGGCAGGCCGCGCTATCGTTTGAAGCGCTGCCGCTCGACCCGGGCGACCCGGCCAGGCGGAACGCCGGAGGGCTCACCTATCTGGGCGGCTGGGCCGTCACCAGCAACGATCCCCGCTTCGGCGGAATTTCGGCGATGGCCGTCCAGGGCGCCGACGTCATTGCGGTAAGCGATTCGGGGTCGCTGATCGAGTTCCGCCTGCCGGGGTTCGGGCCGCCGCGGCTTCGGATCCGGCCGCTGCCCGCCGGGCCGGGCCCGGCCGGCAGCAAGCTCGATCGCGATGCCGAGACGCTCGTCGTCCATGGCAAGCGGGCCTGGATTTCGTTCGAGGGGCACAATTCGGTGTGGCGCTACGGCCTGCCCGGCTGGCGCGGCGAGTCCAACGCCGAACCCTCGGCGATGCGGCGCTGGCCGAGCAACCAGGCGAGCGAGGCGATCGTGCGGCTGCGCGATGGCACCTTTCTGATCTTCGCCGAAAATCGGCGGCGGCGGGACGGCTCGACCGAGGTCGCCCATTTCGATGGCGATCCGGCGCTCCCCGCCACCCGCACGGCCAGCCTGGGCTACCGGGCGCCGGCGGGCTACCGCATCACCGACGCGGCACTGCTGCCGGACGGGAGGGTGCTGTTCGTCAATCGCCGCTTCCGCTGGCTGGCCGGCTTTTCGGTAAAGCTCACGCTCGCGGATCTCCCCGGCCTGAGCGCCGGCAGCGTGCTCGCGGGCGAGGAGATCGCCCATCTCGCCCCGCCGATGACGATCGACAATATGGAGGCAGTGAGCGTCACGTCGGAATCGGGCCGCACCATCCTTTGGCTCGCGTCCGACGACAATTTCAACGGGATGCAGCGGACGTTGCTGCTGAAGTTTGCGCTCGTCGAGGGGCCGCGCTCCTGACGATCAGGACGCGGCGGCGGCCTTCTCGATCTCGCGCTTGAGCCGGCGGGCCTTGAGGCTGAGCTTGTCGTCCGCGGTCTTGGCGAGCCAATTGTCGAGGCCGCCGACATGTTCGAGCGAGCGCAGCCCGCTCATCGACACCCGCAGCTTGACGCCGCGGCCGAGCGCGTCGGACATCAAGGTCACGTTCTGCAGATTGGGCAGGAACGTGCGCTTGGTCTTGTTGTTGGCGTGGGAAACGTTGTGGCCCACCAGCCGGCCCTTGCCGGTCAGCTCGCAAATGCGCGACATCTCATCTCGTCCTGGAATGCGGAGCGACGCCCCGGAAAGGGGGCGCGGATAGCGCCCGGCCGGGTTTTCGTCAACTGTCCGCCGGCCGCCGCGCCGGCCCATGACGGCAAGATCGTTGCGGTAGTGCAACCGACGTGCCGAAACTGCGTTGTCCGCCCGAAGCTCAATGGGCTTGGAGGAGAAATATAATGTCACGCAAGGTTCTCGGCATATTGGCGGTGCTCGTCGTGATCGCGATCATCCTGTTCGCGACCGGCTTCTGGAAGGCCGACGTCAAGGAAGGCGCGCTTCCCGATGTCGACGTCAGCGCCGAGGGCGGCGCGATGCCGGAAGTCGACGTGGATTCGAAGGAAGTCGTCGTCGGCACCACCGAAACCAATATCTCGGTTCCCAAGATCGAGACCGAAGAGACCACCGTCGACGTGCCGGCGGTCGGCGTCAAGGACAACGGCGAGGAGTGAGCCTGGGGACGGGCCGCGGGTGATGACCATCGGGCTCATCCTCGCGGCCCTTTTCCTGCCGCCGCTGGCGATCTTCCTCGCCGAAGGGCTCGGGCGGCATTTCTGGATCGCGGCCGGCCTCACCTGCCTAGGCTGGCTGCCGGGGGCGGCTTTCGCCTTTTTCATATTGCTGAATCGCGCGCCGGCCGCCACCGGCGATGTGGCGCAGGCCGTGCCCCGCCGCTAAGGGGCGGCGGCAATGGCTTTCCCGCTCCCCGAACCGATGCGGCGCGCGCTCGCAGCGGCCGCAACCGCCGCCGCCGCCGGTGAAGTGCCGGTCGGCGCGGCGGTCACGATCGGTGCCGAGATCATCGCGGTGGCGGGCAATGCCATGCGCGCCGCCGCCGACCCGACCGCGCACGCCGAAATGGAGGCGCTGCGCCAGGCTGCCGCCAGCCTCGGGACGGCGCGCCTCGACCGCTGCGATCTGTGGGTGACGCTGGAGCCCTGTGCGATGTGCGCCGGCGCGATCGCGCTCGCCCGCATCGCCAGGCTCTATTTCGCCGCGGCCGACCCCAAAGGCGGCGCCGTCCTGCACGGCCCGCGGCTGTTCGCCCAACCCACCTGCCACCATGCGCCGGAAGTCTATCCGGGGATCGCGGAGGATGTGGCCGCGGCGATGCTGCGCGACTTCTTCCGGCAGCGGCGGAGCTGATCGTCCGGCGGCCGGCGCCGGGATGGCGGCCGGCAAGAATGCGATCACCGCAAGGCGGCTCCGATTGCGGCGGTTCCGAGGCCCGCTTGAACCGCTTCGGATGAAGATGTTGTCGCCGCGAAAGATTCGCGGCTAAGGATGAAGCCGCCGCCCATGTCGCCCGCGCCCCCTCCCTTATCCCCGTTCCCGTGGTTCGACGTCGTCGTGATCGGTCTGCTGATCGCGCTGAACGGCGTGTTCGCCATGTCGGAACTGGCGATCGTCTCCGCCCGCGAGGCGCGCTTGAAAGCGATGGCGAAGGCGGGCCGCCGCGGCGCCAGGGCCGCGCTCGACCTTGCCGCCGATCCCGGCCGCTTCCTCTCGGCCGTGCAGATCGGCATCACCCTGATCGGCATCCTTGCCGGCGCCTATTCGGGGGCGAGCCTCGGCGGGCCCGTGGCCGAGCGGCTCGGCCGGCTCGGAGTGCCGGCGGACGATGCTGCCACGCTCGGCTTCGCGATCGTGATCGTGCTCACCACTTATGCCTCGCTGGTCGTCGGCGAGCTGGTACCGAAGCAGTTCGCGCTCCGCGCCGCCGAGCCGATCGCCGCCTTCATGGCGCCGCCGATGCAGTGGCTCGCCTCGGCGACGGCGCCGTTCGTGTGGCTGCTCGACCGCACCAGCGCGCTCATCTTCCGCCTGCTCGGCCTCAAGCGCGAGACCGAGAACATGGTCACCGCCGAGGAGCTCCACCTGGTGGTGGCGGAGGCCCACAGCGCCGGCGTGCTCGAGGAAAGCGAGCGGGCGATCATTTCCGGCGTGGTCCGTCTCGCCGACCGTCCCACCCGCGAGGTTATGACCCCCCGCACCGAGGTCGACTGGATCGACATCGACGCGGACCCGGACGCCATCCGGCGCAAGCTCGCCGACACCACCCACAGCCGGCTGCCGGTCGCGGAAGGATCGGTCGACCGGCTGGCGGGCGTGGTCCAGTCGCTCGACATCGTCAAGGCGCTCGTCGACGGACGTTCGCTCGACCTTCGCACGCTGATGCGCGCGGCGCCGATCGTCCCCGACCAGATGGATGCGATGGACGCGTTGAACGTGCTCCGCACCGCCGACGTGCCCATGGCCTTCGTGCATGACGAATACGGCCATTTCGACGGCCTCGTGACGCCGGCGGACCTGCTCGCGGCGCTTGCCGGCGCGTTCGCGTCGGATGCCGACACCGATCCGCCGCTGGTCGAGCGCGAGGACGGCAGCTGGCTGGTCTCGGGCTCGCTGGCTGCCGACGCGCTCGCCGACACGATCGGCCTCAGCCTCCCCGAGGATCGCGATTATGCGACCGCGGCCGGCTTCGCCTTGTCGGTGCTGAAACATCTGCCGGAGACCGGCGAGAGGTTTGCCTTTGGCGGCTGGAATTTCGAGATCGTCGACATGGACGGGCGCAAGATCGACAAGCTGATCGCGTCGCTGCCCGCCAAGCGGCGCGGAGCGTGACCCGGTGCCGGGCGCGCTCACGGCCCGAAACCAACACTGGCTGGCGCTGTTCTTGCTGATCTTTGTCTGGGATGACCTGATTATCGCGATCTTGTTCTCGGGCAGCGTGGCCGGAACAGTCGGTGCGTATCGCGAGGAATGGAGCCGGAGCGGGGGCTGGATCGAAGCGGCGCTCACCGCCGCCGGTACGCTGATGGCGCTGTGGCTGCTGGTCGATCGCCAACCGAAGCTTCGGATCGACTTCCGCGGCATCCTGTGGCCGCCGTGGAGTTCGGAGCCCATTCCGTGGTCGGCGATTCGCGCTGTCGAGATCGCTTACGGCGTCGGCCAAAGCTCGTTCGACGTCGTGCTTGCCGACCCCGCCGTCGCACCCCCTCGCCGCGGATGGCGCGTGCGGCACGGCTGGCTGCGCCCGAACCGGCCGGGGGTTGTCCGGATCGCCCCCGGTGGTGGCCTCGACCAAGATATCGATGCCATGATCGATGCAATCGACCACTTTCGGCCAGGCCTGATCCAGCGGGTCGAATGATCGCTGGGCCGGCCAGGCTGTCGCGCCAACACGGCCCGCTGCACCGGCGCAAGCGGAGGGCTTAGCCGCCGAGCTTGCCGAATCTGGCCTCGAAGCCGGCGCGGTCGTCGCGGGCGAGGAAGCCCGCCTGCTCGACGACGCGGTCCCGGCCGAGCCTGCCCTGGAACGGGCCGAGCCGCGATTCGAGGATGTCGACCTCGTTGGCGGTCAGCCGGGCGAGCTGCTCGAAACGGGTGATGCCGTTCTCGTTCAACTTCTCCGCCAGCTTCGGGCCGACGCCCTTCAGCATCTGGAGGTTGTCGGGCGGGCCGCCGCTCTCGCCGGGCAGCTCGGCATGGGCGCGGACGCCGAGCACTTCGCCGGCCACGTCGGCGGCGGCGGCGGCGCCCTGGTCGGCGAGGCTGTTGCCTTCGCGGCCGTCGCTGCCGTGCGTCGCGGGCCGCACCGGCTCGGCGGCTTGCGGCGATTCTGCGGCAGGCGGCTTCGCCTCGATCGTATCGGGTCGGCCGGCGCCGTCTCCGCCGCCCCCTCGCCGCATGCTCCGGAACATCCACCAGCCGATCACCAGCCCGATCAGGGCGGCGATGATGATCGGTACCAGGCTGTTTTCGAACACTGTCGTCATCGCGTTTCCTTGCGGCCTAGAGGTAGCTTTGCTTCTTGGGACGGCCGAACAGCAGCCAGCCGAGGGCGGCGCCGATCAGAAAAGCGAGCACGACGCCGATCAGCGTCTCGACGAGCAGCGGCAAGCCCGGCTTCGCGCCGCCCTGGTCGGCCCAGCCCACCCCGGAGATCCCCTCGATGCCTCGGATCCGGTCGTTGAGGCCGGGAAACTCGCCCATGCCTTCGCGCTGGAAGTCGTCGGCGGGTCCCGACAAAGTGGCCGCCCGCGACAGCGGGTCGCGGCCGAGCCGCACCTCGATGCCCGGCAGCCCCGTAGCGGCGACGGCGCTGCGCGCTTCGGCTTCCAGGCGTCCGACAAAGGCTTCGCCATTGCCGAGCGGGGCGTGATAGATCCAGCCCATCAGCACGGTCGCGGCGAGCCCGATCAGGAATTTGACAGTGCGCGGCATCGTCGCTCTCTTTCCGGCGGCTCAATGTTTCGGCGGCGCAAGATATCCCGTGGTCCCGTGCTCGATCAAGGGCCGGCGGCGAGCCGCTCGATCTCGCGCCATCCGATGTCGCGGCGGCAGAATCCGGTGGGGAAATCGATCTCGGCGACCGCTGCATAGGCCGCGGCCTGCGCGTCGGCGACGCTCTCGCGGAGCGCGGCGACGTTGAGCACCCTGCCGCCGATGGCGACCAGCCTCCCCCCGTCCCGGGCGGTGCCGGCATGGAAGAGCTTCGCGCCCCCGGCGGCCGCGGCTTCGAGCCCGCCCAGGCTGCCGCCCGTAGCCGGGGGTCCCGGATAGCCATTGGCCGCCATCACGACCGTCAGCGCCGCCTTGCTCGAGAAAAGCGGCGGTTCGGCCTCCGCCAGCCTGCCCTTCGCGACCGCGCACATCAGCTCCAGCAGGTCCGACTCGAGCCGCATCATCAGCACCTGGCATTCCGGATCGCCGAAGCGGACATTATATTCGATCAGCTTGGGTCCGGCGGCGGTCAGCATCAGCCCGGCATAGAGGATTCCCGAATAGGGGGTGCCGTTGTCCGCCAGCGCGCGCACGGTCGGCTCGACGATCTCCGTCATCGCCCGCGCCTCGAGCTCGGGGGTCAGGATCGAGGCCGGGCTGTACGCCCCCATGCCGCCGGTATTCGGGCCGGTGTCGCCGTCGCCCACTCTCTTATGGTCCTGGGCCGAACCAAAGGGGGTCACCGTCATGCCGTCGGTCAAGGCGAAGAAGCTCGCCTCCTCGCCGGTGAGGAACTCCTCGAGCACCACCGCGGAGCCGGCGCCGCCGAAGCCGCCGTCGAACATCTCGTCGAGCGCCGCCTGCGCCTCCGCCGCCGTTTCGGCGATGACCACTCCCTTGCCCGCCGCCAGGCCATCGGCCTTGATGACGACGGGCAGCCTGAAATCCTCCAGCGCGGCCTCGGCCGCGAGCCGGTCGGACGCGCGGGCATAATCGGCCGTGGGAATGCCGTGGCGCGCGCACAGGTCCTTGGTGAAGCCCTTCGAGCCTTCGAGCTGTGCCGGATATTTGTTCGGCCCGAACACGCAAAAGCCCATCGTGCGGAGATTGTCGGCGAGGCCGTCGACCAAAGGGGCCTCCGGCCCGATCACGATCAGCTCGACCGAGTTCTTGAGGCAGAAATCGACGGTGCCGCGATGGTCGGCCGGGTCGACCGCGACCAGCCGGGCGTGCTCGGCGATGCCCGGATTGCCGGGCGCGGCGAAGAGCTTGCCGAGCCTGGGCGATTGCGCGAGCTTCCACGCGAGCGCATGTTCGCGGCCGCCGGAGCCGAGCAACAGGACATTCATGGACGATTTCCTTCCCACTGACGCAGGGCTGTTAGCAACCGAAATGCCGGGCGACAACGCGCCCGCGCAGACCGTCTCGGAGCTGGCCATGCGGCTCAAGCGCACCGTCGAGGAGGCCTATGGCCTGGTCCGGGTCCGCGGCGAGATTTCGGGCTGGAAGCGGGCCGCATCGGGCCATTGCTACCTGTGCCTCAAGGACGACAAGGCGGTGCTCGACGGGGTCATCTGGAAGGCGGCCGCGGGCGCGCTGCGCTTCAAGCCGGAGGACGGCATCGAGGTCGTCGCCACCGGCAGGCTCACCACCTATCCGGGCCGCTCGCGCTATCAGATCGTGATCGACCGGCTCGAGCTCGCCGGCCAGGGCGCGCTGATGGCCCTGCTCGACAAGCGCCGCCGCGCGCTGGCCGCCGAGGGATTGTTCGATCCGGCGCGCAAGCGGCCGCTGCCGTTCCTGCCGCGGACGATCGGCGTGGTCACCTCGCCGACCGGCGCCGTCATCCGCGACATCCTCCACCGTCTCGCAGACCGCTGCCCGAGCCATGTGATCGTGTGGCCGGTACCGGTCCAGGGCGAGGGCGCCGCCGCGCAGATCGCGGCCGCCGTCCGCGGCTTCGACGCGCTCGCCCCGGGCGGCGCCGTCGCCCGGCCCGACCTGGTGATCGTCGCCCGCGGCGGCGGCTCGATCGAGGATCTGTGGGCGTTCAACGAGGAGGAGGTGGTCCGCGCCGTCGCCGCCTGCTCGATCCCGGTCATTTCCGCCGTCGGCCACGAGACCGACACCTCGCTGTGCGATTTCGCCGCCGACGTCCGCGCGCCGACGCCGACCGCGGCTGCCGAGCTGGCGGTGCCGGTCCGGGGCGATCTGCTCGCCCAGATCCACGAGCTCGGTCTCCGCGCCGCCCGCTGCGCCGCGCGCGCCCGCGAGCGGTGCGCCGAGCAGCTCGAGACCAGCGTGCGGCGCTTTCCCGCCCGCGACGCCCTGCTCGCGCCGCAGCGTCAGCGGCTCGACGAGCTCGGCGAGCGGCTGCCGCGAGCGCTGCGCGCCGAGCTCAGCCAGGCCCGCGCCGTGCTCGGCCAGACCGCCGGGGCGCTTCGTCCAGGCCTGCTGCGGGGAATGCATGCCCGCGCGAGCGAGCGGCTCGACGCGCTTTGGCGGGTCGCCGAGCTTGCCCACCCGAACCGTCCCCTGCGGCGCGGCTATGCCAGGGTCGAGGACCGCGACGGGAAGACGCTGATCTCGGCGGCGGCGGCGCGCGCCGCGGGGCGGCTGCGGCTGATCTTCGGCGACGGCGCGGTGGACGCGGTGACCGGGGGGGTTGAGCGGACGCGCCGGGCGACATATCGAACGGGCGAGCAGCCCAAGCTCCTGTAGAGGCGGCAATCATGCCGAACCGGACTCTCCGCAAGGGAAGCAGCGCCGATGGGCGCTGATGCTGACCAGATATTCGCGCGCGCCGCCGAGGCATGGCGCCGGGATCGGCCGCAGGACGCTGCCGCATTGTTGGAGACGTTGGTCAAGATGGAGCCGAACAACGTCCCGGCACTCAACACATTGGGGATGATCGCTCTGAACGCCGGCGACGCCCGTCGCGCGCTCGCCTGGCTCGAACGCGCAGCGGCGGCCGCGCCGGACACGGCGACGATCCTGTTCAACCTCTATCAGGCGCAGGAGCGGATCGGCGCGCTTGGGGACGGCCTGGGGAGCCTAGACCGCGCCCTGACGATCGATCCGGACTTTCTCCCTGCCATTGTCATGAAGGCGGACCTGCTGGAGCGTCTCGGCCGCTCCGCGGAGTCGGTCGCCTTGTTTCGCGCGATCATCGCCTCCGGGCCAAGCCTCGACGGCCTGCCGGAGCCGGTCCTTCACGCTTTCTCTCGTGGCGGAGAGCTGGTGCGGGACGATGACGCGCGGCGCGCGGTCGCCCTCGAAGCTCCCCTTGCCGAAGTCTATGCCGCGTGGCCGGACTCGGACTTTCACCGGGCGAAGGCCTATTTCGAGCATCGCACCGGTCGCCGGAAGGTCTATCTGCAGCAGCCGGTCGGCGGCCATTTCCCCTACCTCCCCGCCCTCGAATTCTTCCCGCGTGACCTGTTCCCCTGGCTGGCGGCGCTCGAGGCGCGGACCGATGAGATCCGCCGCGAATATTTGAATCTGGTCGAACAGGAGGTACCCGGGTTCTGCCCTTATGTCGGCTTCGATCCAACTCTTCCCGCCAATCAATGGGCCGAACTCAACCACGATCCACGCTGGAGCGCCTTCTTCTTCTGGAAGGACGGCGAACGGCAGGGCGGGAATTGCGCCCAATGTCCCGTGACGAGTGGGGTGCTGGACGATCTCCCCTTGCTCGACCTGCCCGGCAAGGGGCCGACCGCCCTGTTTTCGGTCCTCGCTCCGCATACCCGGATCCCGCCTCATACCGGCTCGAGCAACGTGCGCGCCACGATCCACCTTCCGCTGGTCGTTCCGGTCGAATGCGGATTCCGCGTCGGGGCGGAAACGCGTTGTTTCGAGGTGGGCGCCGCCTGGGCATTCGACGACACGATAGAGCATGAGGCGTGGAACGAGAGCGACAGTCCGCGCGCGATCCTCATCCTCGATGCCTGGAATCCACTGCTCACCGAGGCGGAGCGCGCCGCCATCCGCCTGATCGGCTGAGCCGGTGCGCAGGCGGCCGTCAGCGAAGGGGGTTGAGCCGACGCGCCGCGGAACCTATGCGCCGCCCGAGACTATTCAACCCAAATTGCTGTGACGGACCGACCCAGATGCTGATGGCCAATAAGGGCAGGCCGGCGAAGCTCCATTACATGGCCGGCACGTTTCGCGTGCTCAGCCCGGGCGACCATGTGATTTGCGCGGTCACCGGCCAGCCGATCGCGCTCGAGGAGCTGCGCTACTGGAGCGTCGCGCGCCAGCAGGCCTATGCCAATGCGGCGGCCGCCGCGAAAGCGGAAGCCAGGGGGTGAGGCTTCGCGCCGGTCTGCTCGCCGGCCTCGCCGCCGCCGGCGCTGCGCATTCGGGGGCCGCTCCGGCCGCCCTGCTCCAGGCGGCTCCGGCGGCCACGGCCGGCGCTCCGCACATCGTGCTGGACGGGCCGACGGTCCAGGGCGGGGTGGTGGCCGGCAAGGCGCCGGCCGGCACGACCGCGATCAGCCTCGACGGCAAGCCGGTCCGAATCGATCGGGACGGCCGCTTCATCATCGGCTTCGACCGCGACCAAGCCCCATTCGCCACGCTCGTCGCCAAACTCGCGGACGGCCGGACGGTGACGCGGCCGCTCCAGGTCGCGCCGCGCCGCTGGCCGGTCGAGCATGTCCGCGTCGCCCGGCGCCCGACGGCATCGACCGAGGAGTTCCTCCGCATCCGGGCGCGCGAGCTTGCCCGCATCGGAGCCGCCCGCAGCCGGGCCTCGGAGAGCAGCGGTTGGCGGCAGCGGTTCCGCTGGCCGGCCGCGGGCAGGGTGAGCGGCAGGTTCGGCTCGCAGCGCATCTATCGCGGCGAGCCGGGCGCGTACCATTCGGGTGTCGACGTCGCGGCCGGCGCTGGCGCGCCGGTGGCCGCTCCCGCCGACGGCGTGGTCGTGCTCGCCGGTCCGCCCACATTCAGCCTCGAGGGCAATCTGGTCATCATCGATCATGGCATGGGCCTCAACAGCGCCTTCCTCCACCTCGCCACCAGCGCGGTGCGCGAGGGGCAGGCGGTGCGCCAGGGCCAGCTGATCGGCACCGTCGGCGCGTCGGGCAGGGCGACCGGGCCGCACCTCCACTGGAGCATGAAATGGAATGCGGCGCGGATCGATCCGGAGGCGCTCGCCGGGCCGATGCGCTAGCCGCCGCCTCAGATGGTGCGCTTGACCCGGATCCCCGGCTGCCCGGCCACCTGCATCATGTAGCTGCCGGTGATGGTCCGGTTGATCACCACCTTGTAGCCCGGCTTGGGCTGGCGGCCGAGCATGTTGCCGTCGATCTGCCGCCAGATCGAGCCGTCCTTCAGCCGGATGATGTAGCGGCGGTTCTGGTCGCTGCCGACCGAGGCGATCTCGCCCTCGAGCCGCTTGACCTCCTCCGCTTCCGCCTCGTCGTCGTCGCCGAACAGGTCGAAATTGGGCAGGCTGAGCCCGAACAGCGACCGGCGCGTCCTGCGCACCTGCTCGCGGTCGACCATCACCAGCTCGCGGTTGCGGGTAGCGGTGTCGAGCGCCGCCACCGCGCTGTCGAAGCAGGCCAGCCGCGCCGCCTGGTCGGTGAGCGAGCGGCAGCGCAGGACCGCCTGGTAGGCGGCCGGCGGCTGGGCCGGCAGCTTGGGCTTGGTCCGGGCCGAAGCCAGCGCCGGCACGGCGAGGATCGCAAGCGAGGCCAGGATGATGCGCTGTTTCATGATCGTCTCGTCGGCTGGGAGTGCGGGCAAGATATGACCGAAGCAAATCGGCAACGCAACGCATGCGGCGGCGCCCAGCCGCGTCTGTGGCAAATTTGTCACGACACTGAAAAATGGCCGCAATCCAGTGGCGGGGCGATTGCTTCCGTTTGATTACATCCCGTAGATGAGCGCTGAATTGTCGGCGCGTGTGCCGGCATTCCGCGATTTTTTGACGCAGCGGCGCCAGACCGCTTCAAGGGGACGAAAGAAATGAGAAAAACTCGATTTATCAACCAGCTGCTCGCAACCACCATTTGTGGCGCGGCCCTTGGTATGGCGGCCCCTGCTTATGCGCAGGACGAACAGACCGAGCCGAGCGCGGGTCCGGTCGAGAACGAGCCGTCCGGCGTCGAGGTTTCCGCCCAGGGCGAGGATCTGGCCGACGAGGGCGATGAAGCGATCATCGTCACCGGTTCGCG
Source organism: Allosphingosinicella sp. (assembly GCA_035942355.1). Lineage (GTDB taxonomy): Bacteria > Pseudomonadota > Alphaproteobacteria > Sphingomonadales > Sphingomonadaceae > Allosphingosinicella. The sequence goes on along the minus strand of DASZDE010000176.1, from coordinate 13,262 downwards.
CATCCCGCAGCCGAACCTCACCGCGGTCAGCCCGGTCACCGTCGTCAACAGCGCGGAGATCAAGCTCCAGGGCACGACCCGCACCGAGGACCTCATCAACAGCCTGCCGCAGGCGTTCGCCGACCAGGGCTCCAACATCGCCAACGGCGCGACCGGCACCGCCACGGTGAACCTGCGCGGCCTCGGCGCCGAGCGCACCCTGGTCCTGGTCAACGGCCGCCGCCTGCTGCCGGGCGATCCGACCTCGTCGGCCGCCGACATCAACGCGATCCCGGCCGGCATCGTCCAGCGCGTCGACGTGCTGACCGGCGGCGCTTCGTCGGTGTACGGCGCGGACGCCGTCGCGGGCGTCGTCAACTTCGTGATGGACACCGATTTCGACGGGTTCCGGATCGACGGCCAGTACAGCTTCTACCAGCACAATAACGGCACCGATCAGCGCATCCTCGACGGCCTCGACCGGCAGGGCTTCGGCTATCCGGGCGGCAGCGTCGCCGACGGCGGCACGGTCAACGTCGACGTCGCCTTCGGCACCGACTTCGCCGACGGCCGCGGCCACATCATGGCCTATGCCGGCTACCGCAAGGTCAATGCCGTCCTGCAGGGCAACCGCGACTACGCCTCGTGCGTGATCGCGCCGGTGCTCGCCGATCCCACCACCCTCAACTGCGGCGGCTCGGCGACCTCGCACGTCGGTACCTTCTTCACCAACACCGGCGTGTTCCAGATCGGCCCGAACCGGACCTTCGTCCCGGGCGCGACGCTCTACAATTTCGGCCCGACCAACCATTATCAGCGGCCCGACGAGCGCTACACGTTCGGCGCGTTCGCCGAATATGAGATCAACGAGTCGATCCAGCCGTACCTCGAAATCATGTTCATGGACGACAAGACGGGCGCCCAGATCGCGCCTTCGGGCAATTTCGGCAACACCTTCCTGATCAACTGCGGCGCTCCGGGCGCCGCCACCACCGGCGCCAACCCGCTGCTCTCGGCCCAGCAGGCCGCGATCGCGTGCGACGAGGCCAATCTGGTCACGTCGCCGGACGGCAGCATCGATGCCGATGCGGATCCGTTCGAGTTCGTCGATCCGACGACCGGTGAGGTCTACACCAAGGGCCTGCTCCAGATCCTGCGCCGCAACGTCGAAGGCGGCCCGCGTCAGGACACGCTGCAGCACACCAGCTTCCGCGTCGTCGGCGGCGCCCGCGGCGAGATCAGCGATGCTCTCTCCTACGACGCTTACTATCTGTTCGGCCGGACGAACTTCGCCGAGACCTATCTCAACGACTTCTCGGTGGTCCGTCTCGGCCGGGCGCTCGACGTGATCGACGACCCGAACCAGCCGGGCATCAACCCGATCTGCCGCACCTTCCTCAGCGCCGAGGACCCGAACTGCGTGCCCTACGACATCTTCGCCACCGGTGCGGTGACGGAGGCGTCGGTCAACTACCTGTCGACGCCGGGCTTCCAGCGCGGCCTCACCGAGCAGAGGGTGGCGAGCGCTTCGGTCACCGCCCTGCTCGGCGAATACGGCATCCAGAGCCCGTGGGCGAACGAAGGTGTCGGCGTCAACGTCGGCGCCGAATATCGCAAGGAGCGGCTCGACCTGCAGACCGACGTCGCGTTCCAGACCGGCGACCTTTCCGGTCAGGGTGCGGCGACGCTGCCGGTCAGCGGCGAGTATGACGTCAAGGAGCTGTTCGGCGAGGTTCGCATCCCGATCATCACCGACAGCTTCATCGAGAATCTGTCGTTCGAGGCCGGCTATCGCTACTCGGCCTATGACGCCCAGGGTAACACCTTCTCGACCGACTCGTACAAGCTCGGCGTCGAGTTCGCGCCGGTCCGGGACATCCGCTTCCGCGCCAGCTACAACCGGGCGGTCCGCGCGCCGAACATCCAGGAGCTGTTCGCTCCCCAGCGCGTGGTCCTCAACGGCAACTTCGACCCGTGCGAAGGCACCAATCCGGAAGCGACGCAGGCTCAGTGCGCGCTCACTGGCCTCCCGGCCGCCCAATATGGCAGGGTCCAGCCGAACCCGGCAGGCCAGTATAACGGCCTGATCGGCGGCAACCCCGACCTGTTGCCCGAAAAGGCGACCACCATGGCGCTCGGCGTGGTCTTGCAGCCGCGCTTCCTGCCGGGCTTCGCGGCGACCGTCGACTGGTTCGACATCGAGATCAAGGACGCCATCCAGGGCATCGGTCAGGACGTCATCATCCAGACCTGCATCGAGACCGGCGATCCCCTGTTCTGCGGCCTGATCCAGCGCGACCAGTTCGGCAGCCTGTGGCGGGCCAATTCCGGCTTCGTCCGGGATCTGCAGCAGAATGTCGGCGGCTTCAGCACCACCGGCATCGACGTCGGGCTCAGCTACTCGACCGAGATCGGCAATGCCGGCACCGTCGGGTTCAACATGCAGGGCACCTGGCTCGACGAGCTGGTCACCGACAACGGCGTCAGCGAGCCTTATGACTGCGCCGGCCTGTACGGCGCCCAGTTCTGCGGCACGCCGAACCCCGAGTGGAGGCACAGGGCCCGCCTGACCTACACCCATCCGAGCGGTCTCGGCATATCGCTGCAGTGGCGTTATTTCGGCGGTGTCGACAACGAGCGCCTGAGCGATCAGGAGCAGCTCCAGAACGATGTCGCCGAGTTCAATGCCCGCATCAAGTCGCAGAGCTACTTCGATCTGGCGGGCACCTTCCGGGTCAGCGACAATTATGCGTTCCGGATCGGCGTCAACAACATCTTCGACCGTGAGCCGCCGCTGGTGGGCTCGAGCGGCGGCGGTGCCGTCAACCAGTGCCCGGCCGGCATCTGCAGCGGCAACACCTTCGCGCAGGTCTATGACGCGCTGGGCCGCTACATCTACGCGGGTGTCACGCTCGACTTCTAAGTCGCGCGCCCAACCCGAAACTTCGACGGCGGGCCTTCGGGTCCGCCGTTTTCTTTTCAGCGCCGCTCGGGCTAAAGGCGAGTCCATGAGCGACGCTGCCACCGGCACCCGACCGGCCGATCCGCGCGAGGCGGAGGCGGACCGCGCCGCCGCCCGCGGCGATGCGGCGGGGGCGCGGCGGCTGCTTGGCGAGGTCACCGCGGCCGATCCCGACCGGACCGAGGCGTGGCTGAAGCTGGCGGCGATGTGCCGCGCCCAGGGCGATCTCGAGGCCGCGCTCGCCGCGGTCTCGGGCGCGCTCCGGGTGCAGCCGCTCGGCTTCCTGCCGCTCCTGCTCAAGGCCAGCCTGCTCGACGCCGCCGGCCGGCCCGAGCAGGCGGGCGAGACCTACGGCTACGCGCTCGCCCAGCGCCCCGACGAGGTTCCGCCCCACCTCCAGCGCATGGTCGAGCAGGCCGAGGCGCGCCACGCCGCCCATGTCGCCAGCTCCGCCGACCGGCTCGCCCGCGCCGCCGCCGCGGTTCCCACCAGCGCCGACGAAGCGCGCCGCATCGCCCGCTTCCAGAGCAACATCCTGCGCCGGACCAGGCCCTATCATGCCGAGCCCAGCCACTTTCACTATCCGGGCCTGCGCGAGCGCGAGTTCCACGACCGCGGCGACTTTCCATGGCTCGGCGAGCTGGAGGCGGCGACGCCGGCGATCACCGGGGAGTTCCACCGGCTGATGGCGTCCGAGCGCGCCGAGCTGGTGCCTTACCTCCAATATCCCGACGACGTGCCGCTGCGGCAATGGGCGACGCTCAACCGCAACCGCGACTGGACCGCCGTCCACCTCGTCCAGAACGGCGCCCGCATCGAGGCGAATGCGCGCCACTGCCCGACGGTGATGGCGCTGCTCGGCCGGATCGATCAGCCGGTCATCGCGCATCGCTCCCCCAACGCGATGTTCTCGCTGCTCGCACCGGGCGCGCACATTCCGCCGCACACCGGCGTCGCCAATACCCGGCTGGTCTGCCACCTGCCGCTGATCGTGCCGGAAGGCTGCTGGTTCCGGGTCGGCGAGGACAAGCGGGCGTGGCGCGAGGGCGAGGCCTGGGTGTTCGACGATACGATCGAGCATGAGGCGCTCAATCCGTCGGACAAGCTGCGCGTGATCCTGATCGTCGACCTGTGGCATCCGGACCTGTCGCCGGCCGAACGCGCCGCCGTGGCCGCGGTGATGGAGGCGGCCGGGGTCGATGCGGGTTCGGGAGGCATGTGATGGCCTCCTTGTTCCGGCCTCCGGGCCTGGCGGCGGCGGGGCGGGTCGATCCGCGCGATGCCGACGCTGCCTTCAACGCCGGCATCGACGCCCTCAGCCACGGCGGCGAAGCCGCTGCGCTGCGCCTGGTGGCCAAGGCCGTGCAGCATCATCCCCGCGATCCCCGCCTGTGGCAGGTCATCGGGCTCATCCACCGGGCGCTCGAGGATTTGGAGCCCGCCGTGGCGGCGCTTCGCAAGGCGGCGGCGCTGGCCCCGCACGACGCCAGGATCGCCCATGCGCTCGCCCGCGCGCGGCTCGAAGCCGGCCTGCCCGCCACCGAGGCTTTCCTGGCGGCGCATCGGCTGGCCCCCCTCGATGGCGGCATCCTGCTCGGTCTGGCGGCGGCGCAGGCCGCGGAAGGTCATGCGGCCGCGGCGATGCGCGGCATCGACGGGCAGCTCCAGGCGAATCCGGGCTGGCTCGCCGGCCATGCCTTGCTTGCCGGGCTGCGCTGGATGCACGACGACCGGGCCGGCTTCACCGCTTCCTACGAGCAGGCGCTCGCCCGCGCTCCCCGCGACATCGCTTTGTGGCGCGAACTGATCGTCACCTTGATGCACGCCGACCTGTACGGCGAGGCGCTGGCGGCGATCGCGCGCGGCCGCGCCGCTGCCGGCCCGCACGTCATGTTCGACGCCAACGAAGCCATTTGCGTCGCCGAAATGGGGGAGACGGAACGGGCCGACCGCTTGTTCGCCGCGCTCCCCCCGACCGGCGACGCCACCGTCTTGGTCCGCCGTATCCGGCATCTGCTCCGCTCCGGCCGGCCTGCGGAGGCCGCGGCCCTCGCCGAGCCGCTCCTCGGCGGCGGCGAGGCCTATCTGCTGTGGCCCTATGTCGCCACTGCCTGGCGCCTGCTCGGCGATGCCCGCTGGCATTGGCTGGAGGGCCAGCCGGGCCTGGTCGGCGTCTATGACCTGGCCGACCGGATCCCGTCGCTGGACGCGCTGGCGCGGCGGCTGCGCGCGCTCCACGTCGCCCCCGGCCAGCCGCTCGAACAGTCGGTGCGCGGCGGCACCCAGACCGACGGGCCGCTGTTCGCCCGGATCGAGCCCGAGATCCGTGCGCTCCGCAAGGCGGTGGTGGCGGCGGTCGAGCAGCATGTCGCCGGGCTGCCGCCGCCCGATCCCAAGCATCCGACGCTGCGCGCGCGGCACGGGCCGATCCGCTTTTCCGGCTCATGGTCGGTGCGGCTGCTCGCCGCCGGCCATCATGCCAACCACATCCACCCGATGGGCTGGTTCAGCTCGGCGCTCTATGTCGCCTTGCCGATGCAGGAGGAAAGCGGGCCGCCGCCCGCCGGCTGGCTCACGCTCGGCCAGCCCCAGGCCGAACTCGGCGTCCCGCTCGACCCGTTCCGCCTCATCGAGCCGAAGCCGGGCCGGCTGGTGCTGTTCCCGTCGACCATGTGGCACGGCACCATGCCGATCGTCGGCGGCGAGCGCATGACCGTCGCCTTCGACGTCGCCCCCCCGCGCTGACCGGGGACAGTTACTTTTCCCACTGTCGCCGGCCGATCGGCGCCGCCCGCGGTGAAAAGTAACTGTCCCCACCTATCCAGCGGCACCGTCGGAAGGACTGGACCCCGGCCTTCGCCGGGGAACATTGCCTCTGCTACGCCGCCTTGCGGGCCTCGCCGGTGCTCAGGGTCAGTCCGCCCTCGCCCTCCTCGACCCGCACGGTGGAGCCGTCCGGCACCTCGCCCCTGAGGAGGGCGTCGGCGAGCGGATCCTGCAGATATTTCTGCACCGCCCGCTTCAACGGCCGCGCGCCATAGACCGGATCGTAGCCGACCCGCCCGAGCCACGTCCGGGCAGCCTCGCTGAGCTCGAGCCTGATCTTGCGGTCCGCGAGCAGCCTGCCGACGCGCCCGACCTGGATGTCGACGATCGGGCCCATATGCTCGTGGCCGAGCCGGTGGAACAGGATGATCTCGTCGAGCCGGTTGAGGAATTCGGGCCGGAAATGGCCGCGCACCACCTCCATCACCTGCGGCTCGACCTCCTCGACCTTCTGCCCGTCGGCGAGATTGGACAGATATTGGCTGCCGAGGTTCGAGGTGAGGATGATCAAGGTGTTGGCGAAGTCGACCGTCCGCCCCTGGCCGTCGGTGAGCCGGCCGTCGTCGAGCACCTGGAGGAGGATGTTGAACACGTCGCCATGCGCCTTCTCGACCTCGTCGAACAGGATGACCTGATAGGGGCGCCGCCGCACCGCCTCGGTCAGCACGCCGCCTTCCTCATAGCCGACATAGCCCGGCGGCGCCCCGATCAGCCGCGCGACGCTGTGCTTCTCCATGAATTCGGACATGTCGATGCGCACCATCGCGTGCGGGTCGTCGAACAGGAACTCGGCGAGCGCCTTGGTGAGCTCGGTCTTGCCGACGCCGGTCGGGCCGAGGAACAGGAACGAGCCCAAAGGCCGGTTCGGGTCCTGCAGCCCCGCCCGCGAGCGGCGGACGGCGGAGGCCACGGCCTTGACCGCGTCCTCCTGGCCGATGACGCGGCGGCCGAGCGCCTCTTCCATCGCCAGCAGCTTCTCGCGCTCGCCTTCCAGCATGCGGTCGACCGGGATGCCGGTCCAGCGCGAGACCACGCCGGCAATGTCCTCCGACGTGACTTCCTCGCGCAGCATCGCGCTGCTCGTCGCGGTCTCCGCCTCGGCAAGCTGGCGCTCGAGCTGCGGGATCGTGCCGTAGGCAAGCTCGCCGGCGCGGGCGAGGTCGCCGGCGCGCTGCGCCTGATCGAGCTCGAGCCGGGCCTGGTCGAGCTGCTCCTTGAGCTTCGATTCGCCGGCGATCTTCTCCTTCTCGGCCTGCCAGCGCTGGGTCAGCTCCGCCGATTGCTGCTCGAGATTGGCAAGCTCCTCCTCGAGCGCGGCGAGCCGGTCCTTCGAGGCGCGGTCGCTCTCGCGCTTCAGCGCCTCGCGCTCGATCTTGAGCTGGATGATGCGCCGGTCGAGCGTCTCGATCTCCTCGGGCTTGGATTCGACCTCCATGCGCAGCCGCGAGGCGGCCTCGTCCATCAGGTCGATCGCCTTGTCCGGGAGGAAGCGGTCGGTAATGTAGCGGTTCGACAGCGTCGCGGCCGACACCAAGGCGCCGTCGGTGATCCGCACCCCGTGGTGGAGCTCATATTTCTCCTTGAGGCCGCGCAGGATCGAGATCGTGTCCTCGACGGTCGGCTCGCCGATGAACACCGGCTGGAAGCGCCGCTGCAGCGCCGCGTCCTTCTCGACATGCTTCTTATATTCGTCGAGCGTGGTGGCGCCGATGCAGTGCAATTCGCCGCGCGCCAGCGCCGGCTTGAGCAGGTTGGAGGCGTCCATCGCCCCTTCCGCCTTGCCGGCGCCGATCAGGGTGTGCATCTCGTCGATGAACAGGACGACCTCGCCTTCGGCGCCTTTGACCTCGTCGAGCACGCCCTTGAGCCTTTCCTCGAACTCGCCGCGATATTTGGCGCCGGCGATGAGGCTGCCCATGTCGAGCGCCATCAGCCGCCGGTCCTTCAGGCTGTCGGGCACGTCGCCATTGGCGATGCGCAATGCGAGCCCTTCGGCGATCGCGGTCTTGCCGACGCCGGGGTCGCCGATCAGCACCGGATTGTTCTTGGTGCGGCGGGCGAGGATCTGCACTGTCCGCCGGATCTCCTCGTCGCGGCCGATGACGGGATCGAGCTTGCCGTCGCGCGCCGCCTGGGTGAGGTCGCGGGCGAACTTCTTCAAGGCGTCGTAGCGGTCCTCGGCCGATTGGGTGTCGGCGGTGCGGCCGCCGCGCAGCTCGTTGATCGCGGCGTTGAGCGCTTCGGCCTTGACCCCGGCGTCGGCGAGCGCCTTGCCGGCCTCGGTCTTCGACAGCGCGAGGGCGAGCAGCATCCGCTCGACGGTGACGTAGGAATCGCCGGCCTTTTGCGCGATCTGCTCGGCCTGGTCGAGCAGGCGGATGGTTTCGCCGTCCAGCGCCGGGGTCGAACTGGCGCCGCTGCCGCTCACCGCGGGAATCCTGGCGAGTGCCGCATCCGTCGCCCGCAGCGCCGCCTGCGCGCTGCCGCCGGCGCGCGCGATCAGCCCCGACGCCATCCCCTGCTCGTCCTCGAGCAGGGCCTTGAGCAGATGCGCCGGCGCAATCCGCTGATGATTGAGCCGGAGCGCCACCGTCTGCGCCGACTGCAGGAAGCCGCGGGCCCGCTCCGTGAATTTCTCGAGGTTCATAGCTGCCCCTTTGGACGTGATCAGCGACATGTAGTGTTGCTGTTGTGCAACACAAGGGGTGGCGCCGGTGCCGTGGCCGGGGATCCGTCGCCGGCCGCTGCCGCCCGCTTGGCACGAGGGAAAAGCCCGCATTGAATCATCGGCTTAGCCTGCTATGACGGGCGCGGGCCGCGGGCGGCGATGGACGGGGTGGGATGGCGGCGGATACGATCGGAATTCCCAGGAGCAGCGGCGACCGGGACATTGACGGGCTGATGAGCGGCGGCAAATGGGACCGGCTCCAGCTCGTCTACGGCTTCCCGGCGGCGATGGCCGATTACGCCTATTTCGAGCCGGTCGGCCGCTATCGTCCGTTCACCGCCGCCGAGGCCGAAGCGGTCGAGGCGCTGCTCGGCCAGGTCGCCGGCTACACGCTGCTCGAGTTCACCCGCGCGAGCGAATCGGGCGGCGGCGACCTCCGGTTCGGCTCCGGCGACACCCATTTTGCCGGCTACGCTTATTATCCCGGCCTCGGCGCCGGCGGCGACGTGTGGATCAGCGACCACCATATGGACACCGGCGAATTGGAGCCGGGCAACGCGCTCCATTCGACAGTGATGCACGAGATCGGCCACGCGCTCGGGCTCAAGCACGGCCATGAGGATCCCGGGCTGACGCCGGCGCACGACACCCACGAATATTCGGTGATGACCTACCGCAGCTGGAGCGGAGCGCCGGATTCGCCGTTCCTCGGCGGCAGCGAGGAGAATGGCGGCTGGCCGCAGACCTTCATGATGTGCGACATCGCCGCGCTGCAATATCTGTACGGGGCCAATTTCGCGCACAATCAGGGCGATTCGACCTACCGCTGGGATCCGGCCACCGGGCAGATGTCGATCGACGGCGCCGGCCAGATCGCGCCGAACATCAACCGCATCTTCATGACGCTGTGGGACGGCGGCGGCAGCGATACGTACGATTTGTCCAATTACGGCAATGGCGTGCGGATCGACCTTCGTCCCGGCGGCTGGACCACCACCGCCCGGGACCAGCTGGTCGACCTCAACGAGCAGGGCTGGGACGTGCCGCCGACCTACGCCCGCGGCAATATCGCCAACGCCTTGCTCTACCAGGGCGACACACGCTCGCTGATCGAGAATGCGATCGGCGGCGACGGCCGCGACCGGATCACCGGCAACCAGGCCGCGAACCGGCTCGCGGGCGGCGGCGGCGGCGACCGGATCGAGGGCGGCGCGGGCGACGACCGGCTCGACGGCGGGCTCGGCGACGACAGGCTGGTCGGCGGCGACGGCTCCGACACCGCCGATTACGGTTCCGCGGCGGCGGCCGTGACGATCGACCTGGGCCTGGACGGGCCGCAGGATACCGCCGCCGCCGGCCTCGACAGCCTCGATGTCGAGAATGTCGCCGGGTCGCGCTTCGCCGACCTGCTTGTGGGCGATGATGAAGAAGTTAACCGGCTCGGCGGCGGCGGCGGCGACGACCGGCTCGACGGGGCCGGCGGAGACGACATACTCGACGGCGGCCTTGGCGATGACTTATTGCTGGGCGGGCAAGGGGCCGACCTGGCGAGCTACGCGTCGGCCGCGGCGGCGGTGGCGGTCGGCCTCAACCCGGCCCCCCAGGACACCGGCGGCGCCGGCCGCGACACGCTGCGCTCGATCGCCGGCCTGATCGGCTCGCGCTTCGCCGACACGCTGACCGGCAACGCATCCGCCAATTTCCTCGACGGCGGCGCCGGCGCCGACACGCTGGCCGGCGGCGCCGGCAACGACGTCTACGGAGTCGATCGCGCCGGCGACACGCTCGTCGAGGCGGCCGGCGGCGGCATCGACACGGTGCGGAGCTCGGCCTCTTACCGGCTGGGCGCCGAGCTCGAGAATCTCGCGCTGAGCGGCGGCGCGACGCTCGGTGCGGGCAATGCGCTCGCCAACAGGATCGCGGGCAATGACGCCGCCAACCGCCTTGCCGGCGGCGCCGGCGACGACCGGCTGAGCGCCGGCGCGGGCGCCGACCGGCTCGACGGCGGCAGCGGCGCCGACAGCATGGCGGGCGGCGCCGGCGACGATGTCTATGTGATCGACCATGGCGGCGACCGCGCGAGCGAAGCGGGCGGCGCGGGCTCCGACACAATACGCTCCTCGCTCACCCACCGGCTTGGTGCGGGCTTCGAGAGCCTGATCCTCACCGGCCGGGCCGCGGCCGACGGCGCCGGCAACGCGCTCGCCAACAGCCTCACCGGCAATAATGCCGGCAACCGGCTCGACGGCGGCGGCGGCGACGACCGGCTCGACGGCGGCCGCGGCGAGGACGTGCTCGACGGCGGCGAGGGGTCCGACACCGCAAGCTACGCGTCGGCGGCTGCAGCAGTGGCGGTCGACCTGTCGCTCATCTCGGCCCAGCAGACCGGCGGCGCAGGCCGCGACACGCTCGTCGCAATCGAGAATCTGGCGGGATCCCGTTTCGCCGATAGTCTCACCGGCGACGGCGGCGGCAATTTGATCGACGGCGGCGCCGGCGCCGACGCCATGGCCGGCGGCGGCGGCGACGACCTCTATATCGTCGACCATGATGCCGACGCGGCGGTGGAGGCGGCCGGTGGCGGCGCCGATACGGTGCGAAGCTCGGTCAGCTACGGGATCGGAGCCGAGATCGAGACGCTCGTCCTCACCGGGGCGGACGCGATCGACGGCGCCGGCAATGCGCTGGCGAACATGCTCGCCGGCAATTCCGCCGCCAACCGGCTGCGCGGCGGCGGCGGCAACGACCGGCTCGACGGCGGCGCAGGGGCCGACACGATGGCGGGGGGCGCGGGCAACGACCGCTTCGAGGTCGACGAGGCCGGCGACCGGGTGGTGGAAGCGAGCGGCGGCGGCATCGACAGCGTGCGCAGCTCGGTCGACCATGTGCTCGGCGCGGAAGTCGAGCGGCTGGTCCTGACCGGGACCCGCGACCTCGGCGGCATCGGCAATGCGCTCGCCAACCGGATCGCCGGCAACGCGGCCGCCAATGCGCTCAGCGGCCGCGGCGGCGGCGACACCCTGCTCGGCGGCGGCGGCGGCGATACGCTGGCCGGCGGCGGCGGCGGCGATTTCCTGGCCGGCGGCGAGCATGGCGACCTGCTCGACGGCGGCGGCGGCGGCGACGTGCTGCTCGGCGGGTCCGGGGTCGATCTGCTGACCGGCGGCGACGGCGCCGACCGCTTCCGCTTCGAAGAAGGCGATACCGGCTTCGGCCTGTTCCTGGCCGACCGGATCACCGACTTCGCCTCGGGCATCGATCGGATCGACCTCAGCGCGCTCGACGCCGACCGCGGCACCGCCGGCGATCAGGCGTTCGCGTTCATCGCCGACGCGGCGTTCAGCGGCGTCGCCGGCGAGCTCCGCTACCAAAGCCACGACGGCGCCGGCATCGCGATCGGCGGCGAGCTTTGGCTCGAGGGCGACACCGACGGCGACGGCGCTGCCGACTTCCACATCCTGCTGAACCCGGACGCGGTGCTGGCCGCGGCCGACTTCTTGTTGTAGGCGCGGGCGAAACCGGCGCGTCGCTTGCGGGCGCCGCCGCCGGCGACCCGCAGCCTTACGAGGTTCAAGTGCCCGACGTCCCGACGCCGCCGCTCCGCACCCTCTACCCGCCGGTCGAGCCCTATCGCTCCGGCCATCTCGACGTCGGCGACGGCCACCGCGTCTATTGGGAGCTGTGCGGCAATCCCGACGGCACGCCGGCCGTGTTCCTGCACGGCGGCCCCGGCGCGGGCTGCACGCCTGACCACCGCCGCCAGTTCGACCCCGGGCGCTACCATCTGTTGCTGTTCGACCAGCGCGGCTGCGGCCGCTCGACCCCGCACGCGGAGCTCGACGCCAACACCATTTGGCACCTGGTCGCCGACATCGAACGGCTGCGCGAGCTGGTCGGCGCCGAGCGCTGGCTGGTGTTCGGCGGCTCGTGGGGCTCGACGCTCGCCCTGGCCTATGCCGAGGCCCACCCCGAGCGGGTCAGCGCGCTCATCCTGCGCGGCATCTTCACCATGCGCCGCTCGGAGATCGACTGGTTCTACCAGCACGGCGCGTCCGAGCTGTTCCCGGACAAGTGGCAGGGCTTCCTCGCGCCGATCGGCGAGGGCGAGCGCGCCGAGCTGGTCGCCGCTTATCATCGCCGCCTCACCCATAGCGACCCGGCGGTGCGGCTCGAGGCGGCCAAGGCGTGGAGCAAGTGGGAAGGCGAGACCATCACCCTGCTCCCCGACGCCAAGCTCAGCGAGTCCTTCACCCAGGACGAGTTCGCGATCGCCTTCGCCCGGATCGAGAATCATTATATGGTCCATGGCGGCTGGTTGGAGGAGGACCAGCTGCTGCGCCGCGCCGGCCGGCTACGCGGCATCCCCGGGGTGATCGTCCAGGGCCGCTACGACGTCTGCACCCCGGTCCGGACCGCGTTCGACCTCCACCGCGCGTGGCCCGAGGCCGAGTTCCACCTCGTCCCCGATGCCGGCCACGCCTATAACGAACCCGGCATCCTCGATCGCCTGATCCGGGCCACCGACCGATTCGCGGGCGGCACGGCGGCGATGCGGCCGCAGCTGGAGCCCGAGGGCGCCGGCGGGCGTTGAGCCAGGCGCCGCCGCCCGGCCGTCAGACGATCTCGGTCAGCATCTCCCAGCCCGCAGCCGGCGCCATGACCAGCACGGCGTCGGCGGCGCGCCCCTCGGCGAACGCGGCCGGCGGCGGCGGCGCGGCGGCGGGCGGGGCGGTGTAGGCGTAGAAGTCCGAGCGGGTGATGGGGGTGTTGGGGGTCACCCGGGCGAACAGGACCTGGGCGGCGCCGCCGGCGCCGTCGACATCGTAG
>DASZDE010000175.1:0-7178 GCA_035942355.1 Allosphingosinicella sp. | reverse complement strand
AGGTAGGGTTGACCGCCTTGAGGTAGGGCGGCAGGGCAGCCGGCTATGGCCATGCTGCCCCTCGTCGCGATCGTCGGCCGCCCCAATGTCGGCAAATCGACCCTGTTCAACCGGCTGGTGGGGCGGAAGCTCGCTCTGGTCGACGACCGGCCCGGCGTCACCCGCGACCGCCGCGAGGCCGACGCCAGCCTGCTCGGCCTCGACTTCCGGGTGATCGACACCGCCGGCTACGAGGACGAGGATCCGGCGACGCTGCCGGGCCGGATGCGGGCCCAGACCACCGCCGCCGTCCGCGCGGCCGACGCGGCCTTGTTCCTGATCGACGCGCGCGCGGGCGTGACCCCGCTCGACGAGGAGATCGCGCGCTGGCTGCGGAGCGAAACGACGCCGGTCGTGCTGGCCGCCAACAAGGCCGAAGGCCGCGCCGGCGAGAGCGGCATCCTCGAAGCCTATGCGCTCGGGCTCGGCGAGCCGATCGCGATGAGCGCAGAGCATGGCGAGGGGGTGGCCGACCTGTTCGAGCATATCCGCCCCTATGTGGAGCGCGGCCAGGACGAGGAGGAAGAGGAGCAGGGCGAGGGGCCGCTCAAGCTCGCCATCGTCGGCCGCCCCAATGCCGGCAAGTCGACCTTGATCAACCGCATCCTCGAGCAGGAGCGGCTGATCACCGGTCCGGAAGCGGGGATCACGCGCGACTCGATCGCGATCGACTGGGAGTGGAAGGGGCGGGACGGCGAGGCCCGGCAGGTGCGGCTGATCGACACCGCCGGCATGCGCAAGAAGGCGCGCGTGCAGGACAAGCTCGAGAAACTGTCGGTCGCCGATGCGCGGCGGGCGGTCGATTTCGCCGAAGTGGTCGTGCTGCTGCTCGACGGGACGCTCGGGCTGGAAGCGCAGGACCTGCGCATCGCCGACCACGTCCTGCAGGAGGGGCGGGCTTTGCTCATCGCGATCAACAAATGGGACCTGGCCGAGCATCAGAGCGCGCTGTTCCAGGGTATCCGCGCCGCGCTCGACGAGGGGCTGGCGCAGGCGCGGGGCGTGCCGCTGCTCGCCGTGTCGGCGCGCACCGGCAAGGGGCTGGACCAGCTGCTGGCCGCGGCCTTCGAGGTCCGCGAGATCTGGTCGAAGCGGGTGTCGACCGGCGCGCTCAACCGCTGGTTCGAAGCGGCGGTGGAGCGCAATCCTCCGCCGGCGCCGGGCGGCAAAAGGATCAAGCTGCGCTACATCACCCAGGTCAACGCCAGGCCGCCGAGCTTCGTCGTCTTCGGCACCCGCGTCGATCAGCTGCCCGAAAGCTACAAACGCTATCTGGTGAACGGCATCCGCAGCGAATTGGGCTTCGGCGCGGTGCCGGTGCGGCTCCAGATGCGCGCCGCCAGCAACCCGTTCGATCGGTGAGCGGCGACCCGCGCCTGGTCGACGCGCGCGGCCTGCTCTGCCCGTGGCCGGCGCTTCGGTTGAGCCGCGCGGCGCGCGCGATGGGGCACGCCGGAGCGGTCCGCATCCTCGCCGACGATCCGGCCGCACCGCGCGAGCTCGCTTTGTTATGCGCCGAGCGGGGCTGGACGATCGCCGCCGATCCCGAGGATGCGGCCGCGTTCGACGTGCGGTTCGGCTGACACCGTCAACGACCTGTTTACCGGGCGGGCGCTAGAAGAGCGGCGAGCGGACCCGGGCGTCCCATGAGGAGCGGCGAATTTGACTGACGATCCCGACGCGATCGTGGACTGGACCGTCTTCTCGCGCACCCGCAGCGAGCTTGGGCCCGGCTTCGTCCGCATCCTCGGCTATTTCCGCGAAGACGGCGACAAATCGGTCGCCAGGATCGAGGAGGCGATGCAGCGCAAGGATGCGGCGGCGCTGGTGACCCCGGCGCATACGCTCAAGTCGGAGGCGCGCCAGTTCGGCGCCGAGCCGCTCGGCGAACTCGCCGAGGAGATCGAATATGCCGCCCGCCGCGCGGTCGAGATGCGGATCTTTCCGGACGAACTGCTGCCGGCGGTGGCGCGGCTCCGCCCGCTTTACGCGCTGACCATGGAGCTGTTCGAGAAGGAGGCCAATCCGCTGGTCGAACGCCGCCCCGGCTTCGGCCGCAACGGTGCCGGCAACCAGGATTTCGGCGGGATTTGAAAAGGGGACAGTCACTTTCCCCACGCGCCGCGTCAGCTGGACGCGGTCTCGCCTGAAAGTGACTGTCCCCTCCGCATCGGCTGGAGCCGGCCGCGGGCGAGGCTGCGCCACAGCCATTCGAACGGGCCGTAGCGATAATGATCGAGCCACGGCTTCGACCACAGCAGCATCAGCGCCCACATCGCCGCGACGACGAGCCACAATTCGGCCCGGGCGAAGCGGCCGTAGAGGCCGAGGCCCCAGCCGTAGAAGAAGGCGGTCATGACGAGGCTGGTGCCGAGATAGTTGGTGAAGGCAGCGCGGCCGGCGGCCGCCACCCGGTCGACCCATGCGCCGCCGCGCCGGGTCGCGAGGATGACGAGCGCGGCCAGGCCGGCGACCATGGCCGGACGGATCAGCACCGTGGCGGCGATGGAAAGGGCGAACAGCATCGGCACGCCGAACCCGTCCCGCCACAGCAGCCAGGCGAGCAGTCCGTAGCCGGGCACGCCGATCGCGAAGCCGATAAGGGCGGCGCGGCGATAGCGACGGGCGGGCCAGGCGCCGGCCAGGAAGCCGTTCTTGAGCGCGGCCATGCCGAACAGCATGTAGGCCAGCGTCTCGCAGCCGAACAGGAGGATCGCCTTCAAGGGCTCGAACAGCTCCTCGGTGAGCTGATGCTCGAGGATGCCCTGGTAGCCACCCCGGTAGAGCGCCAGCGTCGCCGCCAGCTCCTCCGCCGAAAGCAAGGCGAATTCCGATTTCATCCTTGCCCAGCTCCGGACCGCTTCCGCGCTGGCGCCCGGCGCGGCCGCCGCCTCGCTGGCCGCGAAGAAGCTGACCGACAGCAGGGCGAACAGCAGGAATTGCGCGAGCACCAGCCCGACGCCCCAGCCGATCAGCGCGCGCGCCGGCTTGCGGTGGAAGAACCAGGCGGCCATCCCGATCGCGGCGTAGAGGGCGAGGATGTCGCCCCACCACAGCAGGTAGAAATGGGCGAGGCCGAAGGCGAGCAGCCAGGCCATGCGGCGGAAATGGATCGCGTCGGCCGACTCGCCGGCCGCCTCGGCGCGTTCGAGCACCAGCAGCATGCTCGCCCCGAACAGCAGCGAGAACAGGCCCCGCATCTTGCCGTCGATGAAGATGAAGCTGAATATCCACGAGGCGAGGTCGGCGCCGGATTCCATCCCATAGGCATAAGGATTCATATAAGCGGGGAAGGGCATGGCGAAGGCGACGATGTTCATCGCCAATATGCCCATCACAGCGACGCCGCGGACGACGTCGAGCGTGGCGATGCGCGGCGGCGCCCCGGCGGTCGCGGTCATGCCGGGCTCAGCTCAGCGGCGACGGCAGGCCGGCCGGATCGTCACTCCTGCGCCGGCTTGGACTGGAGCTGGACGTAATTCTGCACGCCCATCGCCGCGATCATGTCGAACTGGCGCTCGAGCGCATCGACATGCTCCTCCTCGTTGGCGAGGATGGCGGCGAACAGGTCGCGGCTGACATAATCGCGCACCGCCTCGCAATGCTGGATCGCATTCTTGAGCTGGACCACCGCTTCCAGCTCGAGCTCGAGGTCGGCGCGAAGCACTTCCTCGACGCTCTCGCCGATCCGGAGCCGGCCCAGCAGCTGGAAATTGGGCAGGCCCTCGAGGAACAGGATGCGCTCCGACAATTGGTCGGCATGCTTCATCTCGTCGATCGATTCGTGCCGCTCGAACTCGGCGAGCCGGTGCACGCCCCAATTGTCGAGCAGGCGGTAATGCAGCCAATATTGGTTGACTGCGGTAAGCTCGTTCCTGAGCGCCTCGTTGAGCAGCTCGATGACCGTGTCGTCGCCCTTCATGAGGCCCTCCTGTCGCGAACCTCATAGCGGAAACATGATGTGATTTGAATGAAGAAAACGGCGGAAATCCGCGAAAAAACCTGCTGTTGCTAGGCAGTCGCACGCTCGGCGGCAATGATGTCGCGTGCGAATGCGAAGCATTGCCCGCAACGCGGCTTACGCCCGAGGGTGCGGTAAGCGCTGGTGGGGCAGGAGGCGCCGTCCCGCGCGGCCCTGCGCACGTCCGCTTCTTTCAACGCATTGCAAATGCAGACGACCATCCGCCCCTCCTCAGATGGCCTCAATATAGCTAATGAGAATTGTTCGCAATAGCTTTCATCGGCTCCTGCGGCGGATCATCAATTTGAGCCCGGACCAGACCGAATCGACGGCGCATACCTTGACGTCGACGAGGTCGGTGTCTGGGAGAATGACCTCGCGGATGCCGTCCTCGGTGATGTCGGTCGGCACCTTCGAGGCTCGCTTGGGCCAGCTCACCCAGATGAAGCCGGAAGGCGCGAGCAGCGGGCGCAGCGCCAGGAGCTTGTCCTCCATCTCGGCGCGCAGGGTGACGAAGATGTGGGCGGCCTCGATCGGCGCCTCCGGCCGCTCGAGCAGCCGCAGCTCCAGTCCGTCCCGTTCAATCTCGTCGCGCACCGCGTCGGGCACGGCGTCCCACCACACCCGCATGCCGGGCTTCAGCGACAGCTTCTTGGCGAGTGGGGTGCGCGAGTAGCCGGATATCATGGCACGAAGGCGAGCCCGAGCCGCTCCGCCTGAGTGCGGAGGCGCTTGTCGCGCGTCCACAGCTGCCCATTCGGCAGCTGGCGCGCGGAGGCAAGCAAATGGGCATCGACATAGCCGATGCCGCAATTGAAGAGTTGGAGCCATTCGATCATTGCCATCACCTCGGCATGGGATGCCGGTCTGGCTTGCGGCAGGACCTGGAGTTCCCCCAACACGACGCGGCGATTGGCAATGGGCCCCAGCGCCACTTCGCCGATGATCATCGGATGGAGCACGATCCGCCGGCGCTTGAGCTGCGTTGCGAGCTCCGCATCACCCTTGTTGATGTGATCGATCCAAATTGAGCTGTCGGCTATGATGTTCGCCGTGGCCATCAGTCAGGATTGACGAACCTCCGAGGCCGCCGCCGCGGAGCTGCTTTCGCGCCAGGGTCCGAACCGCCAAGCGCAATCAGCCGCTCAGCCGCCAGCCGCTGGCGCATCTCGATAAGCGCTTGCCGAACCAGAGCGCTCGTCTCCTGAATGCCCAGGCTTTCCCGCAAGTCGGCGATGAGTTCGTCGTCGATCGTGATCGTCGTTCGCATGCATCATCAATAGCATCAAATGATGCGCGCTTCAATGCATTCCGCGACCGCCAGCTCCCGCCCCATCAGGCGCGGGAAGAAGCCTTCGTGGGCGCGGCGGAGGTCGTCTAGGGAAATACTCCAGAGCAGATCTTCCCCATTCACGTCATACCCCTCGAACCCACCGTAACCAGTGTCACCTAAATATTCGCAGGGAATGCCTCGCTCATCCAGATGAGCGTACAATGCGTCGTCGCCCCACGCGGCGGTGACTACGTACCGATTCTGCTCCTCTGAAAACCACGCGTGCGCGGGATTGCTCCAAGCCGAGTTGGCCCAAGCAGCCGGCGTTTCCAGGCTCACACCGATTCCCCCCGCAAGAGCCATCTCTGCAATAGCAACAAGCAGGCCCCCATCTGCAACATCATGCACGGCGGTGACGCGACCTTCCTCGACTAGCCTTCGAATTTCCTCGCCAATTCGGCGCTCCTCCTCGAGATCGACGGGGGGCGGTGGCCCTGCTTCCCGGCCGTGCACCTCGCGAAGCCACAAGGACTGCCCGAGATGCACCCGGGAACGCGTGCCAACGCAAACGATCATTTCCCCGGGTTCTTTGAAGGCGATCGTCGCCGCCTTCCGCCAGTCCTTGAGCAGCCCGACGCCGCCGATGGCGGGGGTCGGGAGGATCGCCTGGCTGGTGCCGTCCTCGTTCTTGGTCTCGTTGTAGAGGCTGACGTTGCCGCTCACGATCGGGAAGTCGAGCGCTCGGCACGCCTCCGCCATCCCTTCGATGCAGCCGACGAACTGGCCCATGATCTCGGGGCGCTGCGGGTTGCCGAAGTTCATGCAGTCGGTGGCGGCGAGCGGGGTGGCGCCAACCGCGCACAGGTTGCGCCAGGCCTCGGCGATGGCCTGCTTGCCGCCCTCCACCGGGTCGGCATAGCAATAGCGCGGCGTGCAGTCGGTGGTGATGGCGAGCGCCTTGTCGGTGCCGTGGACTCGGACCACGGCCGCGTCGCCGCCCGGGCGCTGGACCGTGTCGGCCCCGACCATGTGGTCATATTGCTCCCAGATCCAGCGGCGGCTGGCGAGGTCGGGCGAGGCCATCAGCTTCAACAGGTCGGCGGCGATGTCGGTGCTTTCGGGCAGATCCGGGAGCGGCGCCGGCTTCGGCGTCGCCACCCACGGACGGTCGTAGAGCGGCGCCTCGTCCGCGAGCGGCGCGAGCGGGATGTCCGCGGCGACCTCGCCGTTCCACTTCAGCACCATATGGCCGGTGTCCGTGACGCGGCCGATCACCGCGAAGTCGAGCTCCCATTTGCGGAAGATGGCTTCGGCCTCGGCTTCGCGGCCGGGCTTCAGCACCATCAGCATCCGCTCCTGCGATTCCGACAGCATCATCTCATAGGGCGTCATGCCGGTCTCGCGGCAGGGGACGGCGTTCATGTCGAGCTCGATGCCGACGCCGCCCTTTGACGCCATTTAGACGCTGGAGGAGGTGAGGCCGGCCGCGCCCATATCCTGGATCGCGACAATGGCGTCGGATGCCATCAGCTCCAGGCACGCCTCGATCAGCAATTTCTCCGTGAAGGGATCGCCGACCTGCACCGTGGGCCGCTTCTCCTCACTGTCCTCGGAGAAGTCGGCCGAGGCCATGGTGGCGCCGTGGATGCCGTCGCGGCCGGTCTTGGAGCCGACATAGACGACCGGGTTCCCCACCCCGGCGGCGGCCGAATAGAAGATCTTGTCCTGATCAGCGATTCCGACGGTCATCGCGTTGACGAGGATGTTGCCGTCATAGGCGGGGTGGAAGTTCACCTCGCCGCCGACCGTGGGCACGCCGACGCAGTTGCCGTAGCCGCCGATGCCGCGCACCACGCCGTCCACGATCCGCTTCGTCCGCGGATGGTCCGGCGCGCCGAAGCGGAG